>UQBS01000030.1 GCA_900539345.1 uncultured Coriobacteriaceae bacterium | reverse complement strand
CACTTGACTGGCAGTCAAGGGGTCAGGGGTTCGAATCCCCTCATCTCCACCATTGGAGATTAAACAGGCGAGAGTCGAAAGACTCTCGCCTGTTTTTGTTTAGCTGGTCGTTTGCGATGACTGTTGCGAGTGAAGGGACGCACCGTATGGGCGAGATGCTGCAAGGTCTTGGAAGCGTGCTGATGGAGAGCCTCTCCTTTATTTCTACAGATGACTCGGGACAGATACTTATCTTTGGTTTGTATCCTGAGATCATCGCTATCCGAGCACTCTTTCTGTGCATCATCGCGGCGCTGGCGTTTCTTGTGCAGCATCTTCTCAGCAAGCTCATTCATCGCCTGATTGCCAACTTCGACAGCCTGCCGGCCGCATCCATTATCGTGAACTTCGTGCGCGTCATCGTGTGGTCGATGGCGCTCATCTGTGTGCTCGAGCCCGTCTTTGGCATCAAGCCCACCGCATTCATCACCGCACTGGGCGTGACCTCGGTCGTCATCTCGCTGGGCCTGAAAGACACCATCTCAAACATCTTCGGTGGCTTCATGCTCATGGTGGGCCGTGTCATCCAGCCGGGCGACTACGTGACGATTGCGGGTGTCACGGGTACCGTTGTGGACGTCACCATGCGCCACACTGTGGTGGAGAACCGCCTTGACGAGCGCATCGTCATCCCCAACTCGGTGCTCAACACCACCTCGGTTCATCAGCTTCCTGCCTCCAGCGAGTCGCAGGCGACCCTCGAGTTCACGATGGAGCTCGGCTACGACCCCGATGTGGTCGCAGCCGACCTGCTCAAGACCGTCAAGGAGGCTGCAGGCGACCGTTTGCGCACCGAGGAGGGGATGGAGCCCAAGGTGTTCTTCGATTCCATCACGCCCTATGGCGCCAAGGGTCAAATCTTCTTTTATGTCGTCGAGGGCGTTCCCTTCTCGGGCGTGCGCAATTCAATCGTGCGCGCCATCGCGAAGAAGGAGTATTTCTCCACCAAGGGTGCTCGCGCGCTTGCCACCGACGTGGCCGAGGGCGGAGAAGCTGCTGAGGTCTAAGCCCTCTAGCACGTCGTTTCTGTGTGTTGCCCCCACGTGCGGCGACCAGGCTGCCTTTGCCGCTTGCTTTGGTCGCGGTAGAATGTGCAGCCGTCAACAGGGTATGTGACTTGCCGAGTCGGGCAAGCAAGGAGCAGCGTATGTCACGTTCAACTGAAGCACCTTCCACGCCGTCTTTGTTCGACGAGGCTGGCGAGGTGACTCCCGAGGCTGCCGGCACCGCCCCGGTTCGCGGGGCTGAGCCGGGATTCGACCCCTTTGCCCGTGCCGCCGAGCTCAACCGCCAGCTTGACTACCATGCCTACAGGTATTACGCGCTCGACGATCCCGAGATCACCGATGCCGCCTTCGACAAGCTCGTGCATGAGCTGCGCGATTTGGAGGCTGCTTATCCCGAGGTCGTGACGCCTCAGAGCTACACCCAGCATGTGGGAGGCTACGTCGCCCGACAGTTCGACAGCGTGCCGCATGCCGCGCGCATGTACTCAATCGACGACGTCATGAACCTCGACGAGCTCGATGAGTGGCTCGAGCGCACCGAGCGCGAGTTGGGCGTCGCCCCCACCTATGTGTGCGAGCTTAAGATAGACGGCCTGGGTATCGCCCTTACGTACAAGAACGGCATGCTCGTGCGCGCGGCAACGCGCGGCGACGGCGTCATGGGCGAGGACGTCACGCTCAACGTGCGCACCATCAAGGACGTGCCCGCGCGCCTGTCCGACGAGGCTCTGGCGCATGTGAGCGCACCCAACGGCTCGATCGAGGTGCGCGGCGAGGTCTTTATGCCCAAAGAGTCGTTCGTGCGTCTCAACGAGCAGAACGACGAGGCAGGTCGTGCCCCCTTTGCCAACCCGCGCAACGCCGCCGCCGGCTCTCTTCGCCAGAAAGACCCCAAGATCACGGCTGTACGCGACCTGGCCACCTTCATGTATGCCCTTGCCGACATGGACTCGGTCGACGTCGACTGCCAGTGGGACTTCCTCGCCTGGGAGCGCATGGCAGGCTTCTCGGTGAACCCCAACCTCAAGCGTTGCCATGGCGCTGCCGAGGTGCACGAGTTCTGTGCGGAGGCCCTCGGCAAGCGCGACGGCCTGCCCTACGACATCGACGGTGTCGTGGTGAAGGTTGATTCCTTTGCTTACCAACATGCCTTGGGCTTCACGGCCCGTGCCCCGCGCTTCTTCACGGCGTTCAAGTTCCCGCCCGAGGAGCGCCAGACCGTCCTGCGCAACATTGCGGTGCAGGTGGGGCGCACCGGCGTTCTCACCCCGGTCGCCGAGTTCGACCCCGTCGTGGTGGCCGGTTCCACCATCGCTCGTGCCACGCTGCACAACATCGACGAGATTCGCCGCAAGGACGTGCGTGTCGGTGACACTGTGGTGGTCCACAAGGCCGGCGACGTCATCCCCGAGGTCGTGGGTCCTGTTCTCAGCCTTCGTCCGGCTGATGCCGCGCTGTTCGAGATGCCGACCCACTGCCCGAGCTGCGGCAGCCCCGTCATGCACGAAGGCGACGAGGTGGCGTATCGCTGCGTTTCCATCGACTGCCCCGCGCAGGCTTCCGAGCGACTGCTGCATTGGGTGAGCCGCCCGGTCATGGATATCGAGGTGGTGGGGGAGAAGCTCGTTGCCGCGCTTCTTGAGAGCGGCCTGGTGCGCGACGTGGCCGACTTCTATAGCCTCACTGTCGAGCAGGTGGCTGCGCTGCCCACCGGCCGCGTGTATGCCTCCAAGTCCAAAGACCACGAGAAGGGCGACCCCGTCCTTGTCGGCCTCACCACGGCGCAGAAGGCGGTTGCCAACATCCAGGCATCCCGTGAGAAGCCCTTCTCACGTGTCCTGTTCGGCCTGGGCATGCGCCATGTGGGCAAGACGGTTGCCGAGGCCCTTGCGGACGCCTTTGGCTCCCTTACGGCGCTTGCCACTGCCGGCGTCGACGACATCGCCTGTGTCGACGGCGTGGGGCCCCAGATTGCCCAGAGCGTCCATGACTTCCTGCGCGTGCCCGACAACCTTGCCGTTATCGAGCGTCTGCGTCAGGCCGGCGTGCAGCTTGAGGGCGCCAGCCGCAAGCTGAAGCCCCAGACGCTTGCGGGTCTCACGTTCGTGCTCACGGGAACGCTCGAGCGCCGTACGCGCGAGCAGGCAGGCGAAGAGCTCAAGGCATACGGTGCCAAGGTGTCGGGTTCGGTCAGCAAGAAGACGTCCTATGTCGTGGCGGGCGAGGCCGCCGGTTCGAAGCTCACGCGCGCCCGCGAGCTCGGCGTGCCGGTTTTGGACGAAAACGCCCTCGACGAGATTCTCTCTGGCGGCATCATTCCCGCAGTTTTGGGGTAACCTTGTAGGCATTGGTTCACGAGTCCGCGCATACGCGATTCAAGGAGGAGCTGTATATGGCAGACGGCAAGCAGGCCGAGGTCGACGTCAAGGGCCTGAAGGAAGAAAAGATACCCACCAAGCTCGACGGCCAGGGTCACGAGGTGTTCTTCGACATCGACGGCGTGCCTGAGAAGCTCTATGTCGGTGACTCGTGCTCGCTCGTGGTCTTCGGCACCTGCGAGAGCGGTTGCGACCTGGTGGGCGACAAGCTGAACCTCTCCACCATCCTGGGTGAGAACGTCGCCGACGTGGAGTTCGTCACGCAGGAAGGCGAGCTTGCTGTGAGCGAGGCGATTCCGCTCACCATGCCCGCCGAGCCCGGCAAGTACCAGTATGTCGTGCACTACGAGCCTCGCGTGCTCCCGATGCCCGAGGACGGCGGCCCCGCGTTCAAGAACCCGCACGAGGAGCGCGACATGCTCCTCGAGTTCACCGTCGAGCCCCACCATGTCGCCGTCTCCACGTGGGGCGTCACTGCGCCTGTGTGGGTCGGCCAGCCCATCGAGGTGTGCGTCGGCGTGAGCTGCTCGAGCGGCTGCGCCCTGGGTGGCCAGAAGATCCAGATCGTCGACGCTGACGAGAAGGTTGTCGCCGAGGGCAGGCTCCATGAGCCCGAGGCGCCGCGCGAGACCCTGTGGTGGGACAAGCTCACCGCCGTTGCACCCACGGACGCCAAGCTGCATCGCTGGGAGGCGCGCTTCATCCCCGAAGGCATGGACACGCCCCACGAGCGTGCCTCGCACAAGTTCAGCTTCGTGGCACGCATCCCACCGGAGCGCAACTTCAAGATCTGCGTCATCGACGACAAGACGGGCAAGCCCCAGCGCAGCGCCCGTTGCGAGCTCAAGCCGGTCGAGGGTACGGGCAAGGCCCAGTTTGCCAGCACCGGTTCGGACGGCCTGGCCGTCATCGGCGCCGGCAAGGACAAGTACACCCTCAAGGTCACCGCTCCCAGCCGCAAGTCGTTCACCGAGGTCGTCGACCTCACTGAGCACGACCTCGAGGTCGAGGTGCACCTGCAGCCGGTGAGCGCCACCGAGAACGTGCCGCTGAAGGTCATCTCTCCGGCCGCCGAGGTCGAGGCTGCCCCCGCTGCCGAGGCTGCTGCCGCTGTTGAAACGCCTGCTGTCGAGACGCCCGCAGCTGAGACGCCCGCTGTCGAGGCGCCTCAGGCCGCTCCCGTCGCCGAGCAGCCCGCACCCGAGGCTCCCGTCGTTGAGGAGACCGCGGTCGAGGCCCCTGCTCCCGAGGCTTGCGAGTCCCAGGAGAAGGCTGCCGAGTAGGACGGCCTCCCGCATATTCCAGGCATGAAAAAGGCTCCCAGGGTTTGACCCTGGGAGCCTTTTGCGTTAGGTGTTGAGGTGCGCGGCCGATGACGGTCTCGTCGACGTCAAGAAGCCTAGTACACCATGCCCATGGCGGCGCGGACCTCGTCAAGGGTGGCGTCGGCGATCTCGTTGGCGCGCTTGTTGCCCTCGTGGATGACGTCCTTGATGTAGTCGAGGTCCTGCTCATAGGCGCGACGACGCTCGCGGATGGGGGCGAGGTAGCCGTTGACGGCCTCGGTGACGTACTTCTTGAGGGTACCCGAGCCGCCGTCGCCGATCTCCTCGGCGATCTCGGTCTCCTTGCGGCCGGTGCACAGCGCCGCGGTCGTAAGGAGGGCCGACACGCCGGGGCGCATCTCCTTGTCGAAGTAGATGTTGCGGTCGGCGTCGGTCGTGGACTTCTTGATGCGCTTGGCCGTCTCCTCCTCGGTCATGGATAGGGAGATGGCGTTGCCGTAGGACTTGCTCATCTTGCGGCCGTCCAGACCAGGAATCTCGATGGCGTCGGTGAGCAGCGCCTCGGGCTCGGGGAAGACCTGGCCGTAACGCTCGTTGAACCTGCGTGCAACAAGGCGCGTGGCCTCGATGTGGGGCAGCTGGTCCTTGCCCACGGGCACGACGTTGCCCTTGCAGAACAGGATGTCGCAGGCCTGGTGGATGGGGTAGGTGAGCAGAAGGCCGGTGAGCGCGTGGCCCGAGGCCTCCATCTCAGCCTTGACGGTGGGGTTGCGCTGCAGCTCAGCCTCGGTCACGAGCGACAGGAAGGGGAGCATGAGCTGGTTGCAAGCGGCAATGGCCGAGTGCGTGTAGATGGGCGTCTTGGCGGGGTCGATGCCGCAGGCCAGGTAGTCCATGACCATGTTGTACACGTTGTCCTGGATATTGGCCGTGGTGTCGCGGTCGGTGATGACCTGGTAGTCAGCGATGAGCACCATCGTGTTGACGCCTATGTCCTGCAGGCGCACGCGCTCGCGGATGGTGCCAAAGTAGTGGCCCAGGTGCAGACGGCCCGTGGGACGGTCGCCCGTGAGCATGCGGTAGTTCTCGGGGTGCAGGGCAAGGTCTTCCTTGATCTGGTTGCTGCGCTTGAGGCTTGCCTCGAAGCTGCCTTCGTTGGCCATGTGATAGCTCCTCGTCACTTGGAGTCTGACAGTCTCGTGTGCGGGTGGACTGCCCGTGTTTACAGGGTTTTCATAATAGACCATTACAACCTTCAAGAGGACTTGTAGAATCCCAAATGTTGGCAATGCGGCGTATACGCCACAAGACAGGCAGCCATTGGGCGCCGGGAGGCAAGACGACATGTATGACGCACCGCTCTCTTTGAGCGAGGAACTGGCGGCCCAGATTGCCGACGACTACGCTCACGGCCGCGTGAGCCCGTGGCGCTGTCCCGACGCCGCGGCCCTGCGGCGCGTTCCCGCCGCGCGCGACGAGCAGACGCTCATGCGCCCTGCTTTTGTCCGCGACATCGAAAAGACGCTCAATGTGCCTGTGTACAACCGCTATGCCGGCAAGACGCAGGTCTTCTCGTTTCGCCAGAACGACGACATCACGCGGCGCGGTCAGCATGTGCAGCTCGTGAGCCGCATCGCCCGCGACATCGCGCGTCCCCTGGGCCTCAACCTCGACCTTGTCGAGGCCATAGCCCTTGCCCACGACATTGGCCACACGCCCTTCGGCCACGCCGGCGAGCGCTGCCTTGACGAGGTGTATCACGCGCGCACCGGCCTGCACTTTGCGCACAACGTCCATAGCGTCGAGGTCATGGACCGCATCTACGGGCGCAACCTCACGCTGCAGACTCTCGACGGGGCCCTCTGTCACAACGGCGAGTACGAGCGGCGCGTGCTGCGCACATCGGGCCTTTCCAGCTTTGCCGAGCTTGACAAGACGATCGCGGCCTGCCATGAGAAGGGCCGCGACTTCATTCACACGCTTGCGCCCGCCACGCTCGAAGGCTGCGTCGTGCGCGTGTCTGACATCATCGCCTACGTGGGCAAGGACCGTCAGGACGCCGAGCTCGCCGGCCTGCTCGACGCCGGTGCGCCGTTCAGGACGGGCGCCGTGGGCGCCTACAACTCATGGGTTATCGCCGCTCTCACGGTCGACATCGTGGAAAACTCCTACGGCAAGGACCACATCGAGCTCTCGCAGGCGGCCTTCGATGAGCTGGCGGCTGCCAAGCGCGAGAATTACCAGCTCATTTATGAGACGCCTTCGGTGGGAGGGGAGTGCGAGGGGTTGATTGCCCCGCGTTTCGAGGCCCTCTTCGCACGCCTGCTCGACGACCTTGTCTCGGGCGATGAGACAAGCCCCATCTTCGCCCATCATGTCGTGCCTGTCTGTCGCCATGCGGGGTACTATAGCCACGACTACGACTGGCAAAGCGCGCCCGAGCGAACGGTCATGGACTTCATCGCCTCGATGACCGACGACTACTTCACCGCGCTCTACGAGCGCCTCTTCCCTGAAGAACTGGGGAAAACGCCTCGTCGCAGCTACTTCAGTGATTTGTAACGTTTTCTAACAACTCTGTGATTCGACCAAGGAACGCCAGGCACATGCAGACATTGTTTACAGCAAACGAGGAGCGTCGCGTCAACGCCAATGCGCCCCTGGCGGTGCGCGTGCGCCCCAAGACGCTCGACGAGTATTGCGGGCAGGACAGCGCCGTGGGCCCCGGGACGTGGCTGCGCCGCGCCATCGAGCACGACACGTTGAGCTCGGTCATCCTCTTTGGCCCGGCCGGCACAGGCAAGACCACCTTGGCCCGCATCATCGCCCACACCACGCGCGCCGAGTTCGTGGAGGTGTCGGCTGTCACCGGCACGGTGAAGGACCTGCGCGAGCAGATCGACGCGGCAAAGAACCGCCTGGTCATCAACGGCCGGCGCACCATCCTGTTCGTCGACGAGATTCACCGTTTCAACCGCGGCCAGCAAGACGCCCTGCTCCACGCCGTGGAGGACCGCGTCGTCGTGCTTGTGGGTGCGACCACAGAGAACCCGTTCTTCGAGGTGAACCAGGCGCTTCTGTCTCGCTCGCGCGTGGTCGAGCTCCACAGCCTCACCGACGAGGACATCTCCTCCATCTGCCGTCACGCCCTGACAAGCCCGGATGGCCTTGCGGGCAAGTACACGCTTGACGACGAGGCCCTGGCGCGTGTGTGCTTGCTTGCGGGCGGCGACGCCCGAAGCGCCCTCACCACCCTCGAGCTCGCCTGCGAGCTTGCGGACGCGCATGGCGCGCGCGAGAGCGACGGTCCCATCGCGGTGAGCGCAGAGGATGTGGACCAGGCGACCCCCACGCGCGCCCAGCGCTACGACAAGGGCGGCGACGAGCATTACGATGTGGTCTCGGCCTTCATCAAGTCGATGCGGGGCTCCGACCCCGACGCCGCCCTGTATTATCTGGCGCGCATGCTCGAAGGAGGGGAGGACCCCAAGTTCATCGCCCGGCGCATCTTCATCTCTGCCAGCGAGGATGTGGGCAACGCCGACCCACAGGCAATCCTCGTGGCCGAGGCCGCCTTCAAGGCGTGCGAGGTCATCGGAATGCCCGAATGTCGTATCAACCTTGCGCAGGCTGCCGTATACATGGCCCTTGCGCCCAAGAGCAACGCGAGTTACAAGGGTCTCGCACGTGCCTTCAAAGACGTCCGCGAGGCGCCCGCCCGTGCCGTCCCCAACCATTTGCGCGACCGGCACCGTCCTGGCAGCGAGAACTACGACGACTACATCTATCCGCATGACTATCCCGGCCATTGGGTGGCGCAGCAGTACCTACCCGACGGCCTTGAGCGCGGGTGCTTCTACGAGCCGGGCCAAATCGGCTGGGAGCAGTACCGCTGGGAGTACGCCAGGCGCAGCGTTGATGGGCAGCTTTTGTTGGGAGGCTCGCCGCAGGGCGAGCAGGGGGTATAGTTGTGCGCCAACTAGGGCATGATGCATAGGGTTTGTCCCATAACCGAAAGGGGCTTTGTATGCCAACCATTCTTACCGTAGCGCTCGTCGTCCTTGTCGTGGCCCTTGTTTGGCTCGCGGTTGAGGTCGCACTCACCGTGCGTGGCGCGCGTCC
Source organism: uncultured Coriobacteriaceae bacterium (assembly GCA_900539345.1). Lineage (GTDB taxonomy): Bacteria > Actinomycetota > Coriobacteriia > Coriobacteriales > UMGS124 > UMGS124. Next base: position 25,042 of record UQBS01000030.1, on the reverse strand, counting down.
CTGCATCGACGCCTTCAAGAAGGCTGCCGACGACCTGGGACCGGTCGTCGCTTCCGCCGGTGAGGTCGTGGAGCAGGCCAAGCCTGTCGTCGCCAAGCTTGACGCCGTGCTCGAGCAGGCTCAGCCTGCCGTGGTGCAGGTGGAGCCCGTGCTTCGCCAGACTGCCGGTGCCATCGGCGCCCTCTCCGACGACCTCGTCCGCCTCGACGCCATCTTGGGTGACGTCTCGCGCGCCACGAACGTGGCCGGCAACGCCGCCAGTGTCGTCAACGACGCCGCCGGCAACATCGCCCAGCGCGCGAAGTCGGCGTTCGGCCGTCGCCTGGGGCATCGCGCCGAGGGCCTCTCCGAAGGCGGGCATGCAAGCCACGAGGCCGATGTGACCGACGGGTCTGCCTGCGATTCCGACACCGACGTGCAGACGTCTTGCGATGAGCCCCTCGAGGCAGTTCCTCAGATCGAGGTTGCACGCAAGGAAGCCGGCTACTTCACCTATCCTGACAACGATTAAGGCCCGAGGAGCATCATGACTGATTCCAAGCACAGTGTAGAAACCGAGTTGACGGCCCTGGAAGTACCCGCGCAAGGCGACTATGCACGCGTCGTGCGCATGACCGCTGCCAACCTCGCCACCCTGGCTGGGTTTGGCATCGAGGAGGTCGACGACGTGCGCATGGCCGCCGAGGAGGCCTTCATCTACTCGCTCGCCACGAACCCCGGCGAGCGCCTCTCGATTCGTTTTGCCGTGTCGGGCCGCCGCCTCTCCATGGACTTCATGCTCGGCCACGACTGGCGCGCCGACGACCCCGACGAGCCCGCGCTTGCCTACTCGGCGCTCATCCTGCAGGCCATGTGCGACGTCTATGAGATTTCCGACGAGCCCGACATCACCCTTCACCTCGAAAAAGAAGCCGGGGATGCCAATGGCCGCTGATTCAAGGGGGTCCCACAAGCTCGCCTGGGACAAGGAGCGCACCCGTGAGCTCTTCGCCCGATACAAGGACAAGGGCGACATGGCGGCGCGCGACCAGCTCATCGTCAACCATCTCAATCTCGTGCGCTTCCTTGCCGCGAAGTTCGCAAACCGCGGTGAGCCGCTCGACGACCTCGTGCAGGTGGGCACCATCGGCCTTATCAAGGCCATCGACCGCTTCGAGCCGGAGCGCGGCCTTGAGTTCACGACCTATGCCACGCCCACCATTCTCGGCGAGATCAAGCGCCACTTCCGCGACAAGGGATGGTCGGTGCGCGTGCCTCGCCGCCTGCAGGAGCTCTCTGCGAAGGTGAACCAGGCCAACGAGGCCCTCACCCAGCGCAACCAGCGCACGCCCTCCGTCGAGGAGATTGCCAATTACCTGGACGTTTCCGTCGACGAGGTGCTCGAGGCCATGGAGTCTTCCGAGGCCTACGCGAGCGTGCCTCTGGAGTCTCCCGGCTCCGGCGACGACGACGCGCCCTCGATCATCGACCGCTTCGGCACCGTCGACACCGACCTCGCCTCGCTCGACGACAAGATGGTCCTCTCCGGGGCCCTTGCCAAGCTCGAGCCCAATGAGCGCGCCCTTGTCGAGATGCGCTTCGTCGAGGGGCTCACTCAGTCCCAGATTGCGGAGCGCATGGGCATGAGTCAGGTGCAGGTTTCAAGGCTTTTGCACAAGACCCTTGAACGCATGCGCAAAGATATCGACCCGTCGGCGTAAGATACGTCAATCTGTGATTTGTCGGCCACACGCCGCTACCGTGTAAGCAAAGGAGTTTCCCTTGAAGTCCGCCGAGATTCGCGAGCTCTTCCTGTCCTTCTTCGAAGAGAAGGGCTGCCGCCGCGTCCAGTCGTCGTCGCTCATTCCCGACGACCCGTCGCTGCTGCTTTCCAACGCAGGCATGAACCAGTTCAAGCAGTACTACCTTGGCAAGAAGACCATGGCCGAGATCGGCGCCTGCTCTTGCCAGAAGTGCCTGCGCACCAATGACATCGACAACATCGGCAAGGACGGCCGCCACCTCTCCTTCTTCGAGATGCTGGGCAACTTTGGCTTCGGCGGCTACACCAAGTGCCAGGCCTGCGAGTGGGCCTTCGAGTTCATCACCTCGCCCAAGTACCTGGGCCTGCCGCTCGACAAGCTCTACTTCACCATCTTCACTGACGATGACGACGCCCATGACATCTGGAGGAGCCTCGGCGTGCCCGAGGAGCACATCTCCCGCCTGGGCGAGGACGACAACTTCTGGGCCGCTGGCCCCACCGGTCCGTGCGGCCCGTGCTCGGAGATCTACTACGACCAGGGCCCCGAGGTCGGCTGCGGCAGCCCCGACTGCGCGCCTGGCTGCGACTGCGACCGCTACCTGGAGTTCTGGAACCTGGTGTTCACCCAGTACGACCGCCAGGAGGACGGCTCCATGCCTGAGCTGCCCCACCGCAACATCGACACGGGCATGGGTCTTGAGCGCATCACGGCCATCATGCAGGGCAAGTCGGCCAACTACGATGGCGACCTCATGCACGGCCTCGTCGAGCTGGGCGAGCGCCTCACCGGCAAGAAGTACGGCGAGGACCCCAAGTCTGACATGAGCCTGCGCATCCTTGCCGACCACTCCCGTGCCGTCACGTTCATGATCGGCGACGGCATCCTGCCTTCCAACGAGGGTCGCGGCTACGTTCTTCGCCGCCTGCTGCGCCGTGCCGTCTACCATGCGCGCATGCTTGGCGTCGAGGGTACCTTCATGGCCAACTACATTGACGAGGTCATCGCCGCGATGGGTTCCGCCTACCCCGAGATTGTGCAGAACTCCGAGCTCATCCACCGTATCGTCAAGTCTGAGGAGGAGCGCTTCTCCTCGACGCTGCGCACCGGCCAGTCCTACCTCGACGAGGTCCTTGCCGACCTCGAGGCCGGCGCCCAGGTACCCGGTGCCATCGCCTTCAAGCTGCATGACACCTACGGCTTCCCGATCGACCTCACCGTCGAGATCGCCGAGGCCGCCGGCCACACCGTCGACCTCGAGGGCTTCAAGGTCGAGATGGACGCGCAGCGTCAGCGCGCCCGCTCGCAGGTGAAGGACGTCGTGTGGGGCAAGTTCGACACCGTGTGGGTGGCTCTTGCCGACAAGTTCAAGTCCGACGAGTTCGTGGGCTACACCGAGGACTCCTGCGAGACCGTCGTGCGTGCCCTCGTCGCCGACGAGAAGAGCGTCGAGAGCGCAAGCGCCGGCGACAAGGTCGACGTCCTGCTCGAGCGCACTCCCTTCTACGCTGAGAAGGGCGGCCAGTGCGGCGACACCGGCTTCATCGAGGCCGACGGCTTCAAGCTTCAGGTCCTGGGCACCACCTATGCCGAGAAGGTCCTCACCGTCCATCACTGCCAGGTGCTCAGCGGCACCGTCAACGCCGGCGACGAGTGCACCGCCGCCATCGACACGATGGCCCGTGCCCGCATCTCCCGCAACCACACCGCCACGCACATCCTGCACGCCGCCTTGCGCCAGGTGCTCGGCACCCATGTCAACCAGGCCGGCTCGCTCGTGGAACCTTCGCGCCTGCGCTTCGACTTCACGCACTTCCAGGCTGTGAGCGCCGCCGAACTTGCCGAGGTCGAGCGTATCGCCAACGAGAAGATCATGGCCGCCCTGCCCGTGACCACGCGCGTCATGAGCATCGACGAGGCCCGTGCCAGCGGTGCCACTGCGCTCTTCGGTGAGAAGTACGGCTCCGAGGTGCGCGTCGTCGACGTCGAGGGCTTCTCCCGCGAGCTGTGCGGCGGCACGCATGTGGCCAACTCCGCCGAGTGCGGCTTGGTCAAGATCGTCTCCGAGGGCTCCGTCGCGGCCAACGTGCGCCGCATCGAGGCTGTGACCTCCTTCGATGCCCTTGCTTTCCTCAACGAGCAGCAGGCCAGCCTCAAGGCTGCCGCCGACCTGCTCAAGGTCGCTCCCGGCGAGGTCGTGAAGCGCGTCGAGGACAACCTTGCCACCATCAAGCAGTTCGAGGACGCTGAGAAGAAGGCCAAGGCCGCCTCTGTGGCCGCCATGGTCGACGAGGCGCTTGCCGGCGTGATCGACGCTGGTTACCCCGTGTGTGTCGCCCGTTTCGACGGTCTCGACGCCGAGGGTCTGCGCAGCGAGTGGGACCTCGTGCGCGGCAAGCTCTCCGCTCCCGGCGCCTGCGTCTTCGCCAGCGTCAACGAGTCTGGCGCCCCCATCCTGCTTGCTGCAGGCAGCGACGAGGCCGTTGAGGCGGGCTTCAACGCCGGCAAGGTCATCAAGACCATCTCCCACGCCATCAAGGGCGGCGGCGGCGGTCGTCCCCAGATGGCCCAGGCCGGTGGCAAGGACGCCGCAGGCATCGACGAGGCCCTGAAGCTCGCCCGCGAGCTCTTCACGGCCGGTAACTAGCTTTGCAGGCCCTCGCGCTCGACATAGGTGACGCTCGCGTGGGCGTGGCGTGCGGCAGCACGCGTACTGGCATTGCAATGCCTGTGTGCGTGCTGCCCGCGCACGAGGTCTTCTCCCATGCGCCCAGTTTCAGGCGTGTGGTGGAAGACCACGAGCCCGACGTCCTTGTGGTGGGCAGGCCGCTCACCATGCAGGGCGAGCCTGGCCCCCAGGCCCAGAAGCTCACCGAGATCGGCCAGCAAATCGCACAGCGCCTCGGCCTTGAGGTCGAGTTCGTCGATGAGCGCCTCACTTCCAGCGAGGCCAAGCGCATCCTGCGCGAGCAGGGTCTCAACGAGAAGCAGATGCGCGGCAAGGTCGACAGTGTGGCAGCCTCCCTGTTCCTGCAGGTATGGCTTGATGTCAAGAAGAACGACACGATGGGAATCGCATGAGCCTTCAACCGTTTGATCCCTCCTCGCTGAAGGACGATGCGTCCACGGGGTCCGGCATCGCGAACAACGCGCAACCCATGGAGCGCATAAAGACCTCGTACTCCGACGAAGCGACGCGCAAGCGCCATGCTCCGCATAAGGGCACGCCCCTCAAGGTCGCGTTCATCGGCCTTGTGTGCTTCTTCGCCGTCGTGGTTGCCATCGTGGTCGTCAACGCTTCGCAGTGCTCCGAGAAAATCGCCGTCATCGAGCAGGAGCAGGCCGAGACCACGGTCGACATTCCCAACGGCTACGGCACGGGCGACATCTCGCGCCTGCTGCGCGACGAGGGCGTCATTGCCTCCACCACGGCCTTCATCCAGGCTGTTGCCGCCCAGGGTGCCGAGGGTGCGCTTCAGGCGGGCACCTATACCTTCATGAAGGGCATGACGTACGAGCAGATCGTCTCCATGCTCGTCGCGGGTACGGCTGCGTCGGGCGTGTCCATCACCATTCCCGAAGGCTTCACGGTGGCCCAGACGGCCCAGCGTTTTGCCGACACGTTTGGCTTCTCCTACGACGACTTCATGGCGCAGGCCAAGGCGTCCAACTACGTGGGCGAGTTCACGTTCCTCAACGGCGCGTACAACAACTCGCTCGAGGGCTTCCTGTTCCCCAAGACCTATACCTTTGAGGACGAGGTCACGCCCGACATCGCCATCCGCACGATGCTCAAGCAGTTCCAGGTTGATACGGCGGGCATCGACTGGAGCCATGTCGGTCAGGGCAACACCGTCCTGTCGGAATACCAGGTTGTCTGTATGGCGTCGCTCATCGAGCGCGAGACTGCCGTTGAGGCCGAGCGCCCCAACGTCGCCTCGGTCATCTACAACCGCCTCAACGCTGGCTGGTACCTGCAGATTGACGCCGCCATCGCCTATGCGCTCAACAAGGCCGACCTGCTCACCTACGCCGACCTCGAGGTTGACTCGCCCTACAACACCTACACCAACCTCGGCCTCATTCCTGGTCCCATCTGCTCGCCTTCGCTCTCTTCCATCAACGCGGTCATCAACGCCGCCCAGACCGACTACTACTTCTACGTCGCGTCTGCCGCCCTTGACGGCACGCATGTGTTCTGCACCAACGAGGACGAGTTCAACGAGGCCCGCAACGAGTACAACGCCGCTGCCGGCATCGTAGGGTAGGCCATGGGTATCATCGCCCCGCAGCGCTACGTAACCTCGATAGACGTCGTCGACCTCGACGACCTCAAGCGCTGCGGGGTGCGTGGTCTGCTGCTCGATCGCGACAACACGGTCATCCCGCGCACCACAGGCGTCGCCCCGCGGGAGGTCGACGCCTGGATGCGCAGGGCTCGCGAGCTTGGCTTCAAGGTCTGCTTTGTCTCAAACAACGACTACGAGCGTGTGGAGCCCACCGCGCGTCTTTTCGAGGCGAGTCTTGTCGCAAAGGCTCACAAGCCCCGTCCCGGCGGGCTCCTTCAAGCGGCGCGCGACATGGGCCTGACGCCGCAGGAGTGCTTCGTCATTGGCGATCAGCTCTACACTGACATCTTCGGTGCAAAGCTCGCCCACATGCGCCACGCTCTCGTGGTGCCGCAGTGCAGCCAGGACCTGTGGTATTCGCCGCCCATGCGCGCCATGGAGCACATGCTTCTCCACGGTCTCAAGCCCGCAAGCACCTGGGAGCCCCTCGCGTGCTAGAGATTCTTGCGGCCGTCTTGCTTTCTTCGGCGTTTCTCGGCGTGCTTCTGTGGGCCGCGGTGTCGGACGCCCGCACGCGCCGCATTCCCAACGCCAGTGTTGCGGCCCTTGCACTGTTGGGGCTGGCTGGCAATACATTTGTGTTGCTCGGTATGGACCTGCCGTATGCTCAAGGACTGAAATCCTGTGCCGCCGTTGCGCTTGGCGTGACGGCGGCATTTTTGGCTTTCGAGGTCATATGGCGAGCTGTGTCTGGGCGGGGAGCCGGGCTGGGTATGGGCGACATCAAGCTCATCGGTGCCGCCGCGCTCACCCTTGGTGCCTGGGTTTTGCCATGCGTTGCCGTGGCATGTGTGCTCGCCGCTGTGGTGGAGACGCTGCGTGGCAACAAGGCGTTTGCCTTCGGTCCGTATTTGTGCACGACCTTTGCAGTTTGCTTCTTATACCTCGCCCTTTTCACGTAGGGTATGCGCGTGGCTTGATGATGGTAGAATCTCCCGTGGAAAACGACGCATGAGACGGACGAGCATGAACAGTGATTTTGCATGACTGACAAGCCTGAAAACGAGGCAGGGTATACGCGCCATGTGGGCTGCGACCATATCTTTTTCATCGGCTTCCTCGGAGCAGGCAAGTCCACGGTCGCGCGTAACCTGGGCAGGTTGTTCAACCGTCGCCATCTCGACACCGACCGTATGGTGGTGCATCGCGAGCAGAAAAGCGTCGCCGAGATTTTCCAGACGACGGGCGAGGCTCATTTCCGCGAGCTTGAGCGTGTGGCGCTTGAGAGGCTCTCGCATGAGAAGAGCTGCCTGGTTTCGTGCGGTGGCGGCATCATCGAGCGTGCCGACAACGTCGAGCTCATGCGCTCCATGGGCAAGGTCGTCTTTCTTGACCTCGACCTCGACGACGCGCTTGGGCATATCACCCACCCCGAGATTCGCCCCGACCTGGGTGATTACGAGCACGCCAAAGCGCTGCTCGCACACAGGCTTCCTTTGTATCAAGCTGCTGCCGACTACACCGTGGACATCCGCGGGCTGTCGTTTTCCGATGTCGCCTACAAGGTGGGCGGTCTTTTGTACGAAGAGGGGCTCCTGTAGCCTTCCGGCGCATTTTTTTGACGTACCTGAGAGAAAGGTGTCTCACATGTCCGTTCAAGACAGGATTGCCAAGATTCGCAGCCTCATGGAACAGCGTGGCTATGACGCGCTCGTGCTGCGCAACAATGCCGACCTGCGCTGGCTCACGGGCGCGGCGCGCGTCTTTGACTTTGAGAACGCGCACACTGCCTTCATCACGCAGAACGACCTTTTCTTCCATACTGACTCGCGTTACTACAACACGTTCCTCGAGGCACTCGGCCCCGACACGCCGTGGAAGTTCGACATGGACCTGTGCGGCATGGGGTCCTGGGTCGCGCGCCATGCGCTGCAGGCCCATGTGGCATCCGGCGTCGTCTGCGTCGAGGACACCATCACGCTTGCGCAAGCCTCTGAGCTGCGTCGCGCCTTCGAGGACCGCTCGCTTGCTCCGCGTTTCGCCCGGCTTCACGACGACATCATCAAGCTCCGCGCCGTCAAGGACGACGAGGAAATCGAGCTCATGCGTCGCGCCCAGAAGGTGACCGACGAGGCCTTCACGTACATGTGCGGCATCATCCGTCCCGGTCTCACCGAGATGGAGCTGCGCGTCGAGCTCGACAACTACATGCTCAGCCATGGTGGAGACGCCCTTGCGTTTGATACCATCCTTGCCAGCGGCCCCAACTCCGCCAACCCCCACGCCAGGCCGGGCGCTCGCATGGTGCAGGAGGGCGACTTCGTGCTCATGGACTACGGCGCGGGCCTGGGCGATTACCGCTCCGACATGACGCGCACCGTGGTGGTGGGCCAGCCCAGCCCCAAGCAGCTTGAGATTTACAACACCGTGCGCCGTGCCCACGAGGCATGCGCGGCGGCAATCCGCCCCGGCGTGAAGTGCCGCGAGGTGCACGAGCTTGCCGTCAAGATCATCGCCGAGGCCGGCTACGGCGACTATTTCGCGCACGGCCTCGGTCACGGCGTGGGCATCGACATCCACGAGCTTCCCCGCACGAGCCGCACGACGACCGACGTGTACGAGCCCGGCATGGTGTGCACCGTCGAACCCGGCATCTACCTGCCCGGTTGGGGCGGCGTGCGCCTCGAGGACTACGGCGTGGTCACCGAGGAGGGCTTCGAGCCCTTCACCGCGTCCACCCACGACCTCATCGTCATCGACCTTTAGGCGTTCTCGGCGCTCGATTTCGTCGTGCGCTGGGGCATGCCCTTCCGCTCCGACATGGCTCATGAGCCTCAATGCGGCGCATCTGTCATGTGTAGGGAGAGCGTGCGTGTTTGGGCATGGGGTATTGTGCGCCTTGGGGCACCTGAGATATTATTCGACAGTTATTGAGAGTCCGGTAATCGTGCCGGACATAGTGCGAGCGAAAGGCAAACCTGTGGCTACTCTGGGTATTACTGATCTGAAGGCCGGTCTGGGCGTCAACATCAATGGCAAGGACTGCATTGTTCTCGAGGCTCAGCATGTCAAGCCGGGCAAGGGCAACACCTACGTCCGCACCAAGTACAAGGACATCCGCACCGGCCGCGTGAACGAGCAGAACTTCCAGCAGTCCGCCAAGTTCGAGAGCGTTCGCATGGAGACCCGCGAGATGCAGTATCTCTACAGCGACGGCGACAACTTCTGGTTCATGGACAACGACTCCTATGAGCAGATCCCCGTCGAGGTTGCCACCGTGGGCGACGACGCCAAGTGGCTCAAGGAGAACGACATCTGCCTGATGCAGTACGCCAACGGCGTGCTCTACGCTGTCCAGCCCCCCATGTTCATTGAGGTCGAGATCACCGAGACCGAGCCTGGCTTCAAGGGCGACACCGTCCAGTCCGGCACCAAGCCCGCTGTCGTTGAGACCGGCGCCACCGTTCAGGTCCCCATGTTCGTCAACGTGGGCGACCGCATCAAGGTTGACACCCGCGAGGCCAAGTACATCTCCCGCGTCTAGTCTCCCGAGCTGGGATTCCTTCCCATCTGAGGCTTACAAAGAAGCCCCCGTTTGCATTGAAGCAAGCGGGGGCTTTTCGTGTTTGGCACACCTGGGAAGCGAAGGGTCGTGCCACCTGGCGAGCGTGGTCTCCTCTTAGTGTAGCGAGGTGCCTACGAGCACGGTCTCGGGGCGCAGGGTCACGCCGAACCTGTCGTACACGCCGTCCTTCACTGCCTGGGCAAGCTCGACGACGTCGGCGCTTGTGGCATGGCCCCTGTTGGTCATTGCAAGCGTGTGCAGGGTGCTCAGTGTGGCCTTCGAAGCCTCTCCGTGTACGCCCCAGCCCTTGTGGAAGCCTGCCTGGTCGATGAGCCAGGCGGCGGAGGTCTTCACATGCGCGTCGTCATGCGCGGGATAGAGGGGCGCGCCCTCGGGCAGCTGTGCGGCGGCCTGCTCGCGCGTCAAGACGGGGTTGGTGAAGAACGAGCCGCTTGACCAGCGGTCATAGATGGGGGAGGGACCCTCGGGGTCGGGGTCTGCGACCATGCCCTTGCTTGCGCGTACCTCATACACCGAGTCGCGAATCGCCCCGAGCTCCATCTCGCATCCCGTCTCGCAGCCCAAGGCACGGGCGAGCTGTGCGTGGTCCACGTGGTTGCGGGCCTGCTTGCGCAAGGTGAATTCGGCATCGAGGACAACCCAGCGCGGGGTGGCTGCCCAACGGCCACCATCTTGGCCCTCGTCCATGCTTCGGCGAAGCATGCTCGTGCGATATCCCAGGCCGAGCCGGTCGCGGCCCACGACATCCACGACGCCCGTGGTGCGGTCGAGCAGCGTGGCGCTCGTGAGGCACGTGCCGATTTCCTGTCCGTAGGCGCCCAGGTTCTGCATGACGGCGCTGCCGATCTGGCCTGGGATGCCGCTCAGCGCCTCAAGTCCTGCCAGGTCGCGCTCCACGCACCAGCGCACAAAGTCGTCCCACACACACCCCACGTTCACCTTGACACGGACGCCCTCGTCGCCCGTGCCGTTGGTCAAAGCCGCAGGACCTGTGGTGTCGCAGGCGCGCACGACGGTTCCCTCGAACACGTCGTCGCCAGCCAGCAGGTTTGAGCCGCAGCCCACGACAACCAAAGGCCTCGACTGCGCGTCGGCCTGCGTGACGATCTGCGCAAGCTCGGCGGGGGAGGATGCGCTGCGGAAATCGGCGATGGGACCGCCGACCCTCAGGGTTGTAATGTTCTTGAACGTTGTTTCCATATGGCCCATGAGCCCTCCCAGTTGAACCTTCATCTAGCATGACCATAATAATCGAGGCTTCCTAGTGCATAGGACGTCAGGTTGTGGGAAGATGGGACAATCAAAGCTGAAAGGGGGCGACGTGATGATGACATGTGAGGATCGGTTGGCGGAAACGCTGCCGTCCAGTGCGAAAAAGGCCATCGAGGTCTTGGAGCACGCGGGCAAGCAGGCCTACGTGGTGGGCGGTTTCGTGCGTGATGCCATCTTGGGCCGTCCCTGCCATGACGTCGACATCGCCACCGACGCGCTCTGGTATCACACGCGCGAGCATTTTCTTGAAGCTGGCTACCGGGTGATTGAGACGGGTTCGGCTCATGGCACCGTCACCGTTCTCATTGACGGTGACCCTATCGAGATCACCACGTATCGCACCGACGGAACCTATACCGACCACCGCAGGCCCGATTCGGTGCGTTTCGTGAAGAACATCGAAGAAGACCTGGCACGGCGCGACTTCACGGTCAATGCCGTGGCTTGGAACCCGACGCGTGGCCTCGTGGACCCCTTCGACGGCGTATCCGACATGGTTCGCGGGCTCATCCGCTGCGTCGGCGAGCCTTTTGGGCGCTTCGACGAGGACGCCCTGCGTATCATGCGTGGCGTGCGCTTCTCGGCGCAGCTCTCCTTTGCGGTCGATGCCGCAACGGCGGCAGCCATCCACGCCACGGCGCCCTCCCTGTCCTCTGTGGCAGTCGAGCGCATCGCCCAGGAATACGGCAAGATCGTCGAGGCTCCCTTTGCCGTCGATGCGCTGCGCACGTTTCCCGACGTGGTCGCAATGGCCGTTCCCCATGTTGCCCCCATGGTCGGCTTCGACCAAAAGAGTCGCTGGCACTGCTATGACGTCTGGGAGCATTGCCTGCATGCGCTGGGCTTCTTGTCTGCCGATGCACCTTCTGCCCTGTGTCATGCCACATTGCTCCACGACATCGGCAAGCCCTCGTGCTTCGTTTTGGGCGAAGACGGCCGCGGTCACTTCTACGGGCATGAAGAGGCGGGGGCGCGCCTTCTGGTGGAGGACTACACGCGCCTGCGCTGGCCGGTGGGAGAAGTTCGCCTCATGGAGTACCTCGTGCATTATCACGACCGACCCATCGAGGACAGCCCGCGAGGGATTCGCCGCGCCCTCGCGCGTGCCAACAGGGTCCTCAACACGGGGGCCGACGGCGCACGCGAGGCCTTTTCGCTGCTGCTGTGCCTCAAGCGCGCCGACACGCTCGCCCATGCCCATCGCGCCATTCACAAGCGCATGAAGGAGCTCGACCGCGTGCAAGCCCAGTACGAGGAGGAGCTCGAGCGCGGGTGCGCCTTCTGTGTGGCTGACCTTGCCATTGGAGGGGCCGATTTGCTTGAGATGGGAGTGAAGCGTGGCCCGCTTGTGGGCTATATCCTCAAGCGCCTCGTGCGGGAGGTCGTCGACGACGTCTTGCCCAACACGCCCGATGCGCTTCGGGCTCGTGCCAAAGCGTTTATGTAGTGTGCGTGCGGTGTGTTTGCGTAGATTGTCGGGAACACTGGCATCTTTGGGCGCTAGCGCATATACTAGACGAGTTGCAGATAGGCAGGCGGAACCTGCCGTATAGTTATGATTTGAAGGGATCTACTTCAGTGCCTAACATCAAGTCTCAGATCAAGCGTGACAAGCAGGCCGCCAAGGCTCGTCTCCGTAACCGCGCCGTTCGTTCCGAGCTCAAGACCGCTGTTCGCAGGGTCCAGGAGGCCGTTGCTGCTGGCAACGTCGAGGCCGCCAACGACGCCGTCAAGGTCTGCTACCACAAGATGGACAAGGCTGTCGCCAAGGGCGTCATCCACAAGAACCAGGCTTCCAACCGCAAGTCCGGCGTTGCCAAGCTTGTCAACAAGATTTCTGCCTAGTTCTTAAGAACAAGCATGTTGAAAGGGCGTCTGGCTTTGTGCCCGGCGCCCTTTTTTTATACCTGAGCCGAGACGTGAAACAGGTTGTATGGCTACCGACGACACTTCCCACATCAGAAACTTCTCCATCATCGCCCATATCGACCACGGCAAATCGACCGTGGCCGACCGCATTCTCGAGCAGACGAACACCGTGGCGCATCGCGATATGGAGGCTCAGCTGCTCGATTCGATGGACATCGAGCGCGAGCGCGGCATCACCATCAAGAGCCAGGCCGTACGCGTGGAGTACATGGCTGACAATGGCGAGCGCTACCAGTTCAACCTCATCGACACCCCTGGTCACGTTGACTTTACCTACGAGGTGTCCCGTTCGCTTGCCGCATGCGAGGGCGCAGTGCTCGTGGTCGACGCCACGCAGGGCGTCGAGGCGCAGACGGTGTCCAACGCCCTTCTCGCCATGAACGCCGGTCTTGAGATCCTCCCTGCGATCAACAAGATTGACCTGCCGTCTTCCGATGTCGAGCGCACCAAGACCGAGATCGAGGAAGGCCTCGCCATTCCTTGCGACGACGCCGTGAGCGTCTCGGGCAAGACGGGCGACGGCATCCATGAGCTGCTCGAGACCATTGTCTCGGACATCCCCGCTCCTGTCGGCGACCCCGACGCGCCCCTCAAGGCGCTGATCTTCGACTCCTACTTCGACCCGTATCGCGGCGTCGTGGCGCTCGTGCGTATCGTCGACGGTGCCCTGCGCGCCCACCAGCGCGTGCGTCTCATGTCGAGCGGCCTGGTCTTCGAGACCGAGGAGGTCGGCGTGCGCCGCCCAGCCGAGACGCCTCTGCCCGACCTGGGCGTCGGCGAGGTCGGCTACATGGTGACGGGCCTCAAGGACCCGCTCGACGTGCGCGTGGGCGACACGGTGACCGACGCCGCACATCCGGCTGACGAGGCCTTGCCTGGCTACCGCGAGGTCAAGCCCATGGTGTACGCTGGCCTTTTCCCCATCGACACCGAGGACTTCGAGAACCTGCGCGACGCACTCGACAAGCTGCGCCTCAACGACCCGGCCGTCGTCTACACGCCTGAGACCTCCGTGGCCCTGGGCTTTGGCTTCCGCGTGGGCTTCTTGGGCCTTCTGCACATGGAGGTCGTCAAGGAGCGCCTTGAGCGCGAGTTCAACCTCGACCTCATCGCCACGGCACCTTCGGTAGAGTACAACGTGTACCTCACCAACCGCGAGATGCTCGAGATTACCTCGCCGCAGGACATGCCCGAGCCTTCGCGCATCGACCGCATCGAGGAGCCTTACCTCACGGTCAAGGTGCTCGTGCCGCCGGACTACGTGGGCGCGCTCATGGATCTCACCATCGACCACCGGGGCACCTTCCTCAACATGGTGTACTTGTCTCCCACCACGGTGGAGATGCACTGGGAGATGCCGCTCTCCGAGCTCATCATGGACTACTTCGACCAGCTCAAGAGCCGTACGCGCGGTTATGCGTCGCTTGACTACGAGTACAAGGGCTACCAGGCGAGCAACCTCCAGAAGCTCGACATCCTCCTCTCCGGCGAGACCATCGACGCCCTGAGCTTCATCGTGCACAAGGACAAGGCCTACACCCGCGGCCGTGTGCTGTGCGAGAAGCTCAAGGAGATCATTCCTCGCCAGCAGTTCGAGGTGCCCATCCAGGCGGCTGTGGGCGGCAGGATCATCGCCCGCGAGACCGTGCGCGCGCTGCGCAAGGACGTTCTGGCCAAGTGCTACGGCGGCGACATCTCGCGTAAGCGCAAGCTGCTTGAGAAGCAGAAGGAGGGCAAGAAGCGCATGAAGGCCATCGGCAGCGTCGACGTGCCGCAGGAGGCCTTCATGGCGATCCTCAAGGTGGATGACTAGGGGATGACGGTGGCTTCATTTACCCCCGCAAAAGAATCGGACGTGCGCGACCAGCGCGAGGCCTTGCGTGCCCGCCTGGCCGCACACCCTTTCATGCTTGCCCCCATGGCGGGTGTGACCGACCCGGTGTACCGCCAGCTGGCTATCGAGCATGGGTGCCCGCTGTGCTACACCGAGATGGTGTCGGTTGCAGGTCTGGCCCACGGCGGCCAGAAGACCTGGGAGCTCGTTGATCCCGGCGACGCCGAGCCGCAGATTGCCGTGCAGCTCTTCGGCAGCAAGCCTGAGCAGTTTGCCCCCGCGGCCCACGCCGTGCTCGAGCGACTGGGCGACCGCCTTGCCCTCATCGACATCAACATGGCATGCCCTGTGCCCAAGGTCTTCAAGAAGGGTGAGGGCAGCGCCCTCATGGAAGACCCCGAGCGAGCCTGCGACATCGTGATGGAGACGCTGCGCGGCGCAGCCGGCGCTGTGCCCGTCACCTGCAAGATTCGCGCCGGCGTCTACATGGCCAACGAGATTGCCCCCGAGTTCGCACGCCGCCTGGAAGATGTAGGCGCCTGCGGTATCGCCGTGCACGGCCGTGCCGCCAAGCAGTTCTACACGGGCACGGCCGACTGGGGCGTCGTGAAGCGCGTGGCCGAGGCGGTGGAGGTGCCCGTCATCGGTTCGGGTGACGTCATGAGTGCCGAGCGTTGCGTCGCGATGTTGCGCGAGACGGGTGCCCAGGGCGTCTTCGTGGCGCGTGGCAGCTATGGCAACCCCTGGATCTTCGACGCCGCGTACAGCCTGTGGCGTGACGGCGTACTGCCTGAGCCCCCGAGCGTCATGGAGCGCCTCGACACGCTTGAGCTCCATGTGCGCAGGGCTGCGGCAAGTGAGATTCACATGGTGCGCCTGCGCCCTGTCACTTGCTGGTATATCAAGGGACTTCCTTCGGCTGCCCAGTGGCGTGGCCGTACCATGTCCTGTTCGACGTTCGACGACTACCTGTCCTTGATCGATGACATGCGTGCCGCCGTGCGCGAGCACGGCATAGAGTAGGTGAGGATGGCTGTGTCTTGCGTGCCTGCAGGGGAGGGCGACGAGGCCGCGTGTGCTCCCCTTGCGGGGGAGCACGGGGTTATTGAGGCCCTCTACCTGCATGTTCCATTCTGCGTGAGTCGCTGCGCATACTGCGGGTTCTACTCACAGGCAACGTGTGCCAATGATGCGCGCATTGTCGAGTATGTCGAGTGTCTGCGCGTCCTTGTTGCACGCCTTGGGTCGGCGGGCATGCTCCGGCATGTCAAGACTGCCTATATCGGAGGCGGCACGCCCACCCTGGCGGGGGAGCAGTTGGTTGAGCTGGCCCGGGAGGTCAGTCTGCAGTGCCCCGAGCTCGTCGAGTTCACTTCCGAGGCCAACCCCGATTCTTTGAGCGAGCCTCTGGCATCGGGGCTGCGTCGTGCTGGTATCACGCGCGTGAGTCTGGGGGTGCAATCGCTCAGCGATACGGAGTTGCGCGGCTTGGGTAGGGCGCATACCTCCCGGCAGGCCCTGGAGGCCGCGCGCGTCGTGAAAGCGGCCGGGCTCGATCTTTCGTGCGATCTCATGTGCGGCATCCCCGGCCAGACTCCTGCCAGCTGGCGGGCAAGCCTTGCCGGTGTGCTTGCCGCAGGCGCCGACCACGTGAGTTGCTATCCGCTTTCCATCGAGGAGGGCACGCCCTTCGACGATGCGGTCCTGGCCGGTGCCATGCAGTTACCCGATGCCGACCTGCAGGCCGACATGATGCTTGAAGCTGCCAGTGTGCTGGGGGAGGCGGGCCTGCAACGCTACGAAGTTGCAAGCTATGCCCGGCCGGGGCACGCCTGCAAGCACAACATCGCCTATTGGACGGGCGCGTGCTACCTGGGTCTGGGCGCTGCTGCAGCCTCGATGCTCACACCTGGTCTTGCCTGTGAGGTGGGCGAGACGCTCGGCCTTCGTGCGGATGGGGACGATGCGGACGCGGGGGCGAACTTGGCCGATGCACTTGCCTGCCAGCCCGATGCCGCTCGTGTGCGCCTCTCGTTTCCGAATGACTCGGAGGCTTTCGTGCGCGCTATGAGCATTGCGACGGGGCCTCACGTTTTTCTGGAGACACTCACCTCGCGCGAGGCTGCAGCTGAGGACCTCATGCTGGCTATGCGCATGGTGTGTGGTGCTACTCGCGACGTGCTCGAGGGCGCTGTCGAGCGTGGAATCCCGTGCGACAAGCTCGACGCTGCCGTTGCACTTGCCTGCAAAGATAGGCTGGCTGCACTTGATGCCGTGGGGTCGCTTTGCCCCACGCAGAAAGGTTGGCTGCTGGGCAACGAGCTTTTTGGCATCATGTGGGATACGGCAGGCGATTGACGAGGTCATTTGTGCATGTCAAGCTCGCCTTGGGACTCTTTTCAGCCTCTCTGCCAGTATCTGGGCTTTATATGTATGCCGCCTGGCCTGGGTAGAATAAAGCGTACGTTTTTTCTTTACCTGCTACTTGAGGAGTTAGGTCGTTTTGGCAACCCCCTCCAACAAGGACTACTACGACATACTCGGCGTTTCGAAGGATGCTACGCCCGAGGACATCAAAAAGGCGTTTCGCGCCAAGGCCCGCACGATGCACCCCGACGTGTGCAAGGAGCCTGGTGCCGAGGAGCGCTTCAAAGAGGTTTCCGAGGCTTACGACACCCTGTCGGATCCCGACAAGAAGGCCCGCTACGACGCCGTGAAGGCCGGCGGCTTCACCACGCAGAACCCGTATACGTCGGGCCCTGCCGGTGCGGGTTCCTGGTCGGGCGGCTACAGCCCCTTCGGTGGTTGGACGTCGTGGGGCGGCCCCTATGGCGCGGGCTACGGCTCTGCAGGCCGCGCACCGCAGGGTACCCCCTATGCGCGCAAGCAAGGTGCCACGCGTTCCATCCAGCTCGAACTCACCCGCGACGAGGCCCGCAAGGGCTGCACCAAGCGTGTGGCTTACTCGCATCTCGAAAGCTGCCCGGAGTGCCGCGGCAAGGGCTACGAGGCTGGATCTGAGCCCATCACCTGCCCCACCTGCCATGGCTCGGGCCAGGCCGAGGTCGACATGATGGGTCTCTTTACCACCGCGATGCAGTGCCCGGTGTGCCAGGGTTCGGGCAAGATCATCAAGAACGCCTGTCACTCATGCCATGGTACGGGCACGCGACAGGGCCGCTCCACCGTGGAGGTCAAGGTTCCTGCCGGCTCTCATGACGGCGACGAGGTGCGCGTGCCGGGTGCCGGCGATGCCGGTCGGTGCGGCGGTGCCTCCGGTGACCTCAAGGCGTCATTTGTGGTGCCTTCTGAGCATCTCACCCAGCAGCAAGAGGCGCTCTTCACCGGCCTTGGCGTGGTGTGCGCGGTGCTTGTATGCACGCTGTTCTCGCAGCTCATCATGCGTGTGCTGTCCCTCTTGGCATTCCCGCTGCTCTTCGTGGCGTTCTTTGTCTCGCCCACGCTGTTTGCCAAGGGCACGGGCGGCAGCTTCACCAAGCGCGCAGGCAAGCGCTTCCTGGTGGGCTTCCTCATGGGCCTCTTCCTCTACGTTATATTTGTACCGCTCGTCTCATGCGGTCGCATGTGGTGAGATGCGGCGGTATAGTTTTCAGGTTTGTTTATAAGGCACGCGTTCAGATTTCGTAATTGTTGAAGAGGCTTTTTCATGGCTGATACCAAAGACTACTACGCGATCCTCGGTGTTGACCGAGACGCAGACGACGCGACGATTCGCAAGGCCTTCCATAAGAAGGCCCGCACCATGCACCCCGACGTCAACAAGGCTCCCGATGCCGAGGTTCGCTTCAAGGAGGTCAACGAGGCCTACGCGGTCCTGTCCGACTCCGATAAGCGCGCGTTCTACGATCGCTACGGCACCGTCGACGGCTATGGCCAGGGCGGTCCCGACATGAGCGACATCTTTGGCGGCGGCTTCGACATGTCCGACCTGTTCAGCTCCTTCTTCGGAGGCTCGGCGGCGTCGGGTCGCGGCGTGCGCCTCGACGGTCGTGACATGGGGGCTTCCATCCTCATCACCCTGCAGGAGGCGGCCACCGGCTGCACCAAGGAGATTTCCTACAACCGCCTGTCGCCGTGCAAGTCGTGCAACGGTACTGGTTGTGCTGAAGGTGGCAAGGAGACCACCTGCGCCACCTGTCACGGCACCGGCCAGGTCGTGACGCAGCAGCGCACGTTCTTCGGCAACATGCAGAGCCGCTCGGTGTGCCCCGACTGCAACGGTTTGGGCAAGACCATCGACAAACCCTGCTCGGAGTGCGACGGCCAGGGCCGCTCGCCCGACCGCGAGCGCGTCAGCGTGAAGGTTCCCGCCGGCATCGCCGACGGCCAGCAGCTGCGCGTGCCCGGCTTTGGTGAGGCGGGCGTGCGCGGTGCCCATTCCGGCGATCTCATCGTGTCGGTTCGCGTGGCCGACGACGAGGCTTTTCAGCGCTCCGGTGACGACCTGCACGTGCGCGTCGAGGTCGGCATCGCCCAGGCCGCCCTTGGCACCACCGTCGTTGTCGACGGCGTCATGCCTGATGAGGAAGTCGAAATCGTGGTGCCCGCCGGCTGCCAGTTCGACGACACCGTGCGTGTTTCCGGCAAGGGCATGCCGCGCATGCGTCGCGACGGCCGCGGCGACCTCATCGCTCACATCGACGTCATCGTGCCCACCTCGCTGACCGACGAGCAGCGTGAGCTGCTCGAGAAGCTCGCCCACACCATGGACGAGTCGGTGGACAAGAAGCGCACGCCCTGGCAGCGCATCAAGGACGCTCTGTCCTAATGGAGCGCATTGCCCCGCACGTTTGCGTCGTCAACCTTGGCTGTCGCGTCAACCGCGTGGAGTCCGACTGGATGGAGAGCTCCTTCGTCCAGTCGGGCGCTGTTCTATGCGCCGAGGACGAGGCCGACATCATTGCCATCAACACCTGCGCTGTGACGGGTGAGGCCCAGGCCAAGACGCGCAAAGCCGTGCGTCGCGCCGCGAGCCTTCCCAAGCACCCGCTTGTGGCTGTGACAGGATGCGTTGCGAACCTGTTCCCAGCCGAGCTCGAAGCGATTGGCGACAACGTACGCGTGCTTCCCGCGAAGCTCGTGCTGGTGGAGGATGCGCTGGGCGAATGGGGCAAGTTGAACGCGGGCGCAGCGGGGGAGGGCGAGGATACCTCCCTTTCTGGCTCCCTTTATGTGTATAACCATGAAAATCGGGACGCGCTGGTTGAAAATGTTTCCTCAGGCGCAGTTCCGCAGGCGCGTAGCGCCGAGGACTGTTTGAGCACTGAGGATGCATTTTCAGCCTCGGGAAGCCATGCTGTTTTTCGTGCCCGCCGTGGGGTTAAAGTGCAGGACGGCTGCGATAATAAGTGCACGTACTGCATTGTGTGGCGGGCTCGCGGCAAGTCGCTGTCTACTCCCTATAGCCTCATAGAGAAGCAGGTGCGCCAGGTTTTGAGCGAGGGTGCGCTGGAAGTTGACCTCACGGGCATCAACCTGGGACGATACTCTTCGGTTGACGAGCACGGCGAGTCGCTTGACCTGGCTGGTCTCATCGAGCGCCTGGTGCCGCTTATTCGTGAGCATGGAGCGCTGCTGCGCGCGTCGAGCATCGAGCCGCCTGAGGTTACCTCTGGGCTTGTGGATGCGTTTGCACGCAATGCCGACTGCGTGGCACCGCATTTCCATCTGCCTTTGCAGGCGGGTTCCACCCGCGTGCTTCATCGCATGGGGCGCCGCTACAACGTCGAACAGTTTCTGGAGAAGGTCACACTCATCCGCGAGGCCTTGCCCGCGGCGGCCATTTCCACCGACATCATCGTGGGCTTCCCCGGCGAGACCGAGGAGGACTTCCAGGAGACCCTCGCGCTTTCCGAGAAAGCCGCCTTCTCCAAAATCCACGCCTTCCGCTTCTCAGCCCGCCCCGACACACCGGCTGCTAGCATGCCTGATCAAATTGCTCCCGAGGTCATTCGCGAGCGCTCTGAGCGCCTGCGCGTCCTGGCCGACCGTCTGCGCCGTGCCGACGCTGCTCACCGCATTGGCACCGTTGAACCCGTCCTCATCGAGCAGATCGACGAGACCGGCAACGCCTGCGGTACCACCGCAAGCCATCATGAAGTTGTCATTCCAGCGGGGGAGCACGGGCTCGAGGGACCAAGCCTTGTTCAGGTCCTCATTGCGCGCGTCGGGGACAATGGGGTTCTTAGTGGAAGCCTTCATTCTCAATCAGACTTGGGTTAGTCATTTATGCTGGTGCCGTGGTGATTTCTGCTCGCTAGAGATTGACAGGTTCTCGTTGGAACCTTAAAACGGCGCGTTGGAACATACCGTTTGCCAAACATAACTCATTTCGATAAAGATATCCCTTACACAGTTGCCCTGTATTTGTGGTAGACCTATTTATTGAATGGCAATCAAAGGGGTGTCGGTTTTGTACCGCCTAGTGATACTTGATGACGAGCCGTGTCAGGCGGAAGATTTGCGAAACTGCATCCTTTCTCATCCTCAGGCCGATGAGTTCGAGGTCGTAACATGTACCAGCGCAAAAGGACTCGAGGCCGAGATTAAGCAATCTCGCATCGACATCTTATTCACCGACATATGTCTCGATCAGGACGGTTGCGATGGCGTTGACCTCGTTGAGAGCCTCCATGTACGTGACGCTGGGACTCAGGTTGTGTTCATCACGGGGTTCAATGGTATGTATGCACGCGTGCGGCAGGCTTCTGATTCTTTCTTTCTCATGAAGCCCATCCGCGATGATGAACTCTTCCATGTGATGGATCGCGCTCTTGCAGTTCTTGCGAAACAGGCCAAAGAGGTGTTGCTTATCCACAGCATTGAGGGCGAACTGGTTGTGCAACCCTCGGACATCCTTTATATCGAGAGTTGGAAGCGTGTGGTGGAGATCCACCTCCTAAACGGAGATTCCCCGCGTGCCTATATGCGCCTGGCCGACATGCTCGATATGCTGCCTGCTAGCTTTGTGCAATGCCATAAAAGCTATATCGTAAATATGGCACACATCGTTTCACTTCACAGCGATTCGGTGCAATTGTCTTCCAACTTTACAATCCCCGTCGCGCGTTCTCGTCGGGCAAAAGTCCAAGAGGCGTTTGATAATTTCTGGCATCAGCAGCTTTAAGCTGCCCTGGAGTCGTTCGTATGGAACGGCCAGCGGCCTTGCTCGGTTCGCTAATGCCCTGCTACGTCGCGGATTGGGCTTGAAGACATATCAAGATTTCTAACCTCTTGATGTTCCCACGCGTTGCTTCATTGCACCGAAGGGTTACCTGACGTTTCATGCTCGTCTCTATACTTTGATTATGGCGTGTCTATGGAGAAGTCTAGCTGACGGGGTGAAACTATGTCTATGTCGCTTCGCGTCATAAAAGTCTCTATTGCTGGATTGGCTCTCGCTTCCACTATGGGGCTCTGCTTGAGCAATAGTCTTGCATATGCCGATTCTTCTGAGCAATCTGTCGACCCTTCAACTGCAACAGACGGCACCGAAGGTCAAGATATTCAGCTCGGCAACTTGCTCATCGAGCGTTCCAATGACATGCAGAAGGTAGCCGCCAACGATTCGTCGATTACGTTTACGCTACCCAATGATGCAGCCATTGCTGCCTGCGTCGTGCCGCAAGATGAAACGGCCACCCCAGCGACTGTCACACCGCAGCAAAAGGATCCGTATGCTGCGCTTTGTGACGGTAGTCCCCTGAGCACGCTCGACTATGAGAATGGGGACACTGCATTCACCGTCTCGTTTTATTTGAATGACGAGAAGGACGACGTCTATGCCTATGCGCCGGTTCCCCTTGCAAAGGGTTCGGATGAAACGGAACTGCTCGAGGTCATCATTCCGGTAGAAGGCTTCAACGAGTCGCTTCCGTACGTAGATGTGCTGTTCAAGTCCATCAAGCCTGCTCAAACTGATAAATCTCTTATTTTGGGTGCGTTGGGAAGCTTGAGCGATGCCCAACAAGCGGAAGACGACGCCATCCCGCCGTTTGACGACAACCTGATTCTCGGCGATTTCGACTCCGGCCCCGTGCACATCCCTGGTCCTCTTTCTGACATGCCCTTTGTCTCCCCTGAAGGGTATTCCATTACGTCGGTGAACATTCTTTCCGAAGTCGACTCGAAAGCTGGTGATATCCCGCTCAAGAGCGTCAGTTTCGAAATCGTCTATGAAAATGGTTTCGCACGTGTGACTGAGAGCAGGGAATACACGTTCCGTTTTGAGTCTGGGCAATGGGTCTCGGTGTCGACCAGCCAAAAGGGCATGACAGCCGAAGCGATTTCTGGAATTGACGACACTCAGATCGCAAGCAACGCGACACTCATCCTCGATTACATCGACGAGAACTGCCCTGTGCAGGACAAGGATGGGAATACCGTCTCCATGCACGATTTGTACGTCCAATGCAAAGAGTGCACGGTCACGAGCAACCTGACGGCACGGGAGGGCGGTTCGGCAACGTTGCACCTTGTTTCGGATGTCTCCATCGGACAATGCGAGGCCGATATTACCGTCAATTTCGCTTGGGCAGAGGAAGGCGGTTGGGTAATCACCGGCTGCACTCTGAGTAAGGATGCGGGCAAGGTCACGTTCCAAAATCTCATCGGGACCTGGACAGGGGAGTGGACCGAAGAGAAACACGAAAGCGGTCAGGCGTGTTTCTATGGCAAGGCGAATCCATTCGTAATTGATATCAAATCGGTTGACGATGCATCTCAAACCGTGAGGGCTGACTTGAGTTTTGTGGTGCATGACCATAACCTGCTTGATAATGCGACCGATTATGTATCGCCATATGAAGCGTCCTACGGTACATACTCGGGCGATGTCATTTGCACATGTACGGATGTTCTGATTCCCTTATCTGAATATATGAACAACATGACCGTTTATTCGGTGTATGACGCCGCGCAGACGGATGCTGACATAGTGGTTGTATTCTCCACCACTTCAACCCCAGGCGTTCTCAAAGTGGAAATCAAAAGCTCGGTTGCTTTACAGCTCTGGGGCAATCACGAGGTGTCGGACGTCTACTACATCGACTTTCACAAACCCGATCCTGCTGAAGAGACGCCTGTAGAGGCGGGCACAACAAGTGATGCTGCCGCCACAGATGCCTCTCAGTTGCTTGATGAAGTGGCCGTTGAGAGTGCATGAGCTGCGAGATATCTAGATTGACATGCTGCATCACTCGTTGTGCCATGGAGGTCACTGTGTATATCACTTTGTGTGAATCAGCTAAGCAATCAAGGTACAGCTGGGACAAAGTCGCTTCTTTTGCGATTGTGGCGGGTCTTGTCGCGCTTTCAAGTTGTGCGCTTGCATCCTTTGCTATGGCTGATGAACCCTCGATTGAAGATGACAACTCTGCTGCACTTTCCCTTATAGACGCGATTGGCAATCAGGCACAGCAAAACGAGGCTGCATCTCAGCCTGATGAGGCTGACTTTGAGTACAACGACGATAATGGTTTGTGCTCTATCACGGGTTACACGGGGCCTCTGACTAATGTCGTTGCTCCCAGTTCCCTTGGTGGAAAGCCTGTCATGGGGGTTAGCGACACTGTGCACGTGGGTGGCACTGATACGTTCCTCTATGAGTCTGGCTGGTTATCGGCCATTCCCAATCAACTTACGCTTTGCGCTGCGTCGGAAGGCATGATAGATGTGGTGATACCTGGGTTGGTCGACGGCAAGCCTGTCGGGTCCATCACTTTTGAGGCCTTTTTATCCTCGAATATTCAAACGGTAGATATCCCAGGCACAGTGAAGCAGATTTATATCAGCGCGTTTGAGGACTGTAGAAACCTGACGACAGTCAACGTGGCTTACGGTCTCGAGTATGTTGACTCCCGAACTTTTGCGAACGATGTTCGCTTGTCGGCCGTTGTGCTTCCTAGTACGGTCACTTGGATTGCCAATGATGCTTTTGAGGGCTGTGACTGGTCTATTCTTACGATCTATGGGGTTGAGGGGAGCTTTGCACAGCAGTATGCAGAAGAGCATGGAATCATGTTCTACGCTGTTGAGCCCCAGTTTCCCTCCGAGCTTGTCTGCATGTCGGGCAGCAATGGCATTGGGTCTGCGAAGCTTGTTCCCGGCAGCGGCGAGCAACTTGTTGTTTGCGGCAATCCGAGCAGCTTCAACCAGCCTGTTTCATGGAAGTCGTCGGATACCTCGGTCGTTACTGTGGATGACAAGGGTTATATCAAAGGCATCGCGGAAGGCACGGCAATTGTTAAAGCTATCTGCGGAGACGCGAGTGTGACCTTTGATGTCGAGGTTTGCAAGCCAGTTACAGCCATCTTCCTAATATGAGAGAGCCATTGTCAATAGGCATGCTGAAATCGGGCCGGGTGAATTT
>UQBS01000029.1 GCA_900539345.1 uncultured Coriobacteriaceae bacterium | reverse complement strand
TCCCCATCGTGCATATAAACCCCCAGTTGCCTCGTCTCTGTGATGCGCGATTATACCAAAAGGGAGGGTGGGCGCCGTTATGCTGAATGTGGATGCACGGGTGCGGGGAGGTTGCCACGCCGTGGGCTGCGCGTGCACGAGCGTTCGCATGTGCCCTCCGTTCTGAGAAGTCGCCCCCAATGGTGGGACTCACGCGGGAAAGCTTGCAAACCTAGCGCAATTGGCAGAAAAAAGCGTTTCGGTGCAGTTTTAGCGGGCGCATTGGCAATGAAACGCGTTTCGGTGCAGTCCGCGCTCTATCAATCCAGTCAAATGTTGGATTTGCCTGGGTATTCCGTTGTAAAAACAACGAAAAGACCAGCTTGGCCCCACTGTTTTGAGGTCTGGCCGGCTAGAACAGGGGATCCGAGCCTCAATCGCCTGAAATCACTGCACCGAAACTCGTTTGGCTGCCATTCGGCCCAACGAGACTGCACCGAAACTCGTCTGGCTGCCATTCGGACGACGCGACAGGAATTAATTGGCGGGCCGGAGCGTCCGTGTGGATACTACGACCCACCAATACATGCTGCTTGTGAGCTGTTTGTTGCTATGCTGCCGCGGTCACGCCGGAGAAGGCATTGACTGTGTCCTGCATGTAGAAGCCAGTGGAAGCTTGGGTGTTGGAGGCGCCACCGGTCTGTGGGTTGCCGTCGGAAGGTTGGATGGTTTGCGGCGTTGCAGAGCCAGATTGGCTGGCTTGTGCAGCATCGCCGGTGAGCTGGTTGTTTTGCATGTCGTCAGGCCTGATCGGAGGCTCGCTGTTTCCATCTGGAGGAAGCTCGCCGCCCTGTTCGTTGCTGGGGGGGTGCCAGCAGGGGGGGCTGGCTCATTTGTCCGCCTTGCGATTGCCCGCCATTAGGCATGGCGGGCGGTTTCTGGTCGTTGCCTTGGGGGCCGCCGCTTTCGTTTGCAGGGACGTTGCCGTTGGGTTCGCCTTGGCCGCCTTGCTCGCCGGGGCCCATCTCGCCGCTGGGCGCGCCCTGGTCGCCCTGCCCGCCGGGTCCCATGCCCTCAGGTTCGCCTTGCCCGCCAGGGCCCATGCCGCCGCCGGGGCCGCCAAATCCGCCGGGGCCGCCTTGCACATCGGTGCCGGTGTAGGCCTGTTGGGTGCCGCCTTCGTATCCCGTGACGGTCTCGACGTCGTAGACGCCTTGGGTTTCCTGGCCTGAGACGACGCCGCCTACATACACGCTGTAGGTCTGGCCGACTTCGAAGTTCGGGCAGCTCAGAACGGCTCCAAGGTAGCTGCGTGTCTTGCTGGAAGCGGTCTCGTCCTCCGAGGGGTCGTAGGCGAACACGACGTCGCCGCCCTCGTCGCACACTACGATGGCATCCCCGGCGTCTTGCGAGGAAGCGAACTGCAGGTTCATCGTGACCTGGTCGGAATCGCTTTCGGCCCAGTCCATGGTGGAGCCCAGCGCCACGACGGTGCCGCCGTTGATATAGGAGCCCATGTCGGAGTCCAGGCCCGAGTCGGAGCGGGGGTTGGCCATCGAGATGACCGTGCCGCCGTTGATGACGAGGAAGCCGTTCGAGTCGATGCCGTCGCCCTCGTCGCCCAGACCGGCCACGATGTGGAGCGTGCCGCTGTTGATCGTGGTGACGGAGACGCCGTCCTCGTTGGTGTTGATGCCGTCGTCCTGCGAGGCGATGGAGACGTTGCCGCCGTTGAGCGTGAGGTGCAGCTCCGAGTCGAGGCCCTCGTTGTCGGCCGTGATGTTGAGCACGCCCGTGCCATCTTGCTCGCCTTCGATGTTCATGGACATAAACGAATAGAAGGCGCCGTCAATCTTCCAGAGCTTCTTCTGCTCCTCGTTGTCTTTGTAGATGCGGGCGACATGGCTGCCCGTGACGTTGTTCACGCTGCCGTCGGCGATGACGACAACTGCGCCGGCGTCGGATGTGTCCACGGTCGCGCTCGCCGCCTCTGCGCTCCAGTCGCCGTCGCACTCGTACACCCTGCGGAACACGACTGCAGGGGCAACATCGCAGGTAATGTCGAGGTTGTCGAGCACGAGCGTGACCTTGGCGCTCGCGTCTTCGGCTGCGTCTTTGCCCAGGTCAACCCATACCTGACCGGCCGAGATGGAGCCTGCCAGGCGGTAGGTGCCTGCCTGGGTGATGTGCACGACGCTCACGGCCGCCGCATCCTCGGCGCTGTGGCGCTCGTCGTCGGTGCCTTCGCCGTAAGGGTTGCCCGAGTCGTATTCGTCGCGGTCTTCGTAGTACGCCACGTCGTGGGCGAGATATACGCGCTCGTCTTCTTCGAGGGAAATTGCTCTGCCGTCAACCTCGATTCCGCCGTCGGAGAAGGTGATGGAGACCTCGCCTGATGCGGCCTGCTCTGTGTCGTCGGCTAATGCCAACCCGGTGCCGCTCAGCGCTGTACCTGCAAGCGCGCAGCCAAGCTCTGCGATTGCCGCTCGTCGGGTCATTGCGTGCTCATCGCTGCAGTTCTTGCCCATCTCTGGCCTCCCAAGATATTCCGAATCGTCCATGCTGTGCGACTGCATTTGTTAGCAGTGGGCTACATCATTTAACGACCTGGGGAGCCGCTGCGCACTCACACTCGCGCAATTCCGCCATCCTCGCGCAAAGTTGTCGAGCGCTTCAGGATGCTGCACAGGAATTCAGGATTGCGGCTGCAGGCCGGTGAGGTCGTTGAATCCGTGCCGGCCGCGCCTGAGGTGGGGGCCGGGGCGCGGGCGAGGTTGCAAGGCGGTGTCGATTGGGCCCTTATGACGGTGGGCATCAGCGCGTTGCATGTGAGCATTTGCGCGGCCCCTCGTGTGCTTCTTTTCGGTTTGTTCGGGAAAATTCAGTTGGGAGCGGATTGCATGGAGGAGGGGATGCTGTCATACAATGACCGGGATTGGAGGTCGTTTGTATGACTGACTGCTCTTCTTCTGCTGATGATTCGCGGGTGCCGGAGTCGCCTGCGTTTTCGGATGATTTGACTACGTCGGACGGCGCCTTGGTGGACGGAACGACAATGTCGAGTGATGCCGGCAAGGCCGCTGAGCCCATGGCCGTGCAAGGCAATGCGTCGATGCCCCGGGATCTGACGGAGGCGCCTTGCACGCCTGAGGTGCCTGGGGTAAACAAGATAAAGGCGAGCTTCGCCGACCTGACTGATGGAATGACAATGCCGGATGCCGCCTCGGAGGGCGGCTCGGCAAAACCGAACAGCTCCGTCTTGGCCGGCGAGCCTTCGATGTCGGATACCGCCACCTCAGCTGGCGGTTCGCACGGTCTGCCTTTCTGCTGGTGGCACTATGCAATCAAGGCTGCGGCAGTTGTGGCGTTGCTCTTCCTGTTCAGCCGCGTTGCTGCATGGGCGCCTGGCTGGTGCGTCGCGGTGGTTTGGGCAGTGTGCAGCATGCTGCTCGCTGCGGGCATCACGTACCATGCGGTGGTGAAAAAGACGATCAACCAGGCTGCGCTCCATGCTGGCGGAATGTTGGGCCGCATTAACGGGGGCCGCACGTTTCGGTTGATAGCGGCGTTTATCGTCTCTGCCGTGGGCGTCGCCGGTCTTCTCGTTGCCTCTGTGGGCTGGGACGCATGGCAATGGGGTTTGGCTGTGGCGGCTGTGCCCTTGTTTTTGCTGGTACACATGCTTGTGGACAAGGTTGTGGGCAAAGAAGCCGCATTGCTGTTCCGGGCGTCTCTGGACGTGCGAGCGAGCGCATGCATTACGGGCGTGCTCCTGTTCGTTGCGAGCTTCGCGTTGTTTTCAGCGCAGCCTACCCCCGAAGTGACGAGCGCGACCGAGGCGTTTCTCAGTGCCGAGAACCCCTTCGCCTCCTCGCCGAGCACCATCATGTCGGAGGCCGGCCTCGCTGTCTCGTATGCCGATGCGCTGTCGACCTATGGTCTCTCCAGGCTTGGCGAGTTGAACGTCTTCGGCCGTTATTGCGCTCAGACGTTGCTGCTGGTGTCTTCCATCTTCGGTCTAGCTGGTCTTTTGGGTACGTGCGCGCTCGACTTGCGCGAGCTTAAGCGCGTGTTTTTGCCGCTGGAGAAGATTGGGGCGGGGCAAGAGACAATGGCTGGGGTTGACCGCTCAACCGGCACTGCTCGACCTGCTCTTCTCAAGGCTCCCGTCGTTGCTGCGATCGCGGCGCCTCTCATCTTGGTCGGTGCTTTTGTCGCGTCGGACAGTGCCCTCGCTCAGATGAAGGCCGCCGACGAGCTCACGCCGGCCGAGAACCTGGTGCGCGAGGCATTCGGTGCCACGGCGTACGTGCTCGACGGCAAGTACTACGACCAGCAACAGGTTCAGACGCTCATGGAAGAGACGACCGTGAAGACGGCCGCCTTGTCGGAAAACGCGCGCAACGATCTCGTCCCGCTCGTCAACGCGGTGTTCGATGCGCGTGTGGCCAACGTCGACTCGTACCTTGATTGGTACTACAGCTTGGGCGCCGATTACGAGCGCCTGGGCAATCTCATTACGGGCACAATCGAGTCGTTCGTGGCCGATCAACTCATCGAGAGTCTTGAGGCGGGCGTAGACGACTCTGAGTTTGTGTCCACCCTGCAGAGCTATGTCGACCAGGCGGCGGCCATCAACGTAGAGTACGAGGAGGGGCTGGCGAACAGCGAGCTGACCGGAATCCCTGAGTGGCTCCTGACCTCCACCGAGGCCATTACGGCCGACTTCCTCTCCGGTCCGATTGAGCCCACGCAGCGCCTGCTTGATGCGGGCGAGCGCTTTGGAATCAGTGCGACGGTTGGCGGTGTCGGAGGTATTGCCGCTGGTGTGGCGACGTCCAAGGCCGTAGGCAGCGCGGCCGAGAAGACGGCGACGAGCGCTGCTAGCAGCGCCGGTGAGAAGGCGGCAGCTAAGTCTGCCGAGAAGACCGCAGCGGGTGCGGCTGGCGATGCGGCTGAGAAGGCTGTGGGCAAGCAGGCGGCCAAGGCTGCAGAGAAGGCGGTCACCAAGAACATCGGATCCAAGATTGTCGAGAAGGCTGCGGGTAAGGCGTTCTTTAAGGCAATCGTCTCGCGCATCGGAAGCATGCTCGGATCGCGAGGGGTCGGCGCCGCTGTGGGTGGTGCCGCAGGCACGCTTGTCGGCCCTGGAGTGGGCACGGCGGTGGGTATCGCCGCAGGTGCCGCCATCGGCGTCGGCGTCGACTACGGCCTGCTCATGCTCGACGAAGCGCAGAACCGCGAGTCCTACAAAGCCGAGATCATCGAGGCCATCGAGGAAGAGCGAGCAGAAGCGCTCGCCAAGATCGAGCAGACCGCGTAGCGGGGTTTGCCCGGATTGCGGCGAGAGCATGTCGACACGCATCAGGCTGAGGCTTGCTGGCAGGCGTTGAAAGGGCACCAATCGACGGCCTCAGCGCCTGC
Source organism: uncultured Coriobacteriaceae bacterium (assembly GCA_900539345.1). Classification (GTDB taxonomy): domain Bacteria; phylum Actinomycetota; class Coriobacteriia; order Coriobacteriales; family UMGS124; genus UMGS124. Next base: position 30,170 of record UQBS01000029.1, on the reverse strand, counting down.
CGGCAACTGGCATGATGCGCGCGGCGGTTGCAGACGCAACCTGGCAGCGCCTCTCCAACTCGTTGCGGATCGCTTCGATGCGCTGCTGCGGCATGATGTCGTTCTGTGAGAGGATGCTGGCCGCCTCGTCGGGCCACCCCATGAGGCGGCTTGCGTCGAACCAGGCGTATTCGTCGAATAGTTTGACCTGGCGTAGCGGCTCCATCCCCTCGCCAAAGGGCGGCGCCACATAGTCCCAGTCTTGAGGATATTTGAGGTGGCGCTGCCAGCACCAAAGCGCGGCGCCGCTGTCGAAAATGGGTGCCATGCGCGTATACTCGAGCGTTTCCGCATTGCGGATGGCACCGAAGTTGCGCAAGTGACGGTCGTAGTTGGCAATGAGGTAGTCGCACAAGAACATTTTCGCGAGGGCTTCTTTGACGTGCGTCTCATCGAGACCGGCGGCGACGAAAGCGTCAAGAACCTGGGGGTACGTTACGGTGCTGCGCGTGCTGAGCAACGTGTGCACAAGGTCGTGCGCCGGCACGAACTCCTCATTTGCGCCGAGGAATTCCGGGCATGAGCTGTATATGCCGCGTTTATCAAAGATGAGCGTATAGGGTACAAAATCGTCTGCATCGAGCAGCCGTCGATGAAGACTTGTTGCGGCGGCCTCGTTGAAGGGCTCCTGCCCAAAGAGCCCCGTCGCTCCCTTGATGAGCTGGCGTTGTCCGTTGGCTACGATCCACTTCTTCTGGAGGTTGCCCCCAGCTGTGGAATTTGGACTCATGAGGTTGGCGTGCGCGCCCGCGAAGGGCGTCTCGAGTGTGAGCACACCGAGCTCATCGGAGAAGTCATTGTCAAAGAAGTTGACATCTTCCCAGGTAAGCCCGCTGCTGGCCGACCTAATCCAATAGCGGTCCGATAAGCTGAGCCCCAGGCTTTCTTCGGCAAGCACTGCGGTTGAGTCAAGGCTGAGCGAAAGTAGCAGACGCTCGATTTGGTGACGCGAGGCTGGGATCCCGCGGTGGCGCCACCAGGTATTGAGTGCCGCCAGGTTTGTCGTGCCGTCGTTGGCGAGAATGGCCGGGGGTGCCCAGGCAACCTCTTCGAGCGAGAGTATGGCTGTTGCGGCATGCAACGCCGAGTCGTACTCAAACGAAAGCACGCGGTGATTCTTGTTCATTAGGTCAAACTGCGCCATCTCACGCTCCTCTCGCTCGAACGGTGGGCTAACGAGTCAGTCGCATGCGCAAAGCATAGCGCAAAAGAACTTGGATCTTGTCCCTCTCGAATAATCGCAGCGTATTTGCCCCCAAAAGTCTTTCCTACGTGACTTGCTGGCATTGCGGTCGAGTACTACCAAGCCATCTCGTATATTGTGGCGAGCACCAGGAAAGAGCAGGCGCGCCGATACGCTTGCACTGGTCGAGCAAGATTAGCGCCTGGGGCTGGCGGCTCTGAAATAACGAGCGGCCAGTCCCTTCTTGATGAGGGACGCGCGGTAGAGCCTGCAAATGCTTTTGCCGTGTGCCACTCTGTTGGCGGGCGCTGGTAGGGCGTTGTGCGTGGTTTTCGAACGCAGGCGCCCGCCCTCGATGTACGTGGCCGTACAGTCGGGGCGGGCGCTTGTCGTGTGACGGAATCGCTTGTTACTCGGCTACGATGCCCTCACCGGTGGAGTAAGTTACATGCACGCTGTTGACGGTCATGTCGACGGACTGCACGCTGTAGTGGTTGTGGTACTGCTGACTGTCGGCGCGGGCGGTCTGGGAAAGGACGGACGTGATCGTCGTGACGAAAACGCAGGAGTCCAGCGTCAGATTCGCAACGTTCTTGTAGGCTTTTACCTGATTGAAGAAGTTGGCGAACTCGGCGTCGTCCATAGAGACCGTAGCGGGAGAGTCATCCTTCGTAAGGCCCAGGTCGCAGGTGGTGAGGAGCTCGGAAATTGCCATGATGACCTGCTTGGCATTGGTGCGCGCATCGCTCGGGTCGTATGCGGCAACCTCGATGGGGCCCATCTCCTCCACAATCTTTGCGGCCTCATTGGCACTCACGCGGCCGCCGTTGAGGCACTCGGCGCTGGCCGAGCCGGGTACGTCCATGGGGTAGACGTCGCGGTAGAGCATCATGGAGTCCAGGCCGATGACGAAGACGTTTTCCATCACTCCACCCTTGTCGAGCACGGGACGGAACGTGCGGTCAATCTTGACGCCGCCGAGCGGGCCCTCCATCGTGGGGTGAATCTTGGTGATGTAGAAAGGCGCAGTCTCGATCTTTGCCATGTACTCGACGGGCTTGCCAAACCAATCGTCCTCGCCCGCATCGCACGCGGCGTTGTACTCGTTGACGGCGCTCACGAAAGCGTCGACGTCCAGGCCTGCCTTTTCGGCTGCCTCCTCGAGGGTGTCGCCGACCCACACGTCGTCGCCGGCATCGATGAGCCCCTGCATCTGCTCCTCGAGGTTGTCTTCCCATTCGTCGGCCATGTCCTTCCAAGCGTCCTTCTGCTGCTGGTAGACGGTGGCGTCGAAAATGGAGTAGCAGATGGTGTGGGGCTGCAGGTGGATGGGCGCCGACTGGGAAATCGTATTGCCCACCTCGAGCGCACAAGCCTCATCGACGAAACGCTCACAGTTCTCGTTGAGCCACAGGAAGGCACCGCCGAAGCAGAAGGCGCTCCAGAACGGGCCGAAGGTCTCGACGGAGAAGTCGTGGCCGATGCGGTTGTACTTAAGGCAGCACACGCCGGTGTATTCCGCGGCACCGCCTGCAATGGCCATGTTGATGCCGTCGCCGTAGTGGCCTGGCGTGCCCACGAGTTCAAGCTCGTCGAGGTCGAAGCCGTAGCGCACGCAGCGCCTGGGGTCGTTGGCGAAACCGCCGGTGGCCAGGATGACGGCGCGCGCCTTGTAGTTCACGATGTCGCCGAAAGCGTCCTGCGCGTACACACCGTCAACCTTGCCGCCCTCGTCGTAGGAGAACTCCAGGCCGCGGTTGTTGAGGCGGATGTCGACGCCTTGCTGGCGGGCATACTCGCTCATGTAGGGGATATAGCCCACGCCGGCGGCGCCGCTCTCCCACCAGTGGAACGTCTCGACCTTGCCGGCCGTCGGGCCGATGGGATAATTGTCGATGAGACCGGAGAACACCGCGCCCTTTTCGGTCGCCCACTTGATGTTTTCAGCGGAGTTCTGGATGAGGTCCTTGTAGAAGAGGCCGTTGACGAACCACTGGGGCTTTCCGAGCTCTTCCTGCATGATGATGGACTTCTTGACCTTGATACCCTGCTCCTTCTGGAGTTCAGAGTCAACGGCAAAGGTTCCCTCGACGCCCTGACCGTTGCCGCCCAAGACGGACTGACTTTCAATAAGGATGGTGTTGAGGCCGTTCTCGCCAGCCTGGGCTGCGGCGGCGAGGCCGGCGAAGCCGCCGCCAACAATGAGCAGGTCGGAGTAGATGGTCTCGGTCACTGCCGCAGGATCGACGACGATGCCCGAGCAGTTGATGGTCTGGACGTTGGCGTCCGCGGTTACCTCGCTGGCCGAGGCGCGGGCAACGGGCATGATGATGTTCCCGGCCCAGCCGGTCGCTGCCAAGCCGGCGGCGCTGATGCCAATGAGGTTGCGACGAGAGATGTTTCCAGCAAACATGTTTGGTTCCTTTCCGTTCGACAATGGTCTGCTTCAGGTGCCAAGGTAGTGCGGCCGAAACAAGCGCATGAAAGCCGATATCCACGTGTCGCCGCCTGTGACGATCGCGTTGGGCCATGGCTTGAATCTGGTTCGAACGGTAAGGCATCGCTTTTCCACCTGGGCTCTACGAATGTAGTGAGAATGGCCATTTCGCTATGTCACTACTTAGTAATGATGCTTTTACCTGCTATTATGTTGAGCGCCTTTTGGTGCTGTTGGAAAGTGCTCCCGCGCGCAGTCCAACGGTCCTTGTGTTTAGATGTAGCGCAGGGTTCATAGGGGGAGATATGACGGCCGGGGATAAGCCCATGTTTCAAGGTTCTGCCTCGCCGCTTGCGATTGCCGGTGCGGCGGCGTTTTGGCTGTGGATGGACCAAGCGGTGTTTACGAGTGTTCTGGCCGGCGAGGCATTCTATGAGACCGCCTTTTTGACCATGACGTTGTGCACGGTCGCAGCCTTGCCCCTCTTTTTTCGTGCCTTTAAATTCGACACGGTGTTTCGGCCTCATGGCGGAGTTGCGACCTGTGTTTGGGGTGCCCTCGGGGTCCTCGGGGGCATCCTGTTGCTTTTCGCCGGCACCTCTATGGCGCTGGGCGTTCTCGGGGCCGTCATATGCGGGGCTGTTTTCAGTTGGGGCATTTTGCTATGGGGCTGGGTTTGCGTGGCTCAAGGGCACAGTCGCGCCATTGTGCATATTGCGAGCGCCTGGGCAGTGGGCCTTCCATTCAACTTGCTGCTTAACGTGTTTCCCGCTTCCGTCTGCGCGATGTTGACCTGCTCGCTTATTCCGTTGAGCGCCGTCTTGTTTGTCGTGCTTTCTGGTCACCAAAACGACCCTGCCCTGCGCATCGAGCAAGAACAGCCGCACAAGGTGGATGTCATCAGCCCCAAGGCAATGGTCTTCGGAGTTGATGGCAGGTTGCTCGCGCTCATACTGGCGTTCTGTTGCGTGTTCGGACTCATGTATGTTCAGCAGCAGATTGGGCCTGGTTCGGTTGGACTTGCCGGAGCGCAGCCTGTTGGGGTGCGTGGCGCATGCTCTCTCGTTTTCCTTGTTGCCTATCTCACAGTTTTTCGTGATCACGTGGGTGTTCTGTTCAAGACGTGTTTCTATGTGCTCGTAGCGGGATTTGTCGTGATGGTCATCGGCTTGTTTGTGCCGACGTTGAGAAATCTCTCTGGCGTTATGGTATCGGCGGGGTACTGCGGGTTTGACATCCTTGTTTGGACGATGATCGCGTTCCATGCCTACGCTTCGCCCAATCAGCCCGCCAAGACGGTCGCTGTTGCCATGACATGCGAACAGGTGGGTATTTTGCTTGGAATGTTCCTGGGCAAGGCGTTCGGTTTGGCCGAGCTTGATCCGTCGGCAACCTCCATCGTCATGATCGTTCTCGCCATGGTGGCCCTTGCGGTTCTTGTGGCCTATACCGAATACGGTTCGCGTATGTGGAGCCTGCTGATAGAGACGTCTCTTGGCCGAGAGCTCCCCGCTTCGGAAGACGGCGGTGTTCTGGCGCTGGCCGAGCAATTTGGTCTTACCAAGCGCGAAAAGGAGGTTATCGCGCTCCTTCTTCAGGGTCGATCCATGGGCTATATTGCTGAAAAGACCTTTGTTTCTGAGAACACAATCAAGTCGCATGTGCAGCACGTGTACCGCAAATGCGGGGTGCACTCCAAGCAGGAGCTCATAGACCTCGTTCGCGGGGAATGATGGCCTCTTTAGTGTCTTGTGTTCAAGTTGTGGACAACTCAATAGTTTGGGATCTATACTGGACAACGCAGTTCTTTTCTTGGTATATTGAACTCCTCGCAACGACGCGAGCGCACAAGTGGGGTGGTAGCTCAGCTGGTTAGAGCGCCGGCCTGTCACGCCGGAGGTCGCGGGTTCGATCCCCGTCCATCCCGCCACTACGAACTTCCAAAGGACCTGCCAGAAATGGCGGGTCCTTTTTGTTTAAGCGCCCAGGATACCACAAGGAGACGGGGGCGCACTGTGCCATTTCGGCTGTCGATGGCGGTTCCTGTCTCACGGTCCCTTTCGCCCAAATCCCCAAACAAATAAGGTGCGTCGAGAGCATCCTTCATGCCCTCGACGCGCCTTTCACGTTTCAATTCGCCCGCACTTCAATTCGACGAGACGTGGGCGGGTGCGCGACTCACCCAGTTTCCTCCTCGTGCAGCTTGATGAGTTCCTGGCGAGAATGAACATTGCACTTGGCATAGAGGTTCTGTATATGGAAGCTTGCCGTGCCCTTTGAGATGCAGAGCTACTCTTGAATGCGTTGTTGACTATGTCCATGCATAAGGCAGCGCAGCACCTCCCCTTCTCTTGGGGTGAGGCCGTGAGCTTTTGCAAAGTCATCCACCAACGCAGGCATGGAAAAGCGGCCGTCGGACACAAGGGACAAACTGCTCCGAAACTTGTCCCGCTACCAGAAAGGTTCCGGAACCGGCCCACGCAGCACCGCGCGGCAAGGGCAACTCCTCGTGCCCTTGCCGCGCTATTTGACGCAAAGGGACGGGCGCGCGCGCCATTCCCAGTCGAGGGCAGATTGTCTTGGCGGGCAGTTTTAGCAAACGAGTCGACCGAGGTCGCCAAGGCCAATGACCGAACCATGGTGAGTTTCAAATGCCTCTTGACCACCATACACGACAAATCGCTCATCTGTTTTCACGCCCATGGTGTCTCCGAGTTTGTCGATAACCGAGAAGGCGTCGGGCTTGTAGGTTGCCGAGGACTTGACTTCGATGATGCGCGCGGGCTGCCCGCCTTTTTCCACAATGAGGTCGATCTCGTTCTTCGAGTTGTCACGCCAGTAGAACAGCTTTGGCTGACGTCCCAGGGCATAGTAGCCTTTGACGACTTCGGATACGACGGCGTTTTCATATAAACTTCCGCGGTGCTGGTCGCCAAAGAGGTGATCGGGTGACTCTATGCCGAGTAGGTTTGCCGCCAGGCCCGTGTCGTAGAAGTACAGCTTCGGGGACTTGATGAGACGCTTGCCGTAATTGCGGTAATACGGTTGCAAGCGAAAGACAATGAAGCTCTGTTCGAGAGCGGAGAGCCAGCTTCTGGCTGTTTCGACGTTAATGCCGCAGTCGCTTGCGAGGCTGTCGATGTTCAAAATTTCACCAGTTCGTGCGGCGCACAGCGAAAGGAACGTGCCGAACTCGGCAAGTTTGCGCACGCCGAGTTCATTCCGTACGTCCCTTTCAATATATGTGGCCACATAGCTCGGGAAGAAATCAACTGGGTCGATGCCCCATGCGTGGATGCGTGGATAGCCGCCTTTGTAAAGGAAATCGTCGATGCTGGGTGGCGTCATTCCTGCTTCTGCAAGTTCTGCATATGAGAGGGGCGGCAGATGCATGATGGCGACGCGTCCGGCAAGAGACTGCGAGACATTCTTCATGAGTAGGAAGTTTTGGGAGCCAGAAATGACATACTGACCCGGCATGCCCCGACGGTCGACGACTCCTTGCATGTAGGAGAACAGCTCGGGCACACGCTGCGCCTCGTCTATGATGACATGTTCGTCGTAGTGCTCTAGAAACGATCGGGGGTCGTCCTGCGCAAGGGCTCGAGTGTCGGTGTCTTCGAGTGAGACGTATCGGTAATCAGGGAAGACATTCTGCACGAGTGTTGATTTTCCGCTTTGGCGAGGTCCTGTCACACTGAGGACGGGAAACTGTTTTGCCATTGAAACGAGCTTGTCTGCCAAAGCACGAGCAATCATAGTTACCTGGCCTTTTCGCTGGGCTATTCCTGCTAGTAGTAGTTCTGCACCAAGTCTATTCGTTGTTTTGTACAAAGTCTAGTAGTTATTTTGCATAAGTTTTAATCGTTGTTTTGCACGAAGTCTAATCGTACTTTTACACAAGTCCTATTCGTTGATTTGCATGGCGGATGGCGCAGAGGGGCGGGGATGCTGCGTTATTTTGCGCCTGGGGATGACGCACGGGAAGGGGCACACTGTGCCTGCCCGCTGCGTCAGACGCACGTCTGAATCCCCCCAAACAGCGAGGGCGCGGCGGGGATGCCAGTCTGCACCCCAGCCGCGCCCTCATTGCTGTGCTTTCAACGCCTGCTCGCTTACTCCCAGCCTTCCCACACTTCGGGCTTGTAGCCCACGGTGGCCTTCTTGCCGTTGCGCACGATGGGCTCCATGAGAACATGCTGGTTTTCCAGCAGTTTTTCCATGCGCGCGTCGGCTGGGATGTACTTGAGCAGCGCCAGCAGGTCCTCGTCCTTGGCCTTGGGGTTGATGAGCGCCTCGACGCCGCCGGTGCACTGGGCCACGCTCGTGAGCTCGCCCTTGCTCACGCCCTTTTCCTTGAGGTCGATGAACTGGTACTTGATGCGGCGCTCCTTGAACCAGCGCTCGGCCTTCTTTGTGTCGAAGCTCTTCTTGGTGCCAAAAATCTGAATGTTCACGCGAGTCTCCCTGCGTTCGAGGTCGTGTGCGCCACCTGCGGATTTGTGCCAAATAGCCTATGGGACGCGGCGTAAGAGGAATTATACTTCCTCCCAACTTTTTTGGCGCGCGGCGCGGGCCGTGCCTGAGAGATTGCAAAGGACGCGTATGACTAACGATGCCCCGGCGTGTGTGAGCGAGCTCTTCTGCGGCAACCAGCCGCTGTCGTTCGAGATCTTCCCTCCCAGGGGCGACCTGACTGAGGTCGAGGCCCGTCGCGTCGCAGGCGAGCTGGCCGAGCTGGACCCGGCGTTCATTTCGGTGACCTACTCCGCCGGTGGTTCGGGCAATTCCGGCGCCACGACGAAGGTCGCCTCGCTTATCCAGAACGAACTCGGCGTGCCCAGCGTGGCGCACCTCACCTGCCAGGGTCTTACGCGCGACATGCTTGAAGAGAAGATCGCCGAGATGCGCGCCGCCGGCATCAAGAACGTGCTTGCCCTGCGCGGCGACCCCAGGCCCGACGCGCCGCTGGGTGACTTCGCCTACGCCGCCGACGTCATCCCTGTGCTGCGTGAGGCCGGCTTCTGCGTGGGTGCGGCGGCCTACCCCGAAGGCCATGTCACCTGCACCTCTCTTGAGGACGACATCGCCCACCTGCGCGAGAAGCAAGACGCCGGCGCACAGTTCCTCGTGACGCAGCTCTTCTTTGACAACGAGGACTTCTTCCGCTTCCGCGACCTGGCCGCCCGCGCCGGTATCACCGCGCCCATTACCTGCGGCATCATGCCTTTCATGAGCAAGAACCAGGTCTCGCGCATGATTTTCATGTGCGGCGCCTCGCTGCCTTCGCCGATCATCCGCCTGCTCAACCGCTACGAGGGCGACGACGAGGCCCTGCGTCGTGCGGGCATCGAGTACGCCGCCGCCCAGCTGTGCGGCTTGCGCGACGCCGGGGTCGACGGCTTGCATGTGTACACGATGAACAAGCCTGCCGTGGCCCGCGCCATCTGCGAGCTTCTCTAGGCGCGGCCGACGATGGGCGAGGTCGCTACGACGAAGGCGGGCGGGCGCATCCGCACGTCGGAAGTCATGCGCTACTTGGGGCATGCCGGTCAGGAGATGACAGGCGAGCTCAAGGGGCGCATTGCCGCTGGTATCGACCTCGCCGAGCGCACCTGCGACCCCAAGTGGGTGTGGCGAGCCTTCGAGGTGGAGGAACTGCTCCCGGCCGTGCGTCTTGCAGGTACCTCTCTTGAGCTCGGGGGATATGCCATCACCGGCTTTCTCGCGGGTGCCTGTCAGGTGGCGCTGCTTGCCTGCACGCTTGGGGCTTCGGCCGACCGTGAGCTGCGGCGCCTGGGACTCGTTGACCCGCTCGGCCAGCTTGTGTTCGATGCCGCCTGCACCGACCTGGTGGAGTGGGGTGCCGACCGTGCTTGCGAGGAGATTGCCGACTACGCGGTCAAGCTGGGACTTAAGGCGGGAGACCGGTTCAGCCCCGGGTATGCCGACCTGCCGCTTGACGTGCAGGCGGATTTTCTTGAGGTTCTGCAGGCTCCCAAGCGCCTGGGGCTCACGGCGAGCGTTTCAAACCTGCTCGTGCCCACCAAGTCCGTAACGTGTATTGTGGGGTTGTACCCCGAGACTCCCGCCAAGGGCCGTCACCTGGGGTGCGGCGCATGCAACATCTGGCCCACCTGCCAGCTTCGTCAGCGCGGCACACCGTGCTGGGAGCGCGAGCCCGCGGATGGGCGAGAAGGTTAGCCTGCGTGTACTCCTCCTGACACCGCCTTCGACCTGCCATTTGAGTGATTCCTGAGTGAGGTATCCCATGACGTCCGACCGCTTCCGTACAACCGATCCGTTCCTGCGTCGCGTCTTCGCCGGCGAGGAGTTCCTCGTGTTCGACGGGGCGATGGGCACCATGCTGCAGGAGGCGGGCCTCAAGGCCGGCGAGCTGCCCGAGCTACTCAATTTCTCCCATCCCGAGACTGTCACGGCCATCCATCGCGCCTACGTGGAGGCGGGTGCCGACGTCATCTCGGCCAACACGTTCGGCGCCAACGCCCACAAGCTGGGTGACGCCGCCAGCGTGGAGGACGTGTTCGCGGCCGCCATCGCGTGCGCACGCAAGTCGGGCGCCCGCTACGTGGCCGCCGACATCGGTCCCATCGGCGCTTTGCTCAAGCCCCTGGGCACCATGGACTTCGACGAGGCGTACGACCTCTTTGCCCAGCAGGCCCATGCCGCCCAGGCTGCCGGCGCCGACCTCTTCGTCGTCGAGACCATGACCGACCTGCTCGAGGCCAAGGCGGCGGTGCTTGCCTGCCTTGAGTGCGCCGAGCTGCCCGTGGTGGCCACCATGACGTTCGGCGAGGACGGCTGCACCTTCCTGGGCACGAGTCCCGAGATCTGCGCCATGACGCTGTCGGCCCTGGGCGTGCAGGCCGTGGGCATCAACTGCTCGCTGGGTCCCGATGCGCTCGCACCCTTGCTCGCGCGCATGGCGCCCTTTGCCCGCGTGCCCCTCATGGTGCAGGCGAACGCGGGCCTGCCGCGCATCGAGGACGGACGCACCCTCTACGACATCGACGCCGAGGCCTACGCGCATGCGGCCGAGGCGCTGCTCGACGCGGGTGCCACCGTTGTGGGCGGCTGCTGTGGCACCTCTCCCGACTACATTGCCCGCATCCGCGCCCTCGTGAGCGCGCGCACCCCTATGCCCCCGCAGAGCCGCGACGCGCATGCCTTTGCCGTGTGCAGCGCGCAAAAGACGCTGGTCATGCAGGCAGGCAAGCCCTATGCCAACATCATCGGCGAGCGCATCAACCCCACGGGCAAGAAGCGCCTCAAGGAGGCCCTGCGTTCGGGCGATTTCGACTACGCGGTGGGCGAGGCTCTCGATCAGGCAGAACTCGGTGCCGACGCGCTCGACGTCAATGTGGGCCTGCCTGAGCTCGATGAGCCCCGCGTGCTCGTGGAAGTCATGGAGCGCATTCAGGCCGTGTGCGACCTACCGCTGCAGATCGACTCCTCCGACCCCGAGGCCGTGCGCCGCGCCGTGCGCCGCTATGCAGGCAAGGCCCTCATCAACTCCGTGAACGGCAAGGCCGAGTCGCTCGAGGCCGTGCTGCCCATTGCCGCGCATTACGGTTGCGCCGTTGTGGGCCTTACGCTCGATGAAGACGGCATTCCCGAGACGGCCGAGGGGCGCCTCGCCATCGCGCGACGCATTGTGCAAGCGGCCGAGGAGGCGGGCATCCCGCGGGAGGATGTGGTCATCGACTGTCTTGCCATGGCGGCCTCCACCAACCAGCGCCAGGTGGCGCAGATCCTGCGCGCCATGCGTCTCGTGCATGAGGAGCTCGGCGTGCGCTGCGTGTTGGGCGTGTCCAACATCAGCTTCGGCCTGCCTCAACGCGAGATGGTCAACGCGGTGTTCCTCTCGCAGGCCTTTGCCGCCGGGCTCGACCTGGCCATCATGAACCCCAAGTCGCGCCGCATGTGCGACGTGGTGGCCACGCAGCGCGTGCTCAACGCCCAGGACGAAGGCGCGGCGGCCTTCATCGAGCGCTATGCCCAGGCCCCGAACCCCTACGATACGCCTACTTCCGTGCAGGCGAGTGGGGCCGGGACTGCTGGGGCGTCCGCGAAGGATGCGCAGGTAGATGGGGCTGCGGGCTCGGGTGCGCCCATGCCTGCGGGTGCTGGCGCATCGCAGGATGCGGCCACCGGTCTCGCCGACGGGGCGGACGCCCTTTCTCGTGCACGTCACCTCATCCTCACCGGGCGCAAGGCGCAGATGGAGGCTGTGACCCGCGAGCTTCTCGCCAGTCGCGACGCGCTGGAGGTTATCGACGGCTGCTTCATCCCTGTGCTTGACGAGGTGGGCGCCAAGTTCGAGCGCGGCGAGCTCTTCTTGCCCCAGCTCATGGCCTCGGCCGAGGCGGTCAAGGTGGGCTTCGACACCGTGAAGGCGTGCGTGCCTGCCGGCGCCGCCCAAGACAAGGGCGACATCGTGCTTGCTACCGTGAAGGGCGACATCCACGACATCGGAAAGAACATCGTGAAGATGCTGCTCGAAAACTACGGCTACCGTGTGAACGACCTGGGCCGCGACGTGGCGCCCGAGGCGGTGCTCGAGTGTGTGCAGGCAACGGGTGCGCGCCTCGTAGGCCTGTCTGCCCTCATGACCACCACCGTGCGCTCGATGGAGCAGACCGTTGAGCTGCTGCATCGTGAGGCACCCGGCGTCAAGGTCATGGTGGGCGGCGCCGTGCTCACGCCCGAATACGCAGCCACAATGGGCGCCGAATACTACGCCAAAGACGCCGCCGAGTCCGCCCGCATCGCCGGCGAGTTCTTCGCGGGGAAATAGCTGCTGGTTGCTGGCGGGGGTGGTGCTTGGACGACGCGCGCGAGCGATGGGTTGAAATTTTCAACGTTTTTTCTCGGCAATGGGGTCTTTCCCTTTGTATATTTTAACCCGTCGCTCGCAGGGCATGCATTATGGGCGCCGGATGCCACTTTCACTCGCGGGACTAGTTTTGCGGGCGTAACCTCCCTGCTGCTCCCGTCCAAAGTGATGGAGTTTTGCGGCAGGGTATTATATGCGCCGCGTCGCTTAACTAAACTGCATCCTTGCTCAATGCTGCCGGCAGCGTTCACGCCGGGCTTGTTGCATCCATGCGCCCATGATGAGGTCGGATGGACAAGCGCGTTTCGGCTGCGAGCCCCGGTGCGCCACGGCTTGGCGCGTGTCATCAAAGGAGCTTCAACCGCATGAATGCAAATGCAACCGGCGCTGCGAAGGGTGCCAGTTACGTCCCGCTGCTTGGCGTGCTGTACGCCGCGGCTTTTCTGGCGGGATTCAACGAGAACCTGATGAACATGGGCCTCATGTCTATCATGGGGGAGTACGGGGTCGACTCGGTCACGGCCCAGTGGCTGGTCACGGGCTACATGATTGCTTCCACCGTTGTGGTTATGTGCATGGCTTTCTTCTATCGCCGCTTTGAGCTGCGCAAACTCTTTTTTGCAGGGGCCGTCCTGTGCGTTGTCGGCTCAGCGATGGGCCTCTTCTCGATGAACTTCGCCTTCTTGCTCGTCGCGCGCCTCATTCAGGCCGTGGGTGCGGGCATGTTCATCCCCATGATGATGAACACCATCCTGGTCGTCACGCCCAGGAACAAGCTGGGCACGTTCATGTCCATCGGCGGATGCATGATCAGCTTCGGCCCGGCATTTGCGCCTGTGGTGTGCGGTTGCCTCGTCACCGCCTTTGGCTGGCACTCCGTGTTCGTCGTGCCGCTCGTGGGCACGGTGGTGATTTCCCTGCTTGGCATGGTGTTCCTGCGCAACCTGGGTACCTCCGAGATCCATCTCGACGTGCCGAGCGCATGCCTGTCTGCCGTGTTCCTCTTCACGCTGTCGTTCGGCCTGTCCCAGGTCATGGCGCAGCCCGTCGTGGGTATCGCGTCGCTTGCGGTGGCCATTGCCTCGGCGGTCGTGTTTGTGGTGCGTCAGACGCGCTGTGTCTTCCCACTTATCGACGTCACCCCGATGAAGAGCATCCGTTTCTGGCCCGCTACCGTGCTCGTGGTGGTGGCCATGATGATCATGTTCTCGCTTTCGGTGCTGCTGCCCCTGTATTTTGAGGGCGCCCTGGGCATGTCCGCGTTTATGGCGGGCCTCGTGATCCTCGTGCCCGTGCTCGTGAACACCGGCTTTACCCTCGTTGCCGGCCGTATTATGGACAAGCGCGGCGAGTGGCCGCTGCTGCCCGCGGGCTTTGCGCTTGCCGCTCTGGGTACGGCCGCCATGGCAATCGTTGCTCCCGGCCAGTCGGCGCCTGCGCTTTTCGTTGCCGCACTCTTCGTGTATGCCGGCATCGGTCTTGTGTTCTCGCCCTCGCAGACTGCGGGTCTCAAGACGCTGCCTCCTCAGCAGAACCCCTTTGGCGTGGCGCTCATGACCACGTTCGTGCAGGTCGCAGCCTGCGTTGGCCCCGCTCTCTTCACCGGCGTGCTGTCAAGTGTGCAGGGTGGTGCCATCGCCGGCGGCGCCGATGCGGGCCTGGCATGCGCCCAGGGCTTCGCCGCCGCCATCGAGGTGGCCGCCGGCATCGCCTTTGTCGGCCTTGCGGTGGCGTTCGTGTACTCGCTTGCCGCCCATAGGCGCGGGGCTCAGGCGCCCGCCGTCGCTGGCGCTGGTGTGGCGGGGGCTCCTGCGGGTCACGGTCCCCAGGGTGGCGCTCCTGCGGGCGAGGCGCCTGCGCCTGCGGCCGGAGCCGTGGCACGCGAGTGCACGGCCGGTGAGCATGACCGCGCTGCCCAGACCGCCGTTTCCGTCAGCCTTTCCACTGCGACGCTTGCCGACATCATGGAGCGCGAGCCGTATGCCGTGGCGGCCGATGCCCCCGTGAGCGAGGCCATGCATGCCCTTGTCGAGCACCAGGTGAGCGGCCTTCCCCTTGTGGATGCGCAGGGCCACGTGTGCGGCTTTGTGTCCGACGGTGACATCATGCGCTATCTTGCCGACAAGACACCTGCCTTTACCAACTCGTATGTGTTCCTCGAGGCTGCCAACAACCAGACCATCGACGAGCGCCTGCGCGAGCTCATGGTGCTGCCTGTGGCTGAAATCGCTACTGACAAGGTCGTGAGCCTGCCTGCCAACACTACGCTCAAGGACGCTTGTCAGACGCTCGCCCAGCACAAGTTTAAGAAGGCTCCCGTTGTGGACGAGGCCGGTCGCATGGTCGGTGTCGTCAGCCGTTCCAGCATCCTGCGCCGCGCCATGGAGAGCTACCTGGAGAAGTAGGACGGCCCTCTACTCCTCGTGTGGTTCAACCTGCCACGCCAAATCTGACCGCCCCGCATGCCTGCCGATTCCGGCGAGCATGCGGGGCGGTTTTTGTTGTCCGTCCCATCCCGTACAGTTGCGCCCAATGTGCGCGAGATGGGAGGCAAGGCATGGCAGTGGCACAGAGGCATAGGCTTGAGTTCAGCGATTTGACGGGTGTGGGGTTCGAGGGTTCTCACCAGGTCCATTGGCAGTACGTCGAGGTGGAGGCCACGATACAGCCCAGCGGTTTCATCGTGCCGAAGGTCTTGATTTGGCCAGATGGCAGGCGATTTCCTATCGCGCGCATTTCCAAGTGCCAGATGAGGGACCGGGACAACACTTGGTATTACGAGGTCGTGATAGGCAAGGCCACCAAGCAGCTTTGGTACAGGCATGGCGCCTTCTTCGTCTGCGTTCACGAAGGCGGCATCCTGCACGGCGGTGAGCCCCCGAGTATGGACCGCTACGAGCTGCGCAAGCGTTACGGATTCAACGCCTAGGTTCGGTTTTACCGCTCGTTTCATTGAGTGCCGGAGGGCCTTCACTCGGTATCTTGCCGAGCCAGGTCCTCCGGCTTTTTTCGTTTGGCTTTTTGCTGACGAACCTGCTGGATACCGTGCATGTCTAATCTCAATAGACGTAGTTTTTCAAAACCCTACGTTTGCACTTGGCGTATTGGTTATTTTAAGCGCCATCCCTTGGCGGTCGTCCTCATGATGTCAAGTATGTCCTCCTTGATGTTCGGGGGGAGATGCCGCAGCAAAAGCAAGAATTCTTCCTCTGCTCCCGTGAGAGTGGAGAATCCTCCCTCGGAATCTGAATAGCCCAGGATGTCGTTGGGCGTGCACTTGAAAAGCTCTGCTAGAGCGACGATTCTATCGGCTCCCAGCGCTGCTCTGCCTGTCTCCCAGGCGCTGTAGGTCGCCTTGCTGATTCCAAGCTGTGCGGCAACCTGTGCTTGAGTGAGGCCGGACGCTCTCCGAATATGAATGAGCGCGGTTAAGCGCGGGCCTATTCCGTCCATTGCATGCCTCCTTTTGGTCAAGGGGCACTTTGACGCTGCAAAGGGAATATATGTCTAATGTCATTAGACTTAAAAGACTAATAGGCGTAGAATCTAACGACGTTGTACTTGCTGACTACTCTGGAGAGATTTTCGGTTCCAGATCATCAAGGCCAGCGAGGCAAAGGTACGACGACGCATCCAATGTAGAGATGGCTCACGATTGAGGGCCGGCAGGAGAAAGGGCATCGTTATGAATATCACACTGACGAGAAGGAATATGCTCGCAGGCTGTCTCGCGGGGATTGCGCTGTGCGGTATAGGGGCGGCGCTGCCGTTCGAGGCAATGGCTGCTCAGGAAACCGCCAAGGTGAATGTCGCCAAAGTTTCTGACGGCAAGGGAATTCCAGGGTCGAACGTTGCTGTGATTGAGTCCTATGCGCTTGTCCCAGAGGGTGTTCTGGACAAGGAGATGCGCACCTATCTGCAGCTTTTCGACATCGCCTTTGCCCAGACCGGTTTCAACAAGGACGACGAGCCGTCGAAGCACTTCGGTCTTGAGAACTGCTTCGTCGCAGGCAAGATGACCAGCAAGATTGAGGCCTGGTATGACGACGTCGCCGGCAAGAAAAGTGCGGCCAGGCTTAACGCCGTCATCCCCATCGCGGAAGGCGGCGACGGGCAGCAGGAGACCCAGGAAATCGTCGACGCAATCTCCCGGGGCCTTGGCCTTGCGGAAATCCAGTACACCGTCGAGAGCGGCGACAAGATCAACTGCTCTGTGAAGGTTGACGGCGTTGGCATCGTGTTGGACGTCACCAACGGCGGAGACGCTGTGTATGTCGAGATTACGCCCAGCCCGGAGCATGTCGCCCTCGTCTCCGGGGTCGATAAGACCGAGCTGTCCAACCTCGCGAACTGGATCTGGAGCATCGACCCGAACTCCTACACGTCTTCCACCTATGCGAACGTGAAAGCACTCATCGTTTCCGGCGGGGTCGTCGATTCCGTTCTGAACAACCCCGACGCAACCGCGGCAGAGGTGTTCGACGCAATGCACCAGCTGCGTGTTACCGCAGATCAGCTCGTCTGGTTCGACCTCTCTGCATATGTCGAGCTCCCGTATACCGATGTCGCAAGGACACCGGACGCCTATAACGGCACGTTGGTGGTCTGCTCCGGGCGAGTCCTTCAGGCAACCGAGAGCGATGGTTCCGTTGTCATGCGAGTAGCTACAAGCGGTAATTATGACGATGTTGTTCTCGTCGGTTACCAGGCTGACATCCTCGACTTCCGCGTGCTTGAGGATGACTGGGTGACCGTGTACGGCACGTGCAAGGGTGTGTACAGCTACACGGCGGTACTCGGCAACACGATTACCATTCCGTCAATGTGGGCCGAGAAGGTCATTCTGAATTAAGGTTGAGCACTGCGCTTCCGTCAAACAATGGCAAGAAAGGGCTGGATAGCGAATGCGTTACCAGCCCTTTTCTGTGCCATGTTCCAATCGCCAACAATATGCTCCTGACAGGGATTAAAGAAAGAGGAACGTCACAATGGAATTCCGCATGACAAGAAGAGAGATGCTGGCGGGGTGCCTGGCTGGGGTTGGGTTTGCCTGCTTGGGATTTGCGCTGCCGAAGGCAGCGTTCGCGAAAACCGAGGCCAACGCTAAGGATGACAGGCCCGATGACGCTCGCGGGGAGGCCGAGGAGGCCCCGCTCGTTAGCTTTGAAACCGAGACGGTCATCATCGACGGGATATCCCTCGACCTGCCCAAAGGATGCGAGTTCACGCCTGAGTACGAGACAGGCTCGGGCATCGGCCAGTACGAGGGCTCCATCAAAGGTAAGGTCAGTTACATCGTGACGGGCTACTCGGAGGGGAGCAAGTGGCTCTCGCTTAAGCCGGACGAGCTTGCGTCTAAGAAACTCAATGTCGAGGGTTACACCCAGTTCGGGGTGGAGCAGTACGAGACGGACGATTTCAATCTGGTGGCGTTCTTTCTCTACAGGGACGCGAACCCCGATTTAAACGTCGCCCAACTGTTCGTCTACGGCGACGACGAGACGTGGCGCTTCGAGATTTACGCGCAAAGCGTTGCTGGCAACGACGAGGAGGCCATCGACGTCATCAAGCAGATTGCCCTGAGCCTCAAGCCCGAGCAGGGGACGACCCAGGGCAAGAAGGACGCCCTCAAGAAGAGCGCGGAGAGGACAAAGGGCGGCAAGTAAGGGCGAAAAACTAAGCTGAAGGGGGATCCGATGTACACACCGCCTGGATTCATTGTTCTGGCAATTGCAGTTGTCCTGCTGATTGCCTACATCTTGCTCATCAACCTTTTCATCGGGGTAGTCGAGGCCAAGGGCTACTCCGTCGCGAGCTGGCAGCTGTGGTTCCTCGGCATCGTTTTCACGCCGCTCGTGGTGGCGCTGTACGCCGCGATTCTGCCTGACAGGGGATAGAAGTACCCACCCGCAACTCAAAGTGTCGCTCCCTGCGAGAGAGGCTGGTGGCGACGCTGTATCGTAGTGATTGGAGGAGCATATGGAACGCAGAACGTTTCTTGCATCGGCGGCAACTGTGCTCGGCTCGATTGTGTTGTCGCCATGCCTCGCGCTTGCGAAGGCTGACTTCCCCTTCCTGGACGGAATGTCCGAGGAGGAGCTTGAGGCGCTGCAGTCAGAGGTGCGCAATCGCCTGAGGGAAATGGACAGGGCGAATGAGTTTGGAACTGTCGCCGTCGCTGCCGTCACTGAGGGCGAGATTACGTTCAGAGGGATACCGTGGGGAACTACAATGAACGAAGCGTGCGCACTGCTTGAGGCGGACGGGTTGCGCGGCGGTCAAGCCGTGGGACACGATATATACAGACCGTCCTTAATCTCTTACAGAAATTGCAGCCATGCCGGAGAAAGCGTCGAAGACGGCGGTGTTCAAATCGACTACAGCGATGTTCCGGTCGCCGGGTCTGCGGCGAAGGCGACCCTCTGCTTCAGGTACCCGCTTGATGATGACGGGCGGCTTGATTGCTCGGACGGCAGCGCCCAGTTCTACCTCGCACGCTACGCTCTGGCCTTTGATGACCCGCTCGGGGCGTATAGTGACATAAAGGCAAAGCTCGATGGCGTATACGGTGAATGCCCTGTGTCGTCCGAGGGCGGTTGGGCCGATGACAGAGCGAACACCTGGACTGACAAAGACGGCAACTGGGTTAGGCTTTCGCTTTATGAAGGCTATGATGAGTACACCTATTCGGGGTATATCCTGCTGATCTACTGTGCTTCCGGAGCCGAGGGTGATCTCGATGAGATTGAGGACGCGGCTCGACGGCTAAGGGTGGATGCGGAACGAAGTGAGCGCGAGACAAATCAGAGCAATGTTTCTGGCCTGTAATTAAACAAGCAATAGATGCTGGAACGGCGTTATCTGTCAAGACCCGCCTCGTGCGGGTCTTATCATATAAACAGGCAAAGTGAGTCGCTCGCGCTGGTGTCGGGCAGCCAAATAGCTTCGCGACGCGCATGGCGAGGAACGGCCTGAGTCCTGCGAGGCTCAAGTACATCATGGGGCATGCAGACATCGCGACCACGTACAACATCTACACCCACCTAGGATTCGAGGACGTGCGCGAGGAGGTGCTGAGGATTGAGAGGGAGGGGCTCTGAGGGTGACATTTCCAGGCTTTCGTTTCGGGGGATTTCTTGCTCGCATCCAGTAGCATTGGTTGCTAAAACACCTGGTAAAGTGTGTTTTGTACAAAACTGCCCAAAAGGGCCTTTTTACTAAAGTTGTACTAAAATTTCCCGCCCAAATCCCGCTCGTAGGCCCGTTTTTGCCATCAAGGCAACATTGTTCGCATGGGTTGACTGCATTCTCAAGAAGCTTCACATATGCTATTCTACCTGCTCGAACATCGACCGCCAGCAAAGGAGCCCGCCTCATGCAAACACCCATCCGCATCCTCTTCGTCTGTCACGGCAACATCTGCCGCTCGCCGATGGCCGAGTTCGTGATGCGCGACTTGACGATGAAGTCGGGCAGGGCCAACGAGTTCCACATCGCCTCGGCTGCCACGACTGACGACGAGATCGGCAATCCTGTCCACCCCGGCACCAAGCGCGTGCTGGCGGCGCACGACATCGCGTGCGTGGGCAAGACGGCCCGTCGCGTTAAGCGCGAGGAGTACAAGAACTGGGACCTCTTCGTGGTGATGGACGACGAGAACGTGCGCGACCTCATGCGCGCCTTCCGCAACGACCCCGAGCACAAGGTGCACAAACTCATGGAATACGTCGAGGGCGGCGACCTCACCACCGCCCGCGACGTCGCCGACCCCTGGTTCACCGGCGATTTCGAGGTTACCTGGAACGACGTCCTCGCCGGTTGCCAGGGAATCCTTGCGGCGATGTAGCGCCTCGGCGCCCGGATCGTCCCGAAAATGCCGTACGTTTGCGTTTTAATTTGACCGGGTAAGGCAGTCGGCCACATGCGCCTAACGTTTTACCTGGTAGATTGATTGCTGCTTTTGCGGGCTACTCAGCGCGATGAATTAAAACGCAAACGTGCACGATTTTTTGCGATGCAGGCAGTCATATGGCGCGCATAATCGGCCTACTGCCACAGTGGGCGCTCCGACTACCTGCTCGTTAAGTAATTGCCTCCAAATAATCAAGTGATTCTATCTGGCTCAATTATTTAACGGCGTAGAAGGCGGTATGCACGGTGCCCGCCACGACGACGGGGCGCTCGCGATTCTTGCAGGCAGCCCGCATGCTGCGCAAGCGGGAAGATTGAACTATCTTTGCCGAAGAACTGAGAAACCGCGTGCGTACTGTTGCGGACGTAATGACCGCGCTGAAGTATCGAGCCTAGCGCAGGGATGATTGCAAAGAAAGTGGGGCCGAGCTTGGGAAAGTTCCCCAGGCTCGGCCCTTTTGATAAGCGAGGCTAGTATTTACGCGCCGCAGAGCAGCTTGCCTTTACGCCAGCAGTTCCTCGACGGCAGTGCGAGCGGCGATGCGGCCCTCGGTGAGGCACACGGAGTGGCTGATGCCGGGGACAGTCGTTGGGTACTGGACCTTGAAGCGGTTGCCCATGACGTTGCCGGCCACGTACAGGCCAGGCACAACGTTGCCGTCGGCGTCGTAGGTGTGGCCCTGGTAGTCGGACTGCAGGCCGCACATGCACACAAGCATGACGGACGTGCCGAACTTCGAGGCATAGAACGGAGGCGTATCCAGGGCAAACATGCGGGATGCCTTCTTGCCGAAATCATCGTCGTTACCGGCCTTTGCCAGCTCGTTGTAGCGCTCGATGGAAGCCTTGGCGGCCTCGATATCGATGTTATCTGCCCCGATGGCTTCAAGCAGCTCCTCGATGGTGTCGGCCTTGAGGGTGTCGCCACTTTCCACGGCGTCGTCGATCTGCTCCTGGAAAGCGAAGCTGTCCTTGTGCGTCAGCGTGTTGTTGATTTCGCCGTTGTTAATCTCGCCGTCTTCGAGGACATAGCACACTGCGCCATGCTCGGGCTTGAAGTGCGGGACCTGGTCCTTCCAGCCACTGTCGAAGAACTGCCACGTGGTGCGGCCGGGCTGGGCTTCAATCTGGTTCTCCAGCTGCTGGCCAGGAATGTCTTCGTTCATGAAGCGCTGGCCATCGCGGTTGAGCTGGAGGAAGCAGGCGCTGCCCATGCAGGCGCCCATGTGGTGAATCATGGGGGCGTAGGGCCCCTCTTCCAGCACGGCGCCGGCAAGCATGCCCATGCGCTGGCCGTCTCCCGTGTTGGGCACGCCGCCGTCGGGCGCGGTGGGCGGGAACAGGGCCATGATGCCGTCGGTCTGAGGGGCGTAGTAGTGCAGCATCTCCTTGTTGCCCGAGATGTCGCCCGTGGCGAGGATGACGGCCTTGGCGTTCACTTGGACGAGCTCATCACTGCCGGCCTTTTGGCCGATAACGCCCGTGATACCGCCCTTTGCGTCACCCAGAAGCTTGAGGGCAGAGGTATCGAAGTGCTCTGCCACGACGTTTCCGGTTTCCTCTGCCTTGGCAAGGTTGGCGTTTAGAGCGGGCTCGTGGCTCGGGTACATGCGCACCGTGGTCTGGTAGCAGGGGTAGTACTCGTCGGCGTTGCCCTCCCACAGCTCAGGCAGGGGGTAACGCTCGGGCTGCACCCAGTAGTCGGCCTCAGGAGCGGGTGAGGTGATGTAAGGCAGGTACGTGAGGTCTTCGAGTGCGCCGAAGTACCAGTCCAAATCAGCGCCGGAGTTGTCGGCCCAGGCCTTGAGAATGCGGTAGTCTGTGCGATAGCCGCTCTCCTTCATGAGCTCGGCCACGATCTCATTCGTGTCAAGCCCCGTCATCTCATACTGCTTTCCAAGCTCGGCATTGATGGCGCCGAAGTCGCCGGAGCGGCCCTGCGGGACGTCGCACTTTTCAAGGAAGGCGACTTTCTTGCCTTCCTCAGCCAGCGTGCGAACAGCGGCAACACCGGCGATGCCCATGCCGACGACGACGGCGTCGGCCTCGACGGTCTCGACGATCTTGGAATCGTCGATCTCGACATCCGTCAGGAAGGAAGGCTTCTCTTCCGCAGTTGCCTCGGGAGTCTCATCGGCATGCGCCTGCGCGGCCAACATGCCAGCTCCGGCCAGGCCTACAACAACGCCGCCTGCCTTGACAAGGCCCCTACGGGTAATGGTGAGATGCTCGTTTGTAGTCATAGCTGCAATCCCCTCTAGTTGATGGTCTACGCCATGTGTACAGCTGTTAGCGGCGGTCCTGCGTCGCCCGCAACCGCGTCCTATTTAAAGCCTGAGTGCGTGTTCTGTGCTTCACCCGAAAGCGCGTAAATCTACAAAAGAGCAGCTAGAGCTTAGATTTGTTGTCGTACCAGCAGAGAGGCAGAAATTTTCGAAATGATTTTGGGCCGCGTTATATCGCAATCGTCCCGCAGCATGAATATCGTGCGAAGGAAGATCGAAAGCATTACCCCTTTTTTGCGATTGACTAGGCGTGGCTGGTGTTTTCTTATCGAAGCGGAGCTCTGTGCGGTCTCTTCCTGGTGTTTCTAACGGAGAAGTTAATTGACGGCTTAAGACGATACGGATGAATTCCGAAATTGTATTTCGCCTGTTTCGGGCGTGGCGCTTCTGGGCTTGCCGTGATGTCATGCAAGCGTGGTGCGCGGATTGTGCGGCATTTGATGCCGCCTAGCGAGTGCTGCAGTCAGTTGAGAGTTCAAAGAGAAAAAGGAGTCTCACACATGTCAAAGATGACGCGCAGGTCGTTTGTTGGGGCCGCTGCCGCAAGCGGTGTCGCCGCGATTTCAGCTTCTATTGCTCTGGCCGACGAGGCGAAGAAGGACGAGGCAGCGCAGGTCGACGCTCCCGCCGAGGACGAGGCGGCCGAGGTCAGCGCCTCCGCCGAGGACGCCAGTGAAGGAGACAAGAAGCCGGCTGGCCCCGGCGGCATGAGCGAACCCATCGACAGCCCTCGCGAGCTCTACAAGGGCTGGCTCGGCGAGGCTCCTCAGATTTCCGATGACGACATCGTCGAGACCTATGACGCTGACGTCGTCATTCTCGGTGGCGGCCATGCCGGCACGCAGTGCGCCAAGGAGGCCGCGAAGGCCGGCGCCAAGGTCGCGGTTCTCGACCAGCAGGCCCAGGACATGTTTATGTTCTACGGCGAGGACATCGGAACCTTCAACTCGCAGTACGTGCAGGACATGGGCTACGGCCCCTACGACGAGCAAGACGTCCTCGCGCAGTGGGAGCGCACGTGCGGCTACCGCGCCAACCCCGAGCTCGTGCTCACCTATATCCGCAACTCCGGTGCCATGATCGACGACGCCATTGCCATCTGCCAGGAGAAGGACCCCTCCATCCTGACGAACATGAACGTGCAACAGCCCGACACCGACTACTGGACCGACAAGTCCCAGCCGTGCGACATGGGCAATTTCAAGACCTATGTGGGCACGCTCTGCATGCGCTCAGAGATCCTCGACGAGGTCGCCGAGGGCGTAGGCGCCTACTCCACCATCGGCAAGCTCGAGGATTGCTGCCGCGAGGTCGCCGAGGCCAACGGTGCTACCTGGTATTACGAGACGGCCGCCGTGTGCCTCGTGAAGGACGGCGACAAGGTCGTGGGCGCCATCGCCACCAACGCCGACGGTCAGTATGTGCGCTTCAATGCCGCGAAGGCCGTCGTTATCGCCACGGGTGCCTTCCAGAACTGCCAGCCCATGATGGCTGAGTTCTACAGCGAGGCCAAGGAGCTGCAGGCCAAGAACGGCATCGCCGCCTACACCTCCACGGACGTGCCTGAGTCGGGTCGCGACACTGGCATCGGCCATCGCATGGGCTGCTGGGCGGGTGGCCGTATGGAGGCCGGCCCCATGGCGTCGCTTGCCAACGTGTCGGCCCCTGGCCCCTTCGGGTTTGCGCCCACGCTCATCCTCAACCGTGACGGCAAGCGCTTCATGAACGAGGCTGACTTCAACGCCATGGGCAACATGATCAACCGCCAGCCCAAGGGCATCTACTGCAACCTGTTCGACGCCAACTATCGCGACATGATTGCGCGTGGCGGCACGAACCACGGCGGCGTCGATTTCGGCCAGGCCACCTACGTGGAGCAGTGGACCGAGGACATGACGCACGTCGCCGACGCCGGCGCCGAGGGCTACGTGGTGCGTCACGGCTGCCTCACCGAGCGCGCCGACATGGGCAAGACGCCGGTGTACGGCGCTCAGACTCTGGAGGAGCTCGCTGGTTACCTGGGCTATGAGGGCGAAGCCGTCGAGAACTTCGTGGCGAGTGTCGAGCGCTACAACGAGCTCTGCGAGGCCAGCAAGGACGACGACTTCGGCAAGAAGGCCGACTTCATGCTGCCCATTGCCACGCCTCCCTTCTACGGCTCGGTCGGGGATTCTTCCACGCAGGCGGGCACCGCAGTGTCGCTGGGTGGCCTGGTAACGGATGCTGCCTTCAATGTGTTGGGCGATGACGATCGCGGTATCGAGGGCCTCTACGCCATCGGCAACTGCTGCGGCGGTCGCTACGCCCTCACCTACCCAGGCATTCTTGCTGGCAACTCGATTGGAATGGCCATGACTAACGGTTACGTCTGTGGTCAGGTGGTCGCTGCGCTGTAGGTTGCGGAACCTGATGCGCCGCGTTTCACAGGCGCTCATGTGCTCCAGTACACATCGCACCTGTGCGCCTTGCGCATCAGAGCTTGCGCTTTTGAGGGGATGTGGAACCTGGTTTCTTGAGTGATTGGTCGGCCCCGTTCGAGCGCTGTGAAGAGCGGCATTTGGGCGGGGTCGATTTGCGTTTGGGGCTGTTGGTGGGATTTGTGCGATGGCGTGTGCGGCTCAATGGGCGGACTGCCCCGAAAATGCCGTACGTTTGCGTTTTAATTTGGCCAGGTGGAGTTGCCGGCTATCCTTGGTTTGCGTTTTGCCCGGTAGATCGATTGCCCCTTCAGCGGGGGTACTCTGCTCGGTGAATTAAAACACAAACGTGCACGATTTTTTGCCGGCTCCCGACCAACCGCGCAGTCTGTAGGCATTTTCCGCGATGGGTTAAAGATTAAAGAATGGAGCAAAGGGGACCGCCAGGCACGGGGTGGCCCTCTTTGTCTGACACGGGTTGGGTTAGGCAAACATGGCGGCGCGCATTGCCTTGCGCTATGCCCTCTTCTCCTTGTTGACTCTCAGGCCTTCCATCATCTGATGTGCGGCCTCGGGGCTTGTGAGGCGAAGGGAGCAGTCGTCGGGTTTTGGGAAAGCGAGAAGGGGCAGACTTCCGTACCAGATGGTCCTCTGGTCGAAGATGGCGTAGCAACTTGGGCCGGAATGTCCAAGTTCGACGCAGCAGCCACAGTTCGAAAGCCTGTTAAGCGTGTCTGAGGCAACGGTTGTTTTTTGAATGAGGCAGGTAACAGCTATTCCTCGCCGCGTGGCGTCTAGCAGGGCTTCTTCCAGTCGTGTTATCAGGGTCGCGTTGACAAAAGGCGCCGACATGACGACGGTGCTCCTTGCCTTTCGGATATCGCGCGTAAACGTCGCCAAGAATCTCTCCGCTGTTATAAATGCGCTGGTACCATCACCGATGGAGTTTGATTCCGTGGAGGGTTCTGCGGTTTCACCTGACCTTTGCCAACCTTCTCCAATCGGCTCGTATCCGAGTCTTGCGTATGTCTTGAGGCGCTTTTTGTACATCCGCTCAAGCATTGGAACGTTCAAGTCGACATAGTCGTACACGCGCACATCGGTTTTACCCTCCGAAGTGCGATGGAGGCGACCCGACTGTTGGGTGACGTTGCCGCTCCATGAGATGGGCGTAGAGAGGAAGAGCGCGTCGAGGCTGGGCATGTCGAAGCCTTCTCCCAGGTAACTTTCAGTGGCAACGAGGGAAAGAGGCTGTTCCGTCGATGCCTTCAGCGCCTCAGCGATGGCCTCACGGCGCTGACGCGGGGTTCCCTCGCCTACAAGTAGCCGTACTTCAGCCCTACCTTCCTCAATCAATCGTGCCAGTTCACGCGCGTGCCTCTTGCGTTTGCTTACGACGAGGGGCGTCCTGCCTTCGTTCAGTGCGTCAAGCACGTCTTGGGCAATCAAGCGGGTACGGTCGGGGTGATCGCACACGGCGTCGAGTACCTGCGCAAAAGATGCATCCTCGGTTAAATCGGGAAAGTGCATAGCCACATAGCGCGTGACGAGGTGGCGAGCGAATCCCTGCTCGGCCGCCTGGGCCCGCACATCGATGCTGTGGCGCACAGGCCCGCAGAGCATGGTGACGATGGGGTCGAGCCCGTCGGCGCGTTTGGGCGTCGCGCTTAACCCGTATACCCGTTGCGCCCGCACCGCCTTGAGTACGCATTCGAGCTGAGGAGCTGCGGCATGATGGCATTCGTCGCAAATCACGAGACCATAATCTTGGACGAGGTCTTTCACCTGGCGCTCTCCGGGAATGTCCGACTTTTCAAACAGTGATTGGAACGTTGCGACGTCGACAAGGCCACTTGGCGCTGTTTTGCCTGCGCCCATCGCGCCGACGAGGGGCCGTCTCTTCCTGCTCGGGTTGCCCTTCGGGGTGAGCTGTGGCGGGCGCGTGTCCTGTATCTTTAGGAACTCGCCGAGTCGCTCGATCCACTGTTCCAACAAGGGCGCTCTGGGCACAAGGACGAGAGTTGGAAGTCCCAGTCGTGCAATCAAACTCGCCGCAATGACCGTCTTACCAAATCCTGTGGGGGCGCAGAGTATTCCAGTGTCATATTCTAGTAACGCTTGAGCCGCATCTTCCTGGGCCGGTCGTAGCGTTCCGGCAAACTCCGCTTTGATGTTCCTTTCGATGAACCGCTCATCGAGAATCGTATATGCTGCCCCGGATTCCTCTAAAAGGGCGAGGAGATTTTCCTTGCAGCCACGCGGCAAAGCGATGCAGTCGTTGCGGTCTTCGGACAGGTCGATGACACGCGGCTTTCTTCAAACAGACTGGTGCATGGCCTGCGCACGATAAAACTCAGGATTGGCGAATGCAGCAAGGCGGCGGATGCGGTTGCATGCGGCGGCCGAAAGGCCTTCCAAGGGGACGTAGACCATATCGGATTCGGTAAGTACGGTAAGGGCTGGGAAATCTTGCGCTGTGAGAGGACGCTTAGGCCGGCGCATGGATGAACGCGTTTCTTCCGATAGCCGTATTGGGGCCGTCGCGTCTGTTGAGGGAGTGGAGAATCCGGCACGTTCCTTATCTGCCTGCCTATATGCGAGGGGCCCCAAGAGTCCACCTGTGTGTTTGCTGCATATGGCAACAGAGGCCTTGGCCTGCTTCTCCGTGACTTTACGAATACGAGAAAGGAATTCCCATTGGTCGGGATGGGGGATGAAGGAGTCATCGACGAAGACCGAGTTACCCTCGCGTTGCGCTCTGCCCTGGAACGGAAGCGAGATAAGGTTGCCAAAGCCACCTTCTATCAGTGTGTCTTGGGCGGGGAAGAGCCGGTCGTATGCATCGAGGCGCATGGTTTTGGACAGGCCGCATGCCAGGGTTATGAGTGCACACCCTAAGTTCCGAGCGAGCTTCGCTGCGACCGGCTCCTCAAAGAACAGCCAGGCGTGGCCACCGTTGCCGGACCGTGACCGCTCCACGGCGACATCGAGGTCGAGTTGGTGCCCAGCGTCACGATACGCAGCAACGTTTTGCTGCCAACCAATGCCGTCGAAGTCGGCAACAAGAACGGAGGTCTCACAGTTTTCGTCGGTCACATAGAGCCCTACGACATCACGGAGTCGGTCATCAGCGCCTTTAAAATGGGCGATGAGCACCTGCTCAGTGAGGGGTTTGAGGTCGCGGTTGGGGCAATGGGAGCATATGCCGGGGCTTTTGCGCTTTGTAGGGTCAGTCTTGGGACAAACGTTTGTCTTCCATTC
The DNA here is from genome assembly GCA_900539345.1 of uncultured Coriobacteriaceae bacterium. GTDB lineage: Bacteria > Actinomycetota > Coriobacteriia > Coriobacteriales > UMGS124 > UMGS124. Next base: position 1,780 of record UQBS01000029.1, on the reverse strand, counting down.
ATTTGAACAGGCAGGTACATAGGCGATGCCGCCATCTTTGCGCTGATAGCCGTGGGCATAGACGTTGTCGCGCCCGCGAAAGAGCGACTGGAACAGGCGCAACTTGTCTGCGGTGGAACTCGCCGTAGTGACGATGCCCTCAGCGTCAGCCCATTCTGAAAGATCAGCAGCTCCCTGTAGCCATTCATTTTGAGTGGCATAGAACATGGTTTTCTCTGGCGCATCGGGAACGGCATGCTGACATATCTCGCAAATGACAACGGGCTCACTGTTTCCAACATGCGAGACGCATCGGCTGAGTGTGAGACGTCGTCCGTTGATGAGCGCGTGCTTCGGGAGGCTGGGCATGGCTGCTCGTTTCCTTCCCCAGGGGGCATGGCCGTTGTTACGCGATTGTAGCAGGCAACCAGGATGATTGAGGTTGGGGACGGCTTGTTTTCGAGGCGCTGTTCGCGAAGTGGAGCGGCACTGGGGCATGCAGTAACACAATGGGACGGGTGCAATGTGTTATTTGACCGGTAGATGGTCTTAAGTGACACGTTGCACCTGTTTCCGTCATTGCTGGCTGGCAGCTCGATTGGCATGGCAAGGACCAACGGCTACGTATGCGGCCAGGTGGTCGCCGCGCTGCGGGTGACGATGGCCTCGCCTTTTGGGTGGTCGGTCGACCCCGTTCGAGCACTGCGAGATGTGGTATCCAGGCGGCGTCGATTTGCGTTTGGGGTTGTTGGTGGGATTTGTGCGGCGATGCGTGCGGCCCAATGGGCGGGCCGTCTCGAAAAACGCCGTACGTTTGCGTTTTAATTTGACCGGGTAAGGTAGCCGGCTACATGCGCCTGACGTTTTACCTGGTAGATTGATTGCTGCTTTTGCGGGCTACTCAGCGCGATGAATTAAAACGCAAACGTGCGTGATTTTTTGCCGGCTCTCGGTTGGTTGCGGGGCCGCTGGGCAGCGAGGTGCTTGTTTCCCGTACCCCGCACGGTCCGCCATGGGTCATCTGCATTACGTTTTGCCCCCATTGGCCAGGCGCCGCTTCTCCGTGCGTCTATAATGCCCTCCGGTTAGACCTTTATCCGGGAGAGAGGACGCACAATGAAGGTTCTGCTGGTAAACGGAAGCCCGCGGGAGAACGGCAACACCTCGGTGGCGCTGGCGGAAGTGGCGCGTGCGCTTGAAGCCAACGGCATCGAGTCGCAGGTGTTTTGGCTCGGCACCAAGCCCATCAACGACTGCATCGCTTGCGGCAAGTGCTCTGAGCTGGGCGGACGCTGCGTCATCGGCAACGATGTGGTGAATGAACTCATCGAGGCCGCCCGTAGTGCCGATGGCTTCGTGTTCGGAACGCCCGTGTACTACGCGCATCCCACGGGTCGCATCCTTTCGGCGCTTGACCGCGCGTTCTATGCGGGTGGCAGCGCCTTTGCCCACAAGCCCGCAGCTTGCGTGGCTGTCGCCCGCCGCGGTGGCACCACTGCCTCGTTCGACGTCCTCAACAAGTACTTCACTATCAAAGAGATGCCGGTGGTTTCCTCCACGTATTGGAACAGCGTGCATGGACGCACGCCTGGTGAGGCTGCCCAGGACGAAGAGGGCCTGCGCACGATGCGCAACCTTGCCTCCAACATGGCGTGGCTCCTGCGTTGCATCGAGGCCGGCCGCGCCGCAGGCATCGAGGCACCCCAGGCCGAGAGCGGCCCGATGACGAGCTTCATCCGTTAAAAAGGGGCTGTAACAAAAGCCCCTATAACGAATTCAAGCCCCGCTCGGACCACGTCGG
>UQBS01000028.1 GCA_900539345.1 uncultured Coriobacteriaceae bacterium | reverse complement strand
TAGACCCCATAGTTCGAGCGGCCGAAGTCACGTATGGCATAGCTTTTGCCAATCTGGCGCGCCCCCGTGACGAGAAGGGCCTTATGCGAGATTCGCTTCCACTCCAAAAGACGCACAGTGACCTTGCGACGCAACATGCAGACCTCCTTTACACGAATTGGAAAATTCTACAGCCAAAATACTACACGAATTGGCAAATAGAGTCTGGAACGGACTTCATTTGCATTGCATCCGTACAGACACCGGTGTCGAATACAGCTTCGGCACCGGCGTCTTCATTTATACGAAAATCCCCACTTGATTCTTATGTACTACTGCAGTAGTATTTTTGATGCCGTACTACCGTAGTCGTATCAAATAAGCGTAAGAGAAAGGTTCGCGTCATGGAGGTTCAGCTATTCGACTCCGAGCTCAAGGTTATGGACGTGCTTTGGCGCGAGGGGCCCTGCACCGCCAAGCACGTGTGCGAAGTGCTCAAGGACGAGGTTGGCTGGAACGTCAACACGACGCGCACCATCATCAAGCGCTGCATCGAGAAGGGCGCCATAGAGCGAACCGAACCCCATTTCATGTGCAGCGCGATCATCCCCAAAGAGGAGGTACAACAGGCTCAGGCCGACGAGCTCATCAACAAGGTATTTGACGGCTCGGCAAGCGGCCTGGTAGCGGCGCTTCTCAATCATCAGAAGCTCTCCCGCGAAGAGATCGACAAGCTCAAGCGCATTGTCGACGAACTCGAGTAGCCTGCGGGCAGAAGACGGGAGACAGACATGCTGACAGTCGATTTGCTTTCCATGAGCCTCACCGGCGCCGCCATGGCGCTCGCCGTTGTAGTGGCACGGGCCTTGCTGCTCAAGCGCCTGCCCAAGACGACGTTCGTGGTACTGTGGACGCTCGTGGCTCTGCGACTGCTTGTGCCCGTCGCCATGCCCATGCCCGTCAACGCCTACTCGCTGCTCGAAAAGCCTGCCCAAGCTGTGGCTGAGAAAGTCGGCACGCTGTTTGGCCAGGCAGATACCGGTAGTACGGCAGCTCCGGAATCAACAAGCGACACAAACGCACGCACCCAGGCATCAGGTAGTACGGCATCTGAGGCCACGGCGGCAATGGGCGACGATGCGGCAATGCAAGGTAGTACGGCAACTGCCTCAGAGTCCGCGCCCAGCTCAACCGCACGGAATAGCTCGGCAACAGCAAACGTCCAGGCAGACACGCCGGTCAAACCGGAATCGCAGGAACTGCCCGCCGTCCCTTGGAACGTCCTTTGGGCGGCAGGGACCGCCATCTGCGCAAGCGGATTTGTCCTCTCCTACCTGCGCAGCAAAAACCGCTTTGCCTCCTCACTCCCCGTGACTGACGAGCGAACGCTTGCCCTCTTCAGCGAAGCGTGCAAGGAAACGGGCGCGCTGCAAGTCGTTGAGCTACGGCAATCCGACGAGATCCCTGTTCCCCTTACCTATGGGGTGCTGCATCCCGTAGTGCTTATCCCCAAAACCTGCCTGCACGCCGAGGTCATGGACGATGCCCAGGCACGCTTTGTGCTAGCGCATGAACTGTGCCATGTGCGCAGGCACGACGTGGCGCTTAAGTTCGCGCTGGCAGCAGCGGTGTGCCTGCACTGGTTCAACCCCATGGCCTGGATTATGTGGGTCCTGGCCATGCGCGACATCGAGCTTGCCTGCGACGAGGCGGTCGTTCGCCTGCTCGGCCGCAACGACCCAGGCACCACCCGGGCCCGCTATGCGCGCGCCCTCATTTCAATGGAAGAATCCAAAAGCGGTCTGACACCGCTCACACTGTGCAGCGCCTTTAACAAGACCGCCATCGAAGAGAGAATCGTGGCAATCATGAACATCAGGAAGACAACCTGTGCGGCTTTTATTGCATCGTCCCTGCTTATCGTTGGTGTGCCGGCAGCTTTCGCCAGCACGACGTGCTGGGGCCTGCCCAACGGCGGCTCAGTCTATCAGTACACGTTCAACCCCGCCGACATCGAGAGTTCTACCGACGAGGACGTTGCGACCATGGAAGTGGCAAACGGGATTCCCCTCTCGAGCGCAACAGAAGACACCGCTGACCAGATTGGCACCGAAGCCGTGGAGGGTCGCTTTTCAATAGATGGCGCCGCCCAATCGGGTGACACCGCTACCAGCACGGATGAAGAAGCGACGGGCGTCGAAATCCCCTACGGTGGTTCAGCTTCCGCCTCGCAGGTCATTGACAATTACCTCATCACGAGCGTCGCAGCAAGCGACGACTCCACGACGGTCGAAGTCACATCCGAAGGAAATCTACAAGCAAGCAAAGTGGCCACCTTCCTCGACACGCTGAAAGGCTTCGGGCTCGATTGGGAAATCGCAACCGAAGCCTACGACGAGGGCACGGCGCAAAACACTCTCGCCATAACCTACAAGGGCCAGGCAGTCCATGCCATCTACGACCCGCAGAGCGGCACACTCATTGCCTCCGGCGAGGGCGACTACATGCATGGCAAGAACACGGGGATCGATGCCGTCGACCTGGTAGTTGCCTATGACAAGGTAAGCAACAAGCCCACCGGCCTGGATATCTCACCCACCTTGGATGACGACGTCGTAAACGGCACCGTCCCCGTGACCTCCTGGAACACATTCGTTCCTCAGCAGGCAGGTGGCCTAGCAACTGAGGAGACCAGCCTGGATGCCGCAGCCGAACAAGCCACCGATGAATCAGAGATGTCCGAGACCAGCACCGCCGAGCTCATCAGCCTATTTGAGCCTTATGCCAAGTTCGGCCTGTCCTACAACCCCCAAAGCGGTGCCGTCACCTATACCAATCCTTCAGGCTCAAACACTGAGCCTCAAGTCGTAAGCAACTTCACCGACGTGAAGTCCATGACAAAGGACGCAAAGGGTGAGGCCGTAGGCAACGTCTTCACGTACAGTGACGGCACGGATCGAGGCATCGGCCTTCGTGCCGTCCGCGACTCCTCCGGCACGCTCATCGGTCTCGCACCCGAGGAGAATCAGGACTAGGGCTGCGTCGGATTCCTACCGCCGCACAACCTTCCGAACTACCCGAGCCCGCCGGTCTTGAACTGGCGGGCTTTCATATGTCAGTCCTCTACGCCGTGCGCTCGGTTAGCCAGTGGCGGAGGTGCTCGGCCATGCGGATGACTTCGGCGGCGGTGGTGGGGTTGGTGAACGGCAGGCCCAGGAGCTTCCACACGTAGCCCTGCTCACAGGCAACGCGCAGGCCGTAAGCATGCACGACCTCAAAGAGCAGGCAAGGATAGCTCACCACGATATCCGTCGGCGTGGAGCGCTCGGCACGCTTGACAGTGCGGTGGCCGTAGAAGGCCCCGCGCACGGCAGGCGAAATGTCACCGGCAAGAATCTCAGGCAGGGGAACGTCAAGCACCTGGGAGATGTCCGCCTCCCCCACCGCCTTTAAGATATCCACCTTATCGGCGTCGCGCAGGATGTCGCAAAACATACGCGTGCGCGCATCGAGCCCCTCGGGCAGGCGATAGTCGCTGTGGGTACCCACGACCGTGGCAATGAACTGAGAGAACGCTACGGCACCTTCAGCCAGCTCCAACCCACTGGCACACCACACAGCCCCCTCTTCTCTATCCACGAAATCCCACAGGTGCCCCTCGTCAAGCAGCACATGCACGCCCAGAGCAGCATGGCTTTCCGAACGGGCATCGCTGAAGGTGCCATAGCGTCGTACCTGCTCAAAGCGGCCAATGTCGTGCAGCAAGCCACACAGCCAGGCAAGGTCAATGTCTCCGGCCGCCAGCCCCTCGTCAGCCGCAATCCCCTCAGCCAGCTCTGCCACGCGATATGTATGTTCCACCTTGAGCGCAATCTTGGGGTCGGCCGGGTCATACGCGGCCACATACCTCTCGAACGCCCTCAAACACCTTGCGCGGTCGATCTTCATCAGCACATCCTCCGTAGATTCGCATCTCTCACGCACAAGGATGCCGCTTTCCGCCCAACCGATACAACCCCGCGAGCAACAGGTTAAGAAATATCACGTTTCCCACCCCATTCCCCCGTCAAAACGTTAAATACTTCAACCCATCCCTCGCCACGCCCCCCAGGCAGCCCCTACACAAACGTGCGCACTCTGCACGGCGGGCACAACTCACTTACAGGTCTTTTCCGAGCGTGACAGCGCCGCCCCCGGCAGCCTCGCAGGCGGCGGGTAAGGCCCAGGCGCAGTTCCGCAGTGAATCGCAAAAGGCCGATGCGGCATAGCCGCACCGGCCTTGAAGCGATTCGGTACGAGGACTGTTTGAGCACTGGGCCTTACCCGCCGCCCCGAGAGACTCACGAAAAGATGCCGCTACTTCGCCCTCTCGTCCAGCATCTCCCCCAGCGTCCTCCACGCGAGCTCCGCGCACTTCACGCGAGCGGGCATCCTCGCCACGCTCTGCAGGCAGGCGGCGTCGCCCAGCTCCTCGAGCACCTCGGGGTCCTTCTCCTCGCCGCGGGCCATGCGCTTGAAAAGCTCGCACAAATCGCGCGCCTCGCGGGCGTCCATGCCCGTGATGAGGTCGCTCATCATGTCGGCCGAAGCCTGAGAGACAGCGCACCCGATGCCCTGCCAGGCGGCTTCCTCGATGACGCCCTTGTCGTTGATGCGCAGCGACAGCGTGAGGTCGTCGCCGCAGGAAGGGTTCACGCCCTCGTGCGTACAGGTGGCGCATTCCATCTCATACTTGTAGTCCGGGTCGGAGCTGTGCTCCATGAGCGCCGGCGTGTACAGCGGGTTAATTGGTGCCATGGAACATCCCCCAGACTCCTTCGAGGCCCTCTACCAGGCGGTCGATGTCGTTCTTGTCGTTATAGACGCCGATGGAGGCGCGGCACGACGAGCCCATGCCGCCCAACCAGGTAAGCAGGGGCTGCGCGCAATGGTGCCCCGCTCGGATGGCCACATTGTAGCCGTCGAGCAGGCTCGAAACGTCGTGCGGATGGATGCCCGCCACATTGAACGAAAACGCGCCGTGGTGGCGAGCCGGATCGTGGCTGCCCATGAACTCGATGTAGGGCAGCTCCTCCATGCGCGTCACGAGGTAGCGCATGAGCGCATGCTCGCGGGCCACGAGGTTGTCCATGCCGATGGACTCCACGTAGGTGAGTGCAGCGTCGAGCGCGTAGGCGCCGGCCGCGTCCTGCGTGCCTGCCTCGAACTTCTCGGGGATGGGCGCCCAAGCGGCCTCGGTCTCGCTCACCCAGTCGATCATCTCGCCGCCCAGCAGCATCGGCGGCATAGCCTCGAGGATCTCGCGCTTGCCCCACAGCACGCCGATACCCATGGGGCCCATGATCTTGTGAGCCGAGAAGGCATACATGTCGGCACCGAGGTCGAGCACGTCCACCGCCATGTGCGGCACGGCCTGCGCGCCGTCCACCACCACGTAGGCGCCCATCTCATGGGCACGCTTAGCGATGGCACGCACAGGGTTCTCCACACCCAGCACGTTGGAGACCTGGCCGATGGAGACGATGCGGGTCTTGGGGCCGATCTTGGCTTCGATCTCCTCGTCGGAAATGACGTAGTCGCCGCCCTTCTCGGGGCGCAGGTACACCAGGGTCGCACCCGTGGCGCGGCAAAGCTGCTGCCAGGGGATGAGGTTGGAATGGTGCTCCATGATGGAGATGACCACCTCGTCGCCGGGCTTGAGGTCGCAGATGCCGGCAAGGCCCTTCGCGGCGAGGTTGAGCGCCTCGGAGGCATTGCGCACGAACACGACCTCGTCGGCCTCAGGCGCCCCGATGAAGCGAGCCACGTGGGCGCGCGCCCGGGCGATGGCCTCGGTCGCCTCGATGGAAAGGCGGTAGAGGCCCCTCAGGGGGTTGGCGTTCATCGTCTCGTAGAAGCGGCGCTGCGCGTCGAGCACGCAGGCCGGGCGCTGCTCCGTGGCGGCCGAGTCGAGGTAGACGAGCTCGGGAGAGTTGGCAAGCAGAGCGAACTCGGCGCGGAACGGGTTCTTGGCGATGTCGGCCACCTCGGGGCTGCCGGCGGCGGCGCTCACGCACCCCGCGATACCCAGGTTCGCCTCTTCGGTGGCGTCAATGGAATACAGACGTGCCATGGAAGGTTCCCTCCATTGAAGAAGAACCCGCCCGGGCAAGCCAGCTCGGCGGCGGCGCCAAGCGGCAGGCCCGGGTGGGTGGAAGCGGTCGGGTTGATGCTATTCGCCCAGCATGTCGGCCACCACGTCGCCGCCGAGCACGCGCTCGGCGGCGGTGCGCACGGCAGCGCGGGCCTGGGGCACCGGGGCGTCCTCGAAGGCCGCGGCGAAGGTGGACTCCATCACGAGCGCGGGGATGTCCTCGGGAGCAAGACCGCGAGACACCAGGTAGGCGCGCTGCTCGGGACTGATCTCGCCCACGGTCGCGCCGTGGTCGCCCGCGACGTCGTCCTCGTCGCACAGGATGACGGGCAGCGACTGGTTGCCCACGCCGTCACCGGCAAGCAGCACGCACTCGTTCTCGCTGCCCTTGGAGCCCTTGCAGCCGCGCACGAGGTCGATCGTGTCGCGCAGCGACTTGAAGGCGTCGTCGGCCAGAACGCCGGAGAAGCTCATCGTGCACAGGGTGTGTTTGCCGATCTGACGCACGACATGCCCCAGGTCGAGCGTCTGCGTGCCGCGACCCAGGTAGCGGGCATCGAGCTCGAGAGTCGAGCCGTCACCCGCGAGATCGCAGCGGAAGCCCGTGGAGGAGAGCTGCGCCGAGAGCACGTATTGCTTCACATGCACGCTCGCGCCCTTCTGCACCACCAGGCCCACGTTGTCGAGCATCTGGGGGGCGTCGCACGCCACCACGGAGAAGAGGTCGAGCTTGGCGTCCTGCTCCACCGCGATGCGCACGCTCCAGCCGCTCGTGGTGCCGAGCGCCTCAGAGGCAGGCGCGTTGCCCACAAGCACGACCGAGGCCTGGGCGCCAGCGCCCACGACGACATCGAGCACGAAGGCGGCCCGGGCGACCTGGGCCATGTCCACGACGATGGGCTCATCGGCCACCTCGCCTGCGGGCACCTCCACGTGGCACACCTCGCCGGCCGCAGCCTCGAGCCAGCCTTGCGCCTCTGCGCCTGCGCCGCCCACGGGAGGCTCGCAGGTCGCACCCTCGAAGCGGCCCTCGACGGCCTCGGCAGCCCCTTCGGCGGCTGGCACCTCGATGTCGATGCCGTTGATCTCCAGATGGTTCCAGGTGGGAGTGGGAAGCTCGTTCACCTGCTTAAGTACCTGCATGTTTGTCGTCTCCACGCTAGCCCACCGCGCCTTCCATCTCGAGCTTGATGAGGTTGTTCATCTCGACGGCGTACTCAAGCGGCAGCTCCTTCGAGATGGGGTTGGCAAAGCCGTTCACCACCATGGTGCGGGCCTCGCTCTCGGTGCACCCGCGCGACATGAGGTAGGTCACCGTGTCGTCGGAGATGCGGCCGATGGTGGCCTCGTGGCCCACGCTGGCAGTGCGGCAGCGCACGTCGATGGCGGGGATGGTGTCGGAGCGGCTGTGGTCGTCGAGCATGAGCGAGGCGCAGGAGACCGACGCCTTGGCGTGCTCGGCGCCCTCGGTGATGCACACGGCGGAGCGGAACGTCGAGATGCCGCCGTCCTTGGAAAGCGACTTGGCGTTGATGGAGCAGCGCGTGTCCTTGCCCTGCAGCACCACGCGCGTGCCCGTGTCGAGGTTCTGGGTGGCGCCGGCAAACGTGATGCCGGTGTACTCGCAGCTCGAGCGGTCGCCCACGAGGAACGACGTGGGGTACAGGTAGCTCACGTGGCTGCCGAAGGAGCCCGACACCCACTCGATGGAGCCGTCCTCCTCCACGCGAGCGCGCTTCGTGTTGAGGTTGTACATGTTCTTCGACCAGTTCTCCACGGTCGAATAGCGCAGGCGCGCACCCTTGCCCACGTAGAGCTCCACGCAGCCCGCGTGCAGGTTGGCCACGTTGTACTTGGGGGCGGAGCAGCCCTCGACAAAGTGCAGGTCGGCGCCCGGCTCCAGGATGATGAGCGTGTGCTCGAACTGGCCGGCACCTGCGGCGTTGAGGCGGAAGTAGCTCTGCAGCGGGAAGTCGACCTTCACACCGGCGGGCACGTACACAAACGAACCGCCTGACCACACGGCGCCGTGCAGAGCCGCGAACTTGTGGTCGGTGGGCGGCACGAGCTGCATGAACTTCTCATGGATGAGCTCGGCGTAGGGGCCCTCGAGCGCCTCCTCGATGCCGGAGTACACCACGCCCTGGGCCGCCACCTCCTCGCGCATGTTGTGATACACGAGCTCGGAGTCGTACTGGGCACCCACGCCGGCCAGGCTCGCGCGTTCGGCCTCGGGGATTCCCAGACGCTCGAAGGTGTCCTTGATGTCCTCGGGCACGTCCTCCCAGTCCTTGGCCTGGTCGGTCTTGGGCGACACGTAGGCCGAGATGTGGTCCATGTCCAGGCCCGCGATGGAAGGGCCCCAGTTGGGCGGCATGGGCGTGGACTCGTAAATCTCCAGGCTCTTGAGACGCAGTTCGAGCATCCACTGAGGCTCGTTCTTCTTGGCCGAGATTTCGCGCACCAGCTCGGGAGTCAGGCCGTCGGCCGCGCGCTCGTAGCCCTCCTCGGGCTTGGTGAAGTCGTACAGGCCGCCTCCTGCCTGCGTGAAGTCGGCGATGTCGATGTTTGCCATCTGCCTCACCTACTCGGCGTCGTCGCTGCGGGCGGCCTCGAGTGCCTCATAGGCGGCAAAGCCGGTCTGGTCAATCTGCTTGGCAAGGCTGCCGTCGCCCGTGGCCACGAGATGGCCCTTGACCATGACGTGAGTCTTGTCGATGGCAAGGCGCTCCAGGATGCGCGTGTTGTGCGTGATGATGAGCAACGCCCCGTCGCACATCTCGCGGTAGGCCTGGATACCGCGCGCCACCACGTCAAGGGCGTCCACGTCCAGACCCGAGTCGGTCTCGTCGAGAATGGCGAGCTTGGGCTGCAAGAGCAGCAGCTGCAGCATCTCGACCTTCTTGCGCTCGCCGCCCGAGAAGCCCACGTTGAGGTCGCGCACCAGGTTGGACTGGTTGAGGCTGAGCTGGTCACACAGCTCGCCCACGTGGGCGCGGAATTTGGAGCCGCTCATCCTGGGACCGGGGTGCTTGCGGGTGATGGTGCGCAGGAACTGATACAGCGGCACGCCAGGCACCTCGACAGGGGCCTGGTAGCTCATGAAGATGCCAGCCAGCGAGCGCTTGTCAGCAGACAGAGCGGTAACGTCCTGACCTGCGAATTCAATGCTGCCAGAGGTAACCTCGTAGGTGGGGTCGCCCATGATAGTCTTGCCCAGCGTGGACTTGCCGGCACCGTTGGGGCCCATGAGCACATGGACCTCGCCGGGATTGACGGTCAGGTCGACGTCGTGCAGGATGGGCTTCTCGCCAACCTGGGTGCTGAGGCCTGTGACGCTCAGCAGGGCAGATTCAGCCATTGGATCCTCCATACTCTCCTTAGGGGTTCGTCGGCGCGTTCTCCAAGCGCGTCTCCCCTCTTTTCCACGGCGGGGAGTCTAAGCATTCCATGTTTCCAATGCAATTCAAATCTGACCAATTTCGTAGGATTACCTCAAATCTGACTATTTTTGTATGATTTGACCGGTCCGGGCGCCCTCCGCTCTCAGCATCGCGCATGTTTTGTGGTGGCAAATTAATTAGATAGTCTAACTAAATGAAATGTTAGACTGTATCCTCGGCAGATTCGACAGAAGGAGGACTCCTGGCAATGGGAGAAGCCGCCCACACAAGCACGACGGCATCGCAGGCAAACATCGACTTTGGTAACGACGAGGCGTTCTTCACCGCGTTCAACAACCTCATCGTCTCGACCTTCCATTCCATCGAGCGATACGAAGAGCTCTCGCTGAAGTCGTTTGAGTCCAATGACCTCAGCATCGCCGAGTCACACCTGGTAGAGGCCGTGGGTCGTGTCTGTCAGGACAACCCTGCCGGCGTTCCGGTAAGCCAGGTCGCCCAGACTCTGGGCGTGCGCGTGCCCACTGCGACCGCCTCGGTGAACAAGCTCGTGGCCAAGGGCCTGCTCAGCAAGGAGCGCTCCCAGGAGGACCAGCGTTCCTTCCTAGTCAAGCTCACGCGCGAGGGCAGGCGGGCGTATCGCCTGCACATGCTGTTCCACCGCCGCATGATCGACGCGCTTGCAGGCACGCTCGACCCTCAGGAACGCGCCGTGCTCACCTCGGGGCTCACCAAGCTCAAGGCCTTCTTCGAGGAATCCGCCACCAACCTGCCATCGGCTCAAAAAACGACGAGGTAACCACGCATGGCTTTTCACGTAATGGGCACCGGCAGCGCCCGGCCCGAACACGTCGTGACCAACGACGACCTTTCCCGCTTCCTCGACACCGATGACGCATGGATCTCGAGCCGCACGGGTATCAGCTCACGGCGCTGCTGCACCACCGAGACCTGCTCCGACCTGGCCGAGGCAGCCGCACGCGCCGCACTCGACAACGCAGGCGTGGCGGCCAACGAGCTCGACCTCATCATCTGCTCCACCATCACCGCTGACGACCTCACGCCCTCCTGCGCCGCCGTGGTGCAGGAACGCATCGGCGCCTCCTGCCCGGCCTTCGACCTCAACGCGGCGTGCGCGGGCTTCGTGTTCGCTCTCGACGTGGCCCACGGCTATTTCGCCCGCGGCGTCGCCAAGCGCGTGCTCGTGGTGTCGGCCGAAAAGATGAGCCGCATGGTCGACTGGACGGAGCGCTCCGTGAGCGTGCTGTTCGGCGACGGTGCAGGCGCGGTGGTGCTGGGCGCGGGCGGCGAGAGCCCCCTCTACACCAAGCTCACCACCAAGGGCTCCCACGACACCCTGTGGTGCCCCAACATGGAGGGCAACTCCCCCTTCGACACGACTGCCAAGCCCGAGCCCTACCTGCACATGCGCGGCCAGGAGGTCTTCAAGTTCGCCGTGACCTCCATCTGCTCCGACGTGCGCCAGATGTGCTCCGAGACTGGCATTGAGGCCAGCGACATCGACCTGTTCGTGTTCCACCAGGCCAACAAGCGCATCCTCGACAGCGCCGTGGAGAAGCTGGGCCTTGACCGCGACAAAGTTGCCTACACCATCCAGGAGAGCGGCAACATCTCGAGCGCCTGCATCCCGCTGACGCTCGACACCCTCAACCGCCAGGGACGCCTGCACGAGGGCGACCTGGTGTGCTGTTCGGGCTTTGGAGCTGGCCTTGTCGTGGCCACGACGCTGCTGAAGTGGGGCAGCGCGCAGTAATATGTGTTTCGACGGGCATGCGCCCGTTGGGTACGAAAGTAAGCCAGGCGACCGGCATCGGGCCGGAGCGCCGCAACCGAGAAGGAGACACCATGTCCGATACGCTCGAGCGCGTCAAGAAGGTCCTGCAGGAAGGCTTCGAGGTCGATCCCGCCAAGGTGACCCCCGAGAGCACCCTTGCCTCCCTGGGCCTGGACTCCCTGGACACCGTTGAGGTCGTCATGCAGTGCGAGGACGAGTTCGGCATCGAGATCGACCAGGAGAGCAACCCCTCCACGGTCGGCGAGTTCGTCACCGTCATCGACAACACCCTGGGAGAGTAGTTCATGATCCGCACCCCCTTGTGCGACCAGCTCGGCATCGAGCACCCCGTGTTTCAGGGCGGCATGGCCTGGATCGCCGACGCGAGCCTGGCAGCTGCCGTGAGCGAGGCCGGCGGCCTGGGCATCATCGCCGCCATGAATGCCAACGCCGAGTGGCTCCGCGACCAGATCCACCAGCTGCGTGAAAAGACCGACAAGCCCTTCGGCGTGAACGTCATGCTCATGAGCCCGTTTGCCGACGAAGTCGCCCAGGTCGTGGCCGAGGAGCACGTGCCCGTGGCCGTGACCGGCGCCGGCAACCCGGCCAAGTACATGGAGCTGTGGAAGCAGGCCAGCGTCAAGGTCGTGCCCGTGGTCGCCAGCGTCGCGCTCGCCAAGCTCATGGAGCGCCTGGGCGCCACGGCTGTCGTGGCCGAGGGCACTGAGAGCGGCGGCCACATCGGCGAGCTCACCACCATGACGCTTGTGCCGCAGGTGGTAGACGCCGTGAAGATCCCCGTGCTCGCAGCCGGCGGCATCGCCGACGGTCGCGGCGTGGCGGCGGCCTTCATGCTGGGCGCACAGGGGGTGCAGGTTGGCACGAGGTTCCTCGTAGCCAAGGAGTGCACGGTGAGCCAGGAATACAAGGACCGCGTCCTCAAGGCGCGCGACCTTTCCACCACGGTCACCGGCAGGCGCACAGGCCATCCCATCCGCTGCCTGAAGTCGCCGTTCACCCAGAACTACGCCGCCATCGAGAAGGCCGCGGAGTCCGACGAGGAGCTGCACGGTCTGTCGGCCGGCGCGCTTCGCAAGGCCGCGCAGGACGGCAACGGTCAGGAGGGCCAGTTCATGGCCGGTCAGATCGCCGCTCTCGTGAACAAGGAGCAGACGGCGGCCGAGATTGTGAACGACCTCATGGCAGACGCCGAGCGCGTGCTGGGAGGTGCCTCCACATGGGTAAGGTAGCCATTCTTTTCGCAGGCCAGGGCGCTCAGCACGAGGGCATGTGCGCCGAGCTCGCCCAGGCAAACGAGGCGGCTCGCGCCGTCTTTTCCCGCTGCGACGAGGTTCGCCCCGGCACCTCCGATCAGTGCTGGCATGCCGACAAGGAGACCCTGTCGCTCACGGCGAACACCCAGCCCTGCGTGTGGGCGGCCGACATGGCCTGCGCCCGCGCCCTCGAGGCTGCCGGCGTGCACGCCGACGCAGTGGCCGGTTTCTCGCTGGGCGAACTTGCCGCGCTTGCCTTCGCCGGCACCCTCGACGAGCAGGAGGCCTTCCGCCTCGTGTGCCGCCGCAGCGAGCTCATGGACGAGGCCTGCCAGGCAAACCCCGGCGGCATGGCCGCGGTGCTCAAACTCACGCCCGAGCGCATCGAGGAACTGACCGGCGAGACCGGAGCCTACGCCGTCAACTACAACTCGCCAGCGCAAACGGTGTGCGCGGGGTCCAAGGAGGCCATTGCGGCCTTGTGCGACCTCGCCAAGCAGGCAGGCGGGCGCGCCATGCCCCTCGCCGTGCAGGGCGCCTTCCACAGCCCGCTCATGACGAGCGCCCGTGAGGGCCTGCAGGCGGTGCTGGCAGGCGTTGAATTCAAGGCGGCCGAGACCCCCGTGTGGGCCAACGCCACGGCAACCCCCTACCCTGCAGACGCCGCCGAGGCACGCGAGCTGCTTGCCGCCCAGGTGGCAAGCCCTGTGCGCTGGGCGCAGACGCTGGCAGGCCTGGCTGAGGAAGGCTTCGACACGTTCATCGAGGTGGGCCCGGGCAAGACGCTCACGGGCCTGGTGAAGCGCACGCTGCCCGACGCCCGCGCCCTTTCCTGTGAGACGCCCGACGAGGTGGCAGCCGTGGTTGCCGCCCTCAAGGAGGAGTAGCCATGGCAGAAGATCTGGCAGCTCAGGCCACGCAGGCCGAGCAACCCGCCCGCGTGGCCGTTGTGACCGGCGGCTCGCGCGGCATCGGCCGCGCCTGTGCGCTGCGCCTGGCTGAAGCTGGCTGCGACGTCGCCGTGCTCTACGCCGGCAACGACGAGGCCGCACGCGAGACCGTGGAGGCCATCGAGGCCCTGGGCCGTCGCGCCCGGGCTTGGAAGTGCGACGTGGCCAACGTCGAGGAGTGCGCCGCCGTGTGCAAGGAAGTCGCCTCTGAGCTGGGATGCGTGGACGTCCTCGTGAACAACGCAGGCGTCACGCGCGACAACCTGCTGGGCCGCATCAAGGACGACGACTTCGACCGCGTGATCGACGTCAACCTCAAGGGCGCGTTCAACATGGTGAAGGCCCTCTACCGCACCTGGCTGCGCAACAAGGGCACGGGCCGCATCATCAACGTGAGCTCCGTAGTGGGCCTCATGGGCAACGCCGGTCAGGCCAACTACGCCGCCAGCAAGGCTGGCCTCATCGGCCTCACCAAGAGCGTCGCCCGTGAGCTCGCCCCGCGCGGCGTGACCTGCAACGCCGTCGCACCCGGCTTCATCGAGACCGACATGACCGCAGGCCTTTCGGCCGAGGTGCGCGAAGGCTACGACAAGCAGATTCCGCTGGGCTACATGGGCAGCGCCCAGGACGTGGCGGAGGTCGTGGCGTTCCTCGCAAGCCCCGCGGCGCGCTATGTGACCGGCGAGGTCGTGCGCGTCGACGGCGGCATCGCGATGTAGGCACGCGGCCCGCAGCAATACCCAAGCACGAGCAAAAGGAGCACGCTACATGGAACGCAGAGTCGTGATCACCGGCCTCGGCGCCGTGACACCCCTGGGCAACGACGCCCCCACGAGCTGGGCGGCCGTGAAGGAAGGCACCTGCGGCATCGGCCTCATCACGCATTTTGACACCGAGGCCTACAAGGTGAAGGTCGCCGCCGAGGTCAAGGGCTTCGACCCGCTCGAGCACGGCCTCACCAAGCAGGAGCTTCGCCGCAATGACCCCGCCATCAACTACGCGCTCGTCGCCTCCGACGAGGCCGTAGCAGACGCCGGCCTTCTCATCGAGGGCTCCGCACACCTGGCCGCGCTTGTCGAGGAAGACGAGAACGTGCAGGCCAACGTGGCAGCCGAGCGCGTGGGCACCTACGTGGGCTCGGGCATCGGCGGCTTCTCCACGATGATCGAGAACACCCTCAAGTGCCACACCGACGGCCCGCGCAAGGTGTCGCCGCTCATGATCCCCAACATGATTGCCAACATGCCCTGCGGCGCGGTGTCCATCAGGCAGCACGCCACGGGCCCCACGCTTCCCGTGGTCACGGCCTGCGCCACCTCGGCCCACGAGATCGGCGAGGCGTTCCATGCCATCAAGCTGGGACAGATCGACGCCGCGCTTGCCGGCGGCACCGAGTACTCCGTCATCGAGGACGCCATCGCCGGCTTCACGAGCTGCATGGCCCTCTCGAAGAACCCCGACCCTGCCACCGCATGCAGGCCGTTCGACGCCGAGCGCGACGGTTTCGTGTCGGGCGAGGGCTCGGTCGTCCTCGTGCTTGAGGAGCTCGAGCATGCCCGCGCCCGCGGTGCCAAGGTCTACGCCGAGATCGTGGGCTACGGCAACACCGCCGACGCCTATCACATCACGAGCCCCGACCCCCACGCCGACGGCATCGCCCGCTGCATCCGCATGGCCGTGGAAGAGGGCGGCGTAAAGCCCGAGGAGAGCCTCTACATCAACGCCCACGGCACCTCTACCAAGCTCAACGACACCTGCGAGACCGCCGGCTTCAAGCTGGCCCTGGGCGAGGAGGCAGCCCGCGCCGCCCACATCAGCTCGACCAAGAGCATGCACGGCCACATGCTGGGCGCCACTGGTGCCATGGAGGCCATGGTGTGTGCGCTGGCGCTCAAGGAGGGCGTGGTGCCGGCCACCATCGGCTTGGCTACCCCCGACCCCGAGTGCGACCTTGACTATACCCCTGGCAAGCAGGCCATCTCGGCCGAGCTCACCTGGGCGCTTTCTACCAACCTGGGCTTCGGCGGACACAACGCCGCCCTTGCGTTCAAGAAGTACGTGGAGGACTAAGCATGGATCTTGAGACCCTGCGCGGTTTCGCCGACCTCATGGAGGAGCGCGGCCTCACCCGTATCAAGCTGGAGGAGCCCGACCTGACCCTCGAGCTCGAGCGCGAGGGCGCCGGCGCCACCCAACCCCCGGCATGGCCGGCCTTCCCGCCGGCAATGCCCGCCGCCTGGCCTGCAGCTCCCGCAGCTGCCGTGGCTGCCCCCGCTGCTCCCGCCACCGCCGAGCCTGCGGCACCCACCGCGCCTGCGCAGGTCGCCAGCGGCGCCACCGAGGTGTGCGCACCCATGGTGGGCGTGTTCTACGTGGCCCCCTCCCCCGGCGCCGAGCCGTTCGTGCGCGTGGGCTCGAAGGTGAAGAAGGGCGAGACCCTGTGCATCCTCGAGGCCATGAAGCTCATGAACGAGGTCGTGGCCGAGTGCGACGGCGAGATCGCCGAAATCTGCGCCAACGACGGTGACCTGGTCGAATACGGCCGCGTCCTGTTCCGGATCTACTAGGAGCAGCGCTCGTTTCCACCTTAAAACGTCGGGAATAGACGGATCGCTTTTCGCAAGGCGCACAGGGCCGATGTGTACTGGACGTACATGAGGTCCTGTGGAACGCGGCGAAAAGCGATCCGCGATCGGGAGAGACACATGGATCGCGAACAATTGAAGGAAATATTGCCACATAGGGAACCCATGCTTCTTTTGGATTCCTCCGAAGTCATCGACGGCGTGGCCTGCGGCACGTACAAGGTCCGCGGCGACGAGTTCTTCCTGCAGGGACACTTCCCGGGCAACCCCGTGGTGCCCGGCGTCATCCTCTGCGAGATGATGGCCCAGAACTGCTGCGTCCTCGTGGGCGCCGAGGCCACCCAGGGCAAGGACACCTTCTACACCAGCATGGACAAGATCCGCTTCAAGCACCCCGTGGTGCCCGGCGACGAGGTGTCCATCCGCTGCGAACTTACCAAGCACAAGGGCCCGTTCTACTTTGCCTCGGGCAAGGTGTTCGTGGGCGAGGACCTGTGCGTCTCGGGCGAGTTCTCCATCGCCCTCATGCCCAAGAAGGCCTAAGCAACCCCCGCGATCTCTGATGCCGCACTTGCGTGCACGAAGATAGGTAGACCAAATGTTCAGCAAGATTCTCATAGCCAACCGCGGCGAGGTAGCCGTGCGCGTCATCCGCGCGTGCAAAGAGATGGGCGTCGAGACCGTCGCCGTCTTCAGCACGGCCGACAAGGACGCCCTGCATGTGGCCCTGGCCGACGAGGCGTACTGCATCGGCGGGCCCCGCCCCCATGAGAGCTACCTCAACAAGGAGGCCATCCTCACCGTGGCGCTCAAGTCGGGCGCGGCGGCCATCCACCCCGGTTACGGCTTCCTCTCCGAGAACGCCGAGTTCGCACGCATGTGCAAGGAGGCCGGCGTGGTCTTCATCGGCCCCTCGGCCGAGGTCATCGAGAAGCTCGGCAGCAAGGACGCCGCCCGCATCTGCGCCCGCGAGGCCAACGTGCCCGTGGCGCCTGGTTGCGACCTGCTCACGAGCGCTGAACAGGCCGAAGCCGAGGCGCGCCGCATCGGCTGCCCCGTGCTCATCAAGGCACGCGCCGGCGGTGGCGGCCGCGGCATCCGTCGCGTCGACTCCCCCGAGGCGGCACGCGCCGCCTACCAGGAGGCATACTCGGAGGCCCTCTCGGCCTTCGGCGACGGCGAGTGCTACATGGAGAAGTTCGTGGAGCACGCCCACCACGTGGAGGCCCAGCTGCTCTGCGACAACCACGGTCACGCCGTGGCCCTGGGCGAGCGCGAGTGCTCGGTGCAGCGCCGCAACCAGAAGCTGCTCGAGGAGAGCCCCTGCGCGTGCCTGAAGCCCCGCGTGCGCGAGAAGATCCTCGACGCCGCCGTGCGCCTCGCCAAGAAGGTGCGCTACACGGGCGTGGGCACCATCGAGTTCCTCTACACCGACGCCGGCGACTTCTACTTCATGGAGATGAACACGCGCCTGCAGGTGGAGCACCCCGTGACCGAGATGGTAACGGGCCTTGACCTCGTCAAATGGCAGATTCGCTGCGCGGCGGGGGCAAAGCTTCCCTTCAAGCAGGAGGACATCCACCCCCAAGGCGCCGCCATCGAGTGCCGCATCAACGCCGAGGACGAGAACTTCCGCCCGTCGTGTGGCAAGATCACGACGCTGCATGTGCCCAACGGCCCCTGGGTGCGCTTCGACTCGGCCCTCTACCAGGGGTGCGTCGTGCCCCCGTGGTACGACTCCCTGCTCGGCAAGCTCATCGTGCACGCGCCCACCCGCGAGGAGGCCATCCGCAAAATGCGCTCCGCCCTGGGCGAGCTGGCCATCGAGGGCGTCTGCGACAACTCCGAGCTGCAGCTCGACATCCTCAACAACCCCGAGTTCCTGAGCGGGGTCTACCACACGGACCTGATGGGACACCTGTATGCCAATCATGACTAAGCGGGCAAAGAAGTCGCGCAACACGCTGGAGAGCAGCGCAAACGACGTGCCCGTGGAGATTCCCGAGCGCAGGCTCTACGCCAAGTGCAACTCGTGCAAGCGCATCGTCGACATCGAAGAGGCCGCGCGCGACCTCGACGTGTGCCCGCACTGCGGCCACCACATGCGCCTGGGCGCCCGCCGCAGGCTCGAGATCACCTGCGACGAGGGCAGCTTCCAGGAATGGTTCGCCGACCTTACGGCCACCGACTTTTTGGGCTTCCCGGGATACGCCGGCAAGCTTCAGACCGCGCGCACGAAGACCGGCGAGGCCGACGCCGTCGTGTGCGGCCGCGCGACCGTCGAGGGCATGCCCTGCGCCATCTTTGTCATGAACGGCGACTTCATGATGGGCTCGATGGGCGCCGTGGTGGGCGAGAAGATCTCGCGCACCTTCGAGCGCGCCGCAGCCGAGGGGCTGCCCGTGGTGGGCTTCACCGTGTCGGGCGGCGCCCGCATGCAGGAGGGCACCACCTCCCTCATGCAGATGGCCAAGGTTTCGGCCGCCCGCCAGCGCTTCGGGGCGCAGGGCGGCTTCTACCTGTGCGTGCTCACCGACCCCACCTCCGGCGGCGTCACGGCCTCTTTTGCCATGGAGGGCGACGTCATCCTGGCCGAGCCCGGTGCGCTCGTGGCCTTCGCAGGCCCGCGCGTCATCGAGCAGACCATCCACAAGAAGCTGCCCGAGGGCTTCCAGAGCGCCGAATTCCAGCTCGAGCACGGCTTTGTGGACCGCATCGTGGCTCGCGCCGACATGCGCGACGAGCTGGGTCGTCTGCTGAGCCTGCACGCGGCACCCGACGTGGCCGCGCAGTGGGTGCGTCCCTGCATGCGCGCCGCCCAGGAGGCCCCGGCAAGGCCCGTCAAGGTCAAGGGCGCGACGACGATGCCCGAGGTGAGCTGTGCCTATGACCGCGTAAAGAACGCCCGCAGCACCGAGCGCGCGACCGCCCTCGACATCATCGACAACCTCTTTACCGACTTCGTCGAACTCCACGGCGACAGGGGCTTCCGCGACGACGCAGCCGTGGTGGCCGGCGTGGCGCGCCTGGGCGACCGCAGTGTGACCGTCATCGCAACCGAGCGCGGCCGCAACCTCAAGGAGCGCGTGGCCCGCAACTTTGGCTCGGCCCACCCTGAGGGATACCGCAAGGCGCTGCGCCTCATGCATCAGGCCGAACGCTTCGACCGACCCGTCGTGTGCCTCATCGATACCTCCGGCGCCTACTGCGGCATCGAGGCCGAGGAGCGCGGCCAGGGCGCGGCCATCGCCGACAACCTCGTCGCCATGGCAGGCCTTGCGTGCCCTGTGGTGAGCGTGGTCATCGGCGAGGGCGGCTCGGGCGGTGCCCTGGGCCTGGGTGTGGCCGACCGCGTGTGGATGCTTGAGAACGCCGTGTACTCGGTCATCAGCCCCGAGGGGTGCGCCTCGATCCTCTACAAGGATGCATCTAAGGCGCCCGAGGCCGCAGCGGCCCTGGGCCTCACGGCCGACAAGCTGCTTGAGCTGGGCATTATCGACCGCATCGTAAGCGAGGGCACTGGCAGCCCCGCCGATGTGGCCGCCAACCTGCGCGAGGCGCTCGTGCCCACGCTCGACGAGCTCGCCGCCCGGCCCACCGACGCGCTGCTGCAGGAACGCTACGAAAAGTTCCGCCAGATGGGGGTGGCAACAATATGCTCTCGCTAGTCGTAGACTCCAGCGCCAATCTCACCCGCGCCGAGGCTGCACGCCTGGGCGTCTCCATGGTGCCCATGACCTACCGCATCGACGGCGAGCTGCATGAAGAAACGTTCATGGGCGAGAACGGCGACTTCGTCCAGGCCCTGCACGACAAGCGCCTCACCGAGGCCCACGGAGCAAAGCCCGAGGCCTTCCAGCAGGCGTTCTCCCGTCTTGTCGAGACGGGCTCGGACGTTGTGTGCATCACGACCTCCGCGAAGGTCTCGAGCTGCTACCGCAGTGCCTGCAAGGCGGCTGACCAGGTGCGTTCCGCCATCCGCAACAAGGTGGGCGCCACGAGCCGCGAGGCAAACTCCGCTGCCGCGGCCGGTGCCGCCGGGCTTCCGCGCATCAAGGTGCTCGACTCCATGAGCACTATCTGCGGCGTGGAGTCGCTCGCCAGCCTCGCCCGCAAGCTCGACGCTTCGGGGGCCTCGTTCGACGACATCGTGGCGACCCTTGAGGCCGCGCGCGCCGACCAGGGCATCGGCTTCTCCGTGCCGAGCACAGCCACGCTGCGCCACACCGGCCGGATGGCGCTCATCCCCTTGTCGGTGGGAACCTTCCTCAACCGCTACCCCGTGCTCAGCGTGCGCGACGGCGCGGTCATCCACGTGAAGACGACCCGCGGCGTGCAGAATCTCGCCCGCGAGCTCGTGGAACTCGTGCCCACCGACGCCCCGCGCAGCCTCACGCTCACCTACTTCGGCACGCAGGGGCGCGCCTGCACGGAGCTTCTGCGTTGCGTGCGCGACAAGTTCAGCGGCATCAACGTGCGCGTGAAGGAGGGCGGCCCCGTGCTCGCCTCCATCCTGGGCCCGGGTGCCGTGAGCCTCGCCTGGGGCCCGGCCGCGAAGGCCTGAGTCCATCTTGCTCCACCCAAGCCCGTTGGCCCTCTGGCCAGCGGGCCTTTTTTATGGACGGCAACCGGGGCGGCATGGGCAGGCGGCCCGATGCGCGCGCGGGCTTCGCCCGTAACACATGCGCGACCTCTCGCCCCACAGCACATACGCAGGTTTCGCGCATGTGACAACCCGTTTTAATCGCGCCCTCCATGTGGCATCATATGCCCATGCAATTGCACCCTTGCAGCGACACCAACCAGGAGGATCTTATGTCAGACGTTCCGTGTACCAAGATCGGCTTTATCGGCTTCGGCAACATGGCGAAGGCCATCGCCAAGGGCCTGCTTCGCGCCGAGGCAGTGCCCGCAGGCAACATCTACGCCTGCGCCAAGAACTACGACAAGCTCTGCACCAACTGCGGCAAGCTGGGAATCAACCCCTGCGCAAGCGCCGAGGAGGTCGTCGAGGCGTCCGACGTCGTGTTCATCGCGGTAAAGCCTTACCTGGTAGACGAGGTCTGCGCACCCATCGCAGACGAGCTGGCAGAGAAGATCGTGGTCTCCGTGGCCGTGAACATGCCCTTCGGTGAGTACGAGCAGGTGCTCGTGCCCGGCACACACCACATCTCGGTGCTGCCCAACACGCCCGTGCAGGTCAACGAGGGCGTCTGGGTCTGCGAGTCCACCCACTCCCTCACCGAGGAGGACCTGGCCGTGGTGCGCCCCATCCTTGAGGCGACGGGCCTCGTGGTCTTTGTGGACGCGGCCCTCATGGGCATCGCCGGCACGGTGACGGGCTGCGGCCCCGCCTTTGTCGCCATGTTCATGGAGGCCCTGGGCGACGCCGCCGTGAAGTACGGTGTGCCCCGTGCGGTGGCCTACCAGCTGGCAGGGCAAATGATCGCCGGCACCGGCAAGATGGCCGTGGAAACGGGCAAGCACCCCGCCGTGCTCAAGGACGCCGTGTGCTCCCCCGGCGGCACCACCATCAAGGGCGTCGCCTCCCTTGAAGAAAACGGCCTGCGCAACGCCGCCATCAAGGCAATCGACGCAATCATGCAGGCAAAGTAGGACAAGCTTACAATCAAGGCACGGAATAAAGCGGGCTGGTGGCACGTCGTTGTCGCTGGCCCGTTTTTTGTATTTGCCAATGCAATCCAAACTGGCCAAACCGCACCTGATGCGGGTTCGGCAACCCAGGCGTGGCCTGCAACGCAACGCAACACCCCGGCAAGCCCTCTGACGCAAAAAGTCGGAGGGCTTTTGTTAAAGGGAATACGGCGTACCTATGAACAGGCAACCAACCAAGCCCTCTGACGCAAAAAAGCCCGAGAAGCGACTGCCTCGGAGGCACCTTGTAGTCTTGCTTTTTGAGCTTGTCATCGCTATTGTACATACATAAGGGTTGTATCGGAACAGCCCACAACCAAATAAGGAGGGATTATGTTTGACCTTTCTCGTCGCTCTTTCCTCAAATCTTTGGCTGTGGTTTCATTGTTCACTGCTGGTTCGATAGGCACCAGCTCGCCCAAATCTGCTCAAGCTGATGATACTGCGATTCCACAAATTCTTACGCCCTTCGATCAGACAACGATAGGTGCGTATCTTAGAATTGCGCATCCAGAAATGTATAACAGCCTGAGCCCCGATACCAAAGCGTACGTTGACTCAACTTTAATGTCCGAAACAACCAATGCGGCAACTATATCCGAACCTCCCAATGACGAACGCGCGATTGCTCAGATTGCAGAGGTCACCGTTACCAGCGCCGAATATGCAACGGCTGCCAAACAAATTCACTATGACACTCAAGTTGCCAGTTTCCCCATTTGGATTTCGGTGCCTATGGTAACAGCAGGCGTTTCCGCCACCAACAACGCAACCGGACGTGTATATACACAAGGGCAGACGGTTTTCACCGATCTTCGCTTTGAATATCTATCTGGAGAAACCCAGGTACTGCCTTCTGGAACATATACTTTTATCGCAACATCGGTCATCAATAAAGCGCCCGATGGCTGGGCAATTGCGCAACCTGTTGCTCAGCTCTTCCATCAGGTAATAATTCCTTAAGCGAACCCCTTATATGACTAAATCAAGTTCAACATCATCATTTGATTCAAGGGTGCCGGACGATAACCCTCAGGAGGTAGTCAACAATTTCATCTTCCTCGACGGGAAATTATACCTCGCATATTTCCCGGTTGTGTTAAAGGAAAGTCTGAATGATTTGGAAGGTAGCTTGATTGGCCTCACATCTGTTCCACAGTCATTCTCCAAGTTGAAAAATTTCGATGCAGGTGCACTGCCAGAGGGTTCAGAACTCTACTGCTATGCACCATGGGAATCGGAGCAAGAGGGATACCCTCTAGGTATCATTGCGCACGAATACCCAGCACTTTACATGTGGGTCGGAAAATGGATGCAGGACATAATGATCGAGCAATTGAAGAACGGCCGGGATATCCAATCGGGAAGTATGGCCTCCATGTCGAACCTATCCGACAGTTCTGACTAGTTAGTCTGCCGGAAACAATAAGTTCCAGACCTACGAAAAAGCCCTCCGAAAATATTCGGAGGGCTTTTTCGTTTTGCATTGACAGCACATAGAGGCGGCGTATACTGCAGGCCAACATATGAACGATTGTTCATATGTAAACAACTCAAATAACGGCAGCGTACAAAGAGGCGGTGAGAACCGCCCTAGAGAAAGGGAGAGCCATCATGCGTAAGGTATTCAAGCTCGACGAGATCGACTGCGCCAACTGCGCCCGCGAGCTGCAGGAAGGCATCGCCAAGCTCGACGGCGTGAAGTCCGTGTCCGTCAACTTCATGACCCAGAAGCTCACGCTTGAGGCCGACGACGCCGAGTTCGACGAGGTGCTCGAGCGCGTGGTGGCCTACACGGAGGACGTCGAGCCCGACTGCGAGATTATTCGCTAAGGCTTTGAGCTCCCTGGAGGTGGGGGCTAAAGTCGCCTGCTCAGACAGTCCTCGCCGCGCCGATGGCGCGGCTGCGGAACTCGCGACCGACTTTAGCCCCCACCCTTGCGCGCGTGACGCGCTTGCTCAGGGCGCATGGGAGGCTCGGGGCTTGGAAATCTGCCAGGGTGGGCGGATTTAACATACATTTCAACCAGTGAGATGTATGTTAAATCATTAAAAGCCCAGTTGGCGGGTTTTTGAGAAATCTGAAATGTATGTTAATTCCCCAGTGAGGGCATCTCTGGGACCGCATGACGCATGGGTCAGCGCAAGAAAGAAGGACAACCATGGCTGACGCGAAGGCAGCGAAGGGCAAGACGAAAAAGAAGAAGCGCAAGAAGGAGTCGCTGCAGCATCGCCTCGTGCGCATCCTTGTCGCGCTGGGCATCTTCGCCGTGGTGTTCGCCCTCGACGAGCTCGGCGTGCTTGAGGCCGCGTTCGGCACGCCGGGCGACGTGTACGCAAGCTTCGTGCTGTTCGCCATCCCCTTCACCATCGCCGGCTACGACGTCCTTGGCAAGGCTCTCAACAACATCCGCCATGGCAAGGTGTTCGACGAGAACTTCCTCATGACCGTGGCCACCCTGGGCGCGTTTGCGATGGTGTTCTTCCCCGACACCGACCCCCACATGGCCGAGGGTGCAGCCGTCATGCTGTTCTACCAGGTAGGCGAGCTGTTCCAAAGCTATGCGGTGGGCAAGAGCCGCAAGTCCATCGCCGCCATGATGGACATCGCGCCCGACTACGCCAACATCGAGCGTGACGGCGACCTCGTACAAGTAGACCCCGACGAGGTTGAAGTCGGCTCCATCATCGTGGTGAAGCCTGGCGAGCGCATCCCCATCGACGGCGTCGTGACGGAAGGCGCAAGCCAGCTCGACACCTCCGCCCTCACCGGCGAGAGCGTGCCGCGCCATGTGGAGACGGGTGCCGAGGTCGTCTCGGGCTGCATCAACATGACGGGCCTTCTGCACGTGCGCACCACCAAGCCTTTCGGCGAGTCCACGGTGAGCCGCATCCTGGAGCTTGTGGAAAATGCCAGCGAGAAAAAGGCAAAGACCGAGAACTTCATCACCCGCTTTGCCCGCTGGTACACCCCGGCCGTCACCGGCGCAGCCCTGCTGCTCGCCGTGCTGCCGCCGTTTCTTGGCATGGGTGCCTGGAGCGACTGGATTCTGCGCGGCCTCACGTTCCTCGTGGTGAGCTGCCCGTGCGCCCTTGTCATCTCCGTGCCGCT
Organism: uncultured Coriobacteriaceae bacterium; assembly: GCA_900539345.1. Classification (GTDB taxonomy): domain Bacteria; phylum Actinomycetota; class Coriobacteriia; order Coriobacteriales; family UMGS124; genus UMGS124. Next base: position 11,836 of record UQBS01000028.1, on the reverse strand, counting down.
CAGCTTCTTCGGCGGCATCGGCGGTGCCTCGCGCATCGGCGTGCTCGTGAAGGGCTCCAACTACCTTGAGGCACTCTCCGAGGTCGACACCGTTGTCTTTGACAAGACGGGCACCCTCACTAACGGCACATTCAACGTCGTGGCCGTGCACGCCGAAACCGACGTGAACCCCGACTTGCTGCTGAGCATGGCCGCCCACGCCGAGGCTTATTCCGACCACCCCATCGCGGTGTCCATCAAGGCGGCCTACACCGGCGACATCGACCAGAGCAAGATTGCCGAGGTGCGCGAAGAAAGCGGCCACGGCGTGGTTGCCACCATTGAGCAGCATGCGGTCCTCGTGGGTAACGATAAGCTCATGACCAGCCACGGCGTGAACTACCACGCCTGCGAGCTCACCGGCACCATCCTGCACGTCTCGCTTGACGGCCGCTACATCGGCCACATCGTGATTGCCGACGTCGTGAAGCCCGACTCCGCCCAGGCCATCGCCGACCTGCACACCGTGGGCGTGAAGAAGACGGTCATGCTCACCGGTGACCGCACCGAGGTGGCCGCAGCCGTGGCCGAGAAGCTGGGGCTGGACGAGTACAAGGCGCAGCTGCTTCCCGCTGACAAGGTCGAACAGGTGGAGCGCCTACTCACCGCCGAGTGGGACAAGCGCAAGCTTGCCTTCGTGGGCGACGGCATCAACGACGCTCCCGTGCTCACCCGCGCCGACGTGGGCATTGCCATGGGCGCCATGGGCTCCGACGCCGCCATCGAGGCCGCCGACGTGGTGCTTATGGACGACAAGCCTTCCAACATCGCCCGCGCCATCCGCCTGGCCAAGAAGACGATGGGCATCGTGTGGCAGAACATTGTGTTCGCCTTGGCTGTGAAGTTCGTCATCCTCGTGTTGGCAGCGCTCGGCATCGCCAACATGTGGCTTGCTGTGTTCGGCGACGTGGGCGTGGCCATCATCGCGATTCTCAATGCGATGCGAGCAATGAAGGCACCGAAGTAGAGTGCTGCCCGGACGCCTTGAGGCGGATTCCCACGCTGCAGTCCTCGCCGCACAGACCGCGGCTGCGGATTTGCAGCTTAGGGAACCGTCTCAAGGCTGCGCACACTGCTCCAAAGGGATGCCGTTTAGGGGCTTAAAACCATCTGGCGGTTGCGGGTTCGCGGCTTGGGGGCCATCGCAAGGCTGCGCACTCTGCTCCAGGGGTACCGCTTAGGGGCTTAAAACCTTTGGGTTGCGAGTCAACGATCGGTGTGGGGTGGCGGTGGGGTGGGGGTTGCGGGTATGATGCCCTGCGCATACGTTCGACTGCGAGGAGGAGCCACGTGACCCGTCAAGCACACTGGAAGAGGCAGCATAGGCGCAACGTTGTTTTGGCATCGCTCGCGCTGGGCGCACTGCTCAGCGCAGCACCTACGTTTGCGCTGGCAGATGAACAAGTTGATGCGGAGCTCCCTGTCATCGACTGTTTTGAATACCAGGCGGACAATAACCACGACGCCGCTCCCCTCCCCAGCTTTGGCGAAATGCAGGCAGTGATTGTCGGCGAGAGCGATGTTCCGGGCGGCTCAAACAACGAGCAGGGCAGCGCCGACAGCACGCATAACGATGCCGCAAATAGCGCAGACGGCAATGACACTGGGCAAAACGGCGCTTCTGGCAGCGCGAATGCAGGCGCCAGCAATGCCGGACAAACCGGAACCTCGAACGGCACGAACGCAAGTCAGAACAATGCCGGGCAAACCGGAACTTCAAACGACACGAGCATAAACCAGGGCAACACGGGACTAGATGGCACCCCGAGCGGCGCAGGCGCTAACAATAGCGACACCGGGCAAAACACCATTTCTGGTAGCTCGAACACAAAGCAGGACGACACCACGAGTGGCGTGAATGCAGGCCAGAACACCGAGCAGGGCGATGCTGCGGGCGCGGTTTCGAGCAGCAGCACCGCTCAAGGCAACGTTGCAGGTGGCGCAGGCGCAGACCAGGGCAACGGCGCTCAGGGCGATGCTGCAGGCGGCGCGGGTGAAAACCAGGATGGCGACTCGGGCAGCGATGGCACCAATCAGGACGACGTTACGGGCGGTGCAAGCGCAGACCAGAACAGCAGCCCCGATGGTGCTGGCAGCAAAGCTGATGAGCAGGAAAGCGCCGAGGGCTCGGCTGATGGGTCGACGAGTGACACCGATAAGCCAGGCACGGGAACTGATGCTTCCCAGGGAGGGACGGTCGACAAGGGCGATGGCTCGCAGTCTGGGACTCCCTCGCCCGACAAACCCGGCTCGGGCTCCTCGACCCAAGAGCCGGCCGTACTTACCGGCTGGCAGAACATTGGCGGCTATCGCTATTACTACGACAACGACGGCAAACCCCTCACCGGCTTACAGACCATCGAAGACAAGACGTACCTGTTCAACGACAAGGGTCAGCTCGGATATGGCTTCCTGTACCTGGGCGACAACGTCGTCTCGTACTTTGACCCCATCACCGGCAGCCAGCTCACAGGCAAGCAGTTCATCCACGGCTCTTGGCGCAATATCGACGAGCAGACGGGTCTCAACTGCGGCCTCACCGAGGTCTCGGAATCCGGCAAGACCAACACGTATTACTACGACAACTACGACGGCGGCCTGCACACCGGTCAGCAGTACGTCAACAACTCGTGGCATTTCTTCGACGAGGACACGGGACGCATGTACACCCGCGACGAGGAAGTGCGACGTATCGTGCAGTTTACCCTGGCTGAGCTGGGCGGCAGCGAGTCAACGGCATTCGGCTACCTCGAGGAGGTGAAGGCCGACGGCGGCACGTACTGCGGATACGGTCCTTGCATGGCCACAGTGCGCCACATCTTCAAGGCTGCCGGCATGAGCGGATTCCTTGCCGACGGCTTCGTCGACAGCTGGCCGCACAAGTATCTCGACCTCATGATTGAAAAGGGCCAGCACACCATGACGCCTCGCGTTGGCATGGTCGCTTTCTTCCTGTGGGAGAACTCCTTCGCCAACCAGATCGGCGTTTCCGCCGACCATGCCGAGATCATCGTGGAAGTGGGTGACGGCTGGTACAAGACCGTGGGTGCCATCGCAGGCGGCATCAAAGAGAGCATCTACTACACCGCCGGCGACTACAACATCGGTTTCGGCGTACCTGCCTTTTATCGGTAGACACGGGGCTGAGTTCTTCCCGGACGCTCGGGGGACGGTCTCCACGCCGCTGGTCCTCGCCGCAAAGGACGCGGCTGCGGATTCGCGGCTTTGGAGACCGCCCCCGAGCTGCGCACCCTGCCCGCAAGTGTCGTTAGGGACTAAAACCATCTAGCGGCTGCGGATTTGCAGCTTAGGGAACCGCCTCAAGGCTGCGTACTCTGCCCCAGGGGTGTCGTTGGGAAGTTACAACCCGCACTACAACGAGGGCCGCCCTTCTCCCAGCATGGGGAAAAGGGCGGCCCTCGATTCTTGTAAACCTGATCTTAACGCTCAAAACCGCACACGGCTGAGATTGCGTCAGTCCCCGGTGCTCCCTAAGCCGCGAATCCGCAGCCGCGATTTATGCGGCGAGGACCAGCGGCGTGGGAGCAGCCGGGGACGGCCGGGACGAATTTAAGCCTGTGCGAGCGCCTCGGTGACGGCCGTGAAGATGGCCTTGGAGGTCACGCTGGCGCCGGAGACAGCCTCGACGCCGTCAACGCCGTTGGCCTCGACAATCTTGGCAGGGAGCTGCTCGATGGCCTTGGAGCCGATGCCCTGGGTCTCAGCGTTCTCGCCGACCTCGACGTTCGTAATCTTGCCGCCCTCGACGGTCACCGTGACGTCGAACGCGCCGCCGATGCCCTTGCCGGTGCCCGTGTAGGTGCCGTCAGCAAGCTCGCCGGTGCCGGCTGCGGCAGAAGCTTCCTCAGCAGGAGCCTCCTCAACAACCTCGGCCTTCTCGGCGGGAACGGTCTCGGCCACGAGGTCGCTGGTGCCGGCGATGATCTGGCCGAGGAGGTAACCCCAGGTCAGAGCACGACCGTTGGAGTTGCCGGCCATGTTGATGGGATAGTCAACAGCGTACAGGTCGCCCGAAGCGTTGCCGGTGGCATAGAGGCCCTCGATGGGCTTGCGGTTGGTGTCGAGCACCTGCAGGCGGCGGTTGATGTCAAGGCCGCCAACGATGGCGAGCAGGGCCACGCCGACCTTGCAGGCGTAGAACGGAGGCTCGGTGACAGGGAACAGGAAGTCGGCCTGCTTGTGGAAGTCCTCGTCGACACCGCCCTCAACCAGCGTGTTGTAGCGCTCAACGGAAGCCTTCATGGCGTCGGCGTCGATGCCGATGAGCTCGGCGAGCTCCTCGAGGGTGTCTGCCTTGTAGGCGCTGTCGTTGTCAGCCTGGATGGCCGCGTCGACGATAGCGGTGACGTCCTCAGGCTTGAAGGGATCGCCCACCTCGCCACCCATGGAGTCCCAGAACATGCCGCCGCCCACGCCGTTCTCGAGCGTCTTGACGTTCTGCTCGCCGTAGTTGGCGTCCATGATGGCCCATGCGATGTGGTTGGTCTGACGCATGACGTTCATCGACTTGCCCTGAACCCAGGTGCCCTCGTTGCAGAAGCGCTCGCCCTCGAGGTTGAGGAACATGAACGCGCCGTGGAACATGCAGCCAGCCTGGGGATGGAGCATGAGCGGGAAGGGGCCGTCCTGCATGCCGGCGCCAACCCACAGACCCATCTTGTGGCCGTCGCCAGTGGAATAGCCGGCAGGGCCGTTCTGGTTCTCGAGGCAACCGTGAACGATGGGCTCGCAGTAGTAGTCCACCATTTCCTCGTCCATGTCGATGCCGCCGGTAGCAAGCACGACTGCCTTGGTGCCCTCGTAGTACACGTTGTTGCCGTCGGCATCGGTGGCGATGACGCCGGTGATGCGGCCGGACTCGTCCTTCACGAGCTGCTGGGCGCAGGTGTAGAAATCATAGGTCGCGCACACGCCGTTGTGCTTGTCAGCATCCTGGGAGTCGACGTACAGCACGGCGGTGGGCAGGAAGTAGCCCGTCTCCTCGGGGAAGGTCACCGAGTCGTCCACCTTGTGGAACTGGTGATACGAGAAGCTCTCGGGAATGATGGCGTTGGGGGCATAGGCGCGGAACGAGTCGGGCTCGACGCCGTACTCTGCGGCCTTGTCGATGAACCAGTCGCCAGCCTCGCCGGACTTGTTGAACCACAGGGAGACGAGGGACTCCTTCACGCGGCTTGCGCAGGTGCGGATCCAGCGGTGCTGGGCCTCCTCGATGTTGACCGTGAGATCCTGGCCGATCTTCTCGCCATAGGCCTTGGTGAACTTGGTGTTGCACAGGCCCATGCCGCCGCCACGGCCCTGAACGGTGCCGAGCTTCTCGATGACGATGACATTGAGGCCGTTGTCGACGCAGGAGCTGGCGGCAGCGCAGCCGGAGTTGCCGGCACCGATGACGATGACGTCGGCGGTCTTGGTGGAAGCGCAGCTAGCGGGGTCGATGGGCTCGGGAGCGGTCATGAAGGAAGGCACGGCCTTCTCATAGGCAGGGCCTGCAGCGTTAACGCCGCCAGCCTCGGTGGGGGCAGCATACTTCATGTCCTCATCGGAACCGGTGCCACCAGCAAACGCAGTAGCAGCAGACCCAGCAGCCAGAGCGGCCACGCCAGCACCAGCAAGGAAAGAACGACGAGAAAGAGACATACTCTAAATCCTTTCATCCTATTGGCTCGCCGGGGGCCATCTACGGCATTGCAGCTGATTGGTCCCCGGCACTTCACATCACTCAGGCTCGCCGGGGGCCGTCTGTGGCGTTGCATGGAGGCTCATGTACTCCAGTACACTTCGCCCCCATGCGCCTTGCAGCCGATTGATCCTCGGCACATTACATCATTCGGGCTCGCCGGGGGCCATCTGCGGCGTTGCGCTCGGGCTCATGTACTCCAGTACACTTCACCCTCGCGTGCCTTGCAGCTGGCCCCCCGGGTCGGCCCCCAAGGTTCTAAAAGCAATAACCGACTGTCTTTGCGGGGGTTGAGGACCCCGGGCGCTACCAGCCGGAACAACGCCAGCCTGAGGGTTTCCCTAAGCTGCGAATCCGCAGCCGCGCTCTTTGCGGCGAGGACCAGCAGCGTGGGAAATCCCTCAGGCGAGCGAGCAGAGCAAATCCTTCAGCCACTTACAGCTGTGCCAGGTCCTTGCCGAGCAGGTAGGACAGCGTGCCGCACACGGCGCCGAGGTTCTGGCCGGGCATCACGAAGTTGTAGGTGTTGGCGTAGAAGTCGCCAGTCATGATGCCGGTGTTGTACAGGCCCTCGATAGGCTCGTCGTTCTCGTCGCACACCTGCATCTTCTCGTTGGTGCGCAGGCCGCCGCACACGGTGAGGAAGGTGGCGCCCACGGACTTGGTGGCGTAGAACGGGCCCGTCTCGATGGGGAACAGGTACTCGGGGTTCACATGGAACTCCTCATCGAGGCCGTTCTTGGCATACTCGTTGTAGCGCTTGATGGACTCAAGGGCGTTGTCGGCGTCGATGCCGTCAGCAGCCATCTGCTCAACGAGCTCTTCGATGGTGTCGGCCTTGTAGTAGGTCGTGGAGGAACCGATGCCCTCGACGACGCCGGACTCGGCATTCTTGTCCCAACCGGCGATAAGCTCCTCGGGGGTCGAGGGCTGAATGCCGTTCTCGAGGTCGATGCAGCAGCCGAAGGCCTCCCAGGTGTCCTGCGTGTAGGCATAGTTGGTATCCCACACGGCAAAGGCGGTCTGCTGGGGAAGCTGCAGCTTGGAGATGGCGCCGTAGGCGAAGTTGGTGATCTCGTTCTGGTAACGCTCGCCGTGAATGTCGAGGTTGATGCCCCAGAAGTTGGAAATGACACCGTGGGCGGGGCCAGTGGCGCCACCGTTGATCATGGGAGCGACGGGGAAGGTCTTCTGCCAAGCGGCGCCGATCCACAGGCCCATCTTCTGGCCGTCGCCGGGCATGAGGCCGTCGTAGGCGAGCTCGGTGTCGTAGTCAATCTTGTCCCAGCTGATGGCGTCCTTGAACCACTTGTAGGCCATGGGGCTGTAGCGGGCCATGAGGTCGCGGTCCTTGGAGAAGTCGCCCGTGGCAAGCACGACGGCCTTGGTGGCCTCGTACTTGATGTAGTTGCCGTCGGCATCCTGGGCGACAACGGCGCTCACGCGGCCGGTGTTGTCGTCGTCACGGATGAGGTAGAGGGCGCGGGTGTTGTAGTCGATCTCGCCGCCGAGGTCCTCGGTGAAGATCTGAGCGTAGGTCTGGGCCTCGATAGGAGCACCCCACAGAGCGCCGAAGGGCTGCTCGTCGCTGTAGAAGTTGTGGGACGCGGGCGGCACGTCGATGACGCCGTCGGGATCAGGGTAGCCGGGCTCCAGGCAGCAGTGCAGACCCTTGCCCTCCATGAGCTCGATGGTCCAGTTGATGGACTCGGCGGAGTTGTTGATCCAGCGGGCCCACTTCTTCTTGTCCATGAGGTAAGTGCCGGAGGTCTGCTCGGTCTTCACGATCTTGCGGGCAAGCTCGGGGTTGTACTCGATGCCCTTCTCCACCTGATACTTGGAACCGATGGCGTGGTTGGAGCCGCCGCGGCTCATGGCCTTGGAAGAAGCGGAGAAGAGGATGACGTCGGCGCCCTCCTCGGCAGCGGAAACGGCGGTGCACACACCGGCCATACCGGCGCCCACGACGACGATGTCGTGCGTAACAGTCTTGGAAATCTGATCCTCAGGGATGGGGTCGGGAGCGATCTCGAAGCTCCACTTGGCGCCCTCGAGCTTGTCGGCGGTCATGGCCTCCTGCTCGTCGGCCACAGCGACACCGGCAAGTGCGCCCATGGCGGCGACGCCGGCAGCGGCAGCCCCTGCACCCTCGACAAACTGACGACGGTTGAGTTCCATGTTGGTTCCCCTTTCAACTGGCAAACGGACCTGCCCAACAAGGCGCACCCCGTAGGCAGATAACAACTTGAGTTTAGGCACGAAAAGTGGTCCATGCCTATGGGCCACCGTCTAAACCGCCGTGAACCTTTTGGCCCATTGCCAAATCTAGCTGGTATTTTGAAATCTCATACAGTATTTGCCACGCGCAAGAGCCCACAGAGGCAAAACCCGTCGCCACCCCACCGCTGTCAGGAGAACAACCGGCAACCCGCCTAAAAAGCAAGTCTCCCAACGTCAGGGCGCATCAAAATCCCGTCGCTGCTATAGTGTGGCCATCCAAATAAACGCGCGACTGAAGGAGCGCAATGGCAGCACGCGCCCAAGCAATGCCAGACAAAATCGGTACCGACGCAGAGATTCTCGCCGGCGGCGGCCCCGAGGATTCGACCGCCCGGCGCGGCTTTGCGGGCCTGCTCCCCCTTGTGGGCCTTGGCTTTTGGCAGGCATGGTGGATGACGCTTGCCTCAACCTCGGTAGTCATGGGCCCCATCCAGCCCGCACCGGGCAGCATTTTGCTCCTTTTGGTTGCGACACTCGCGGGCTATGTTGCAGCAACGCTTGCCGCCCCGCGCCTGGCGCCATACAGCAGCAGGCCCGGCCTTTTGCCACTTTCCGCAGCTGCGGGAACCGTGGGCACCGTGATGCTTGCCCTGTGCACGCACATTGCCTTGCCTTATGCCGCCGGTCTTGCACTGGAGTGGGCGGGCTACATCCTCACCTCTGTTTTCAGTGCCCTCGTCCTGCTTATGTGGGGCGAGCGCTGGAGCACGCTGGCCTCAGGCAATGTGGGCAGACACCTCGTGTACTCGTTTCTTCTCGCCTTTGCGCTGTACTTCGTCGTCTGCGCCTTGCCCGTCGTGCCAGGGTGCGCCCTCATCGCCCTCTTCGCTCCCCTATCGGCCTTGTCACTGCACCTTTCGCGCAACGAGCCATGCCGAGGCGACGTCCCCGTAGCCGCCGTGCGTCTCGAAGCGCGCCGCCTTATCGGCTTCGCCCTTGCCCTCGTGGCGATCTCCGTCGTCTTCGGGGCCGTGCAACGGATGGGCTCTTTCGACGGCAGCACACGCACTCTGCAACTCCTGGGCATGTCGGTGGCGGGCATACTTACGGCGGCCTTCGCATTCGCGATGTTCGTTCGCGACTCCGTCGCCGACCCCTTCTCCTTCTATCGCCCCATCGTGCCCGCCATTACATGCGGGGCGGCGTTGTGCCTTGCGCTTCCCGGAGACCTGTCGTTTCTTGGCAACGGCGGAGTCATCTTTGGCGTCTATTGCCTCGGCATGTTCATCATGTTCGCCGCCAGCGATTTGGCCTACCGCGCCCGCACGCAGGTGGCCCTCATCTTCGGCAGCGCCATTGTGGCAACGCGCGCAGGCACGCTCATCGGTTCGTGGCTAGGATACGCATTGATGAGCAGCATGTTCTGGAATCCCGACATGCGTGTGAGCCTCATCGCCTGCTTCATCGCCGCCGTGGTCCTCATCGGCAGCACGGTCTTCACCGAAGACGGCTTGCGCACTCTCTACCAGCCCGCACAGGAACAAACCCGCTCGCACGCACCCGACTTCAACGAACGCTGCGAGCAGCTTGCCCGTGAGGCCGGCCTCACCGCACGCGAACTTGACGTCGCGCGCTTGCTTGCCCGCGGCCGCAGCATCGCCCACATCTCGGAGGCCCTGGGCATCGCCCCCGGCACCGTGAAGCACCACACCTCAAACACCTACCGCAAGCTGGGCGTCTACGACCGCCAAGGCCTCATCGACCTCGTCTCCACCTCAACCGCCCTCGATTAACCCACACACAAACAAGAGCCGCCCTTCTCCCAAACACAGGAAAAAGGGCGACCCTCAACCTTTGTAAACCTGCTCTTAGTGCTCAACCGAACGTGGCTGAGATTACGTCAGTCCCCGGTGCTCCCTAAGCCGCGAATCCGCAGCCGCGGTTTGTGCGGCGAGGACCAGCGGCGTGGGAGCATCCGGGGACGGCCGGAACGAACCTAAGCCCGTTCGTCTCCTGGGAGCGTGAACCTACCCAAATCAACCTGACCCACGGCCACGGCCTCGGCTATGTTCACGCAGCTGTTGCCGATACGGTCCAAGCCATTGAGCACCTCGTCGAAGGAGCCCTTCGCCTCGGGCTCGCAGGCGCCCTTTGCCACGCGCTTCATGTGCGCCTTGCGCATCTTGATGTCCAGGTCAAGCGCGTCAGACTTGGCCGCAAACACCTCTCGCGCACGAGAACGGTCGCCTTGCGCGACAATCTCAAAAGCCACATCGCACATCTTCTCGATGATGGCCGCGACCTCCTCCAGGTCTTTCGTCGCGGCCTTGGAGAAGTTATTGCTCAGGCACTGGGCGATCTCCTTGCACTGCGTGCCAATGCGCCCCTGGTCGTTGAGCACACGCAGAACACCGGCGGCACCGTTTGCCTGGTCCTCCGTCAGCACGCCTGCGGCAAACATTTCGGTCAGGTAGTCGGTGGTCTTGGCGCACAGCGCGCACCCCGCTTCAGCTCGACGCACGGCCTCGTCTGCGGCATCGGCATCCAGCACGCCGGTATCAACCGAGCGATGCACCGCACCCAGTGCGCCGCGAATAGCCTCGCCGGCACGCAACGTCTCCTGCACCGTCATCTGCATGGCAACGGCAGGGGTGCCGATGAGGCGTTCGTCCAGGTAGAGCGGGGTGGACAGGTTCTCAATGGCCGCAGCAGTCTGCTTATCGACCGTTTTGTCGGGCAAGATGGTCGTCACGATCTTGGTCATGAGACCGATGAGCGGCAACCAGATGAGCGTCATGGTGCAGTTGAACAGCGTGTGCGCGTTGGCGATCTGGCGCGAGATGACCTCGACCTCAGGGCCGCTCGGCGAGATAAACTGCACGAACTGAGCAAACTGCGGGATAAACCAGATGAACAGAAGCGCGCCCGACACATTGAACAGCGTGTGCGAGACAGCAGCACGCTTAGCGTTGCGCGACTGGCCGATACAGGCGAGCAGGGCCGTGATGGTGGTGCCGATGTTGTCGCCCAGAAGGATCGGGATGGCGCCCTGCAGGCCGATGATGCTGCTCACGCCGTCGGGGCCCATCTGCGAAGCGAAGTTCTGCAGCACGGCGATGGTGGCGCTCGAACTCTGAACCACAAGCGTCATGAGCGTGCCCACCGCCACGCCAAGCACGGGGATGTCGGCCACCTGGCCAATGAGGTCGACGAACACCTGGCTCGTCGCCAAGGGCTTCATCGCACCGCCCATGGTGTCGATACCCAGGAAAAGCAGGCCAAACGCGAGCACCGACAGACCAATCTGCTTGGTACGCTCCTTCTTGGCCACAAAGTTCACGAGGAAGCCAAGAAACAGGAACACCGGGATGTAGTCGGTGATCTTGAACGCGATGATCTGCGCGGTCATAGTGGTGCCGATGTTGGCACCGAGGATGATGGAGATAGCCTGCGGCAGGCCCATGAGGCCCGCGCTCACAAAACCGATGGCCATAACGGTGGTTGCGCTCGAGCTCTGGAGCACCGCCGTGGCCACCGCGCCGGCAAGCACGCCCATCACGGGGTTTTTGGTAAGCAGCGAGAGCACCCGACGCATGCCGTCGCCCGCCACCTTCTGGAGCGTCTCGCTCATCAAATTCATGCCGTAAATAAACAGTGCCAGACCGCCAAGCAGACCAAAGACGGTCGTGAGCGTCTCGTTCATGGTTTCCTTCCGGACGTCGTGTCATGCGCCGCGGCAGAGTCCCGCAGCTTAGACACTAGAATGCGTGCGTCGCGTACGCCCCAGGTAAACCGTATGTAAGAGACCTGTAAAGAAAAAGGGGCTCTTCGCCAGTTTGTGTGGGTGATATTTAGATAGATTCCCAGATGACACGG
>UQBS01000027.1 GCA_900539345.1 uncultured Coriobacteriaceae bacterium | reverse complement strand
ACATGAAGCAGACGTTCTCCCTGGTGGCCCGCGCTATCTTCCTGCTGGAGTAGACACCGCTGGCGTAGGCGTAGAGCACGACCTTGAGCATCATCGCCGGGTCGTGCGCCGGGGCGCCGCCCCCGGGGTAGAGCCCCACGAGCCTCCCCCTGTCGAGGGCCTCCACGACGGCGTCGACCACGCGGGCCACGGAGTCGCGCGGCACCAGGTCGGAGATGTCGGGCGGCAGGAGCATGAGCTGGCGCTGCTGGTAGGGCTTGAAGGCGGGCTTCGGCATCGCGGGAACCTGTCTCTACGGGGCCTCCGTTGCGGTTCCTATTTTATCATATTACCTGGTAGAATGCTTTTTTCAATACAAATGGAGGCACCTGCCCGAACATTAGGACAGATGCCTCCACAAATGATTGGTAGGGCTTTTGTTACAGCCCCTTTTTTCGTTCGCGGGCGTTTTCCCGCGTTTTCGCGAAGAAGAAAGGCTGCCGACAAGCCCATGCGGGTCTGTCGGCGGCCTTTTCGCGTCCGGATGCAAGCCGCTCTCGGCGCGCGGCGCCCGATGGGGCCTCCTGCCCGGCTGTCGGGGCCGGCCCTCCGTCTGACGTTGCGCCCTTCAAACGCCGGCGTGCGGACTTGGTGGGGCGGTCGCGGGCCAGGCTCTCCCCGGGTAGGCCGGGGCTTTGTATCTGGGGCCGTCCGGCTCGCATCCCCCATGCTGACTTTTCGCGCAGGCGACGGGCCGGCGTGCTGTACCGTGCTCGGACGGCGCTGCCTGGCAGATGTGAAAAAGCCGCCGGCAAACCTCGCGGGCTTGCCGGCGGCTTTTTGCGCGTGCTCTTCGTTCTTGCCTGGTTTTAGCGGGCAAGGACCTTGAAGACGGCCTTCTTGTTGTGGCTCGGGGCCTCGGCGGGCGTCAGGCTCGGCATGTGGCCGTCGGCGGGCATGACTGCGACGAACCTGCCGGGGACGAGCAGGTACTGGTCGCCAATCTGCTCGTTGGAGTAGAGGGCGAAGTCGTCCTCCTCGTTGAAGTCGGTCGTGGCGTTGAGCGTGGTCACGGGGGCGACCTCGATGAGCTCGCTGCCTGAAATCACCATCTGGATGTCGACGTACTTCTTGTGGGCCTCGTAGCAGGCGTCCTTGCGGGCCTTGGTGTCATACTCCATGACGTTGACGAACTCGTTGGGGCCAATCTCGTAGCTACCGCAGGGGAGCTCTGCCATGTCGTGCGTCGCGAGGAATTGGGCGGCAGCCTCGGAAATATAGGCAAGATCGTCAATCGTATTTGAATACAGCATGTCTGTCCAATCTTTCTAACGGTGTCCGTTCGACTGCCGAATTGTAGCCCTTATCGAAATGCCGTGAGCGGTCAGGCCAAATCTTGCTATAGTTTCGACTGATTGGCACGTACGCAATGCCAATTCCCATGCACGTAGGTTTTGTAATCCGAGTGTCGTGCTATTAGGAGGACCCATGAAGGATCTCACGCTCTCTCGCCGTTCGCTTTTCGCTGCCAGCGCTGCTACCGCCGGCATCCTCGCTGCTGCCAACGCTGGCCTGGGTAAGGTCGACTTTGCCAAGGCTGAGGGCGGCACCATCACCGCTACTTGCGCTTACAGCTCTACCAACTACTCTCCCATTGGCTGCTCTTCTGCTCTGATGCTCGGCGCTACCTGGCATGTCTTCGAGGGTCTCTATGAGCTCGACCTGCACGACTACACCACCTATCCTGCCCTTGCTGCCGGCGAGCCCGAGAAGATTTCCGACACCGAGTACAAGGTCACGCTGCGCGACGGCGCCAAGTACTCCGACGGCACCGATGTTGTCGCTGCCGACGTTGTCAACGCCTTCGAGCTCAATATGGCCAACGACACCTACAGCGCCTTCCTGTCGTTCATCGATTCCGTCAGCGCCGTTGATGACAAGACTGTCGATTTCGTTCTGAAGTTCCCCTTCGAGAGCCTGCTCCAGGGCCGTCTTGCCGTTGTCAAGATTTTCCCCGCTTCCATCAGCGCCGACGATATGAACGTTTCTCCCATCGGCTCTGGCCCCTGGGCTTACTCCAGCCTCAACGGCGACGACGGTGGTTTCATCGACTTCGTGCCCAACGAGTACTACAACGGCCCCAAGCCTGCCACGGCTGACGCCATGCACTGGGACATCCAGAAGGACGGCACCGCTCGTACCACCGCCATCATGGCTCAGACTTCCATGGTCATGGAGGCCGTGCCGGACGCAAACGTTGACGCCATCCAGGGCGCTGGCGCTACGGTTGAGTACAAGGACGGCTTCAGCCTGCCCTTCCTGATGTTCAACACCAAGAAGGCCCCCTTCGACGACAAGCGCGTCCGTCAGGCTTTCTTCTACGCCATCGACGTCCAGAAGCTCATCGACAACGTCATGGCTGGTCATGCCAACCCCGTTAAGAGCTTCCTGCCCGAGAACTTCGCCAACTTCCACGAGGCCTCCAACGTCTACACCTATGACCCCGAGAAGGCCAAGTCCCTGCTCTCCGAGGCTGGCTATGCCGACGGCATTGACGTCGAGCTTCTCTGCAACAACAACTGGGTTGCCGACCTCTCCATTCAGATTCAGAACGATCTCAACGCCGCTGGCATCAACACCACCCTGCGCACTGAGGCCATCAACTGGGCCGAGCTCGGCGAGTCCGACGACGTCCTTCCCTACGACGTCATGCTGACCCCCGGTGACCCCAGCTGCTTCGGCGCTGACCCCGACCTGCTTATGTCCTGGTGGTACGGCGACAACGTGTGGACCTCTGGCCGTTCTTGCTGGAACCACACCGAGGAGTGGGCTACCCTTCAGGACCTCATGCAGCAGGCCCGCGAGACTTCTGGCGACGAGCAGCAGGAGCTGTGGAACCAGTGCTTCGACCTTCTTTCCGAGGAAGTGCCGCTGTACCCGCTGTTCCACCGTCAGCTGGCCACTGCTTACCTGGCCGACCAGATCGACGGCTTCGTGCCGATTGCCACGACCGGCCTCGTCTTCCTTGGCGCTTCCGTCAAGTAAGTCGGCTGCATACACAGCTTGTTCTGAGAGGGGTCGCCTTCGGGCGGCCCCTTTTTTGTTTGCTAGCTGCTGTTCTGCCTTGAAGTCGCATATGCGTATGAGATTGTGGACGGGAACTGGTATTGTTCTTGCGCTCAGTTTTTGGCCTGCGCCGATTGGCTTGTTGTTCGGGATGGAAAGTAGGGGAGAGGGCAATGCCTCGCTACGTGTCAGTGTTGGGGGATTCAATCAGCACGCTTAAGGGCTGGAATCCTGAAGGGTTTGCCGTATTTTACGAAGATGGGCGAGATGAGCTTGCGGGTCTGCAAGGTCCGCAGGATACCTGGTGGGGCAAGGTCATTTCTCACTTGAATGGAACGCTTCTTGTAAACGGTTCATGGTCGGGCTCGATGGTACAGGGGCAGGGATATCCCGCCGCGTGGAGCCCTGAGCGCATCGCTGCTCTTTCTCGTGACGGTATCGCCCCCGATGAGATCCTTGTTTTCCTGGGAACCAACGATTATGGCTGGGCAACGGCTGCGGCACAGGCATGCGGACGAAGCTCTGCGACTCCTGCTTGCTTGAATCTGGAAGATTATCCTGAGTCTGTTGCTGGTGCTGCCCCTGCTGGAGCACTTGACGGTTTCAAAGAGGCCTATGCCACGATGTTGCATGCGCTACACGAGGCCTATCCGCAGGCACGTGTTTGGTGTCTCACCCTTTTGCCTGGTCGCGTGATGGGTAGTCCCCATCCGACCCATGCCTGGAACCTGCGGGGAATCAACATGCGAGCTTACTGCGACGCAATTCTCGAGGTCGCCGAGGCCTGCGGGTGCACAGGCCTCGATGTGGCTGGCTTTGGTTTTGACTATGAGGCGCTTGAGGGTACGCACCCCACGAATCTTGGCATGAATCAGATCGCCGACATGGTTGTGGCAGCCATGGAGAAACAGCCTCTTCCCATGCGCCATTTTGCCCCTGATGCCTCGAATCGTTGCGATACTCTTGTCGATTGGCGCTCAAAAGATTTGTGCGGCGCCCGCATGTGCGTTGGCTGTCCCTGGGCGAAAGGTACGGGGAATGCCTGGTATACCGTGTGCCTGAACCCCGAGTTTAAGTAATTTTGTTTTTGATGGCCGTTGTTGAGACGCTTAGACGTGCAAATCTTAACGTCAATGTACTTTTTCTTTCAAATGAGGTTGTAATCGTTTGCATATATCCAATTCTTGCGTGCATGGATTGCGCAAGGTAGGTAGAATAGGCCAGTCTGTACATTGCGCGGGCGAAGTGTGCCGCGTTTGGTGAGTTTGGAAGGAGGGGAGCCGTGAGCAATTTGCTGCGCTTGATCGGTAGGCGTCTCATCGCACTGCCTATCATGATTCTTGGCGTTACTTTGCTCGTGTTCTTCCTTATGGCTCTGTCGCCGGTCGACCCTGCCTATTCGGCATTGGGTGAGACGGCATCCGCTGCTGAGGTAGCTGCATACCGTGAGGCCCATGGCCTCAACGACCCCATTGTGGTGCAGTACTTCAACTATCTGGGTGGTCTGATTCAGGGCGATTTGGGCAGCTATGGCGCAAACGACTCGATGTCGGTTGGTGCCCAGATTGCAAAGGCCCTGCCCGTCACGCTTCAGCTGACGTTCTTCGGCCTTATCATCGGTGTGATTCTCGCCACTGTTCTCGGCGTTATCTCGGCACTGTACCGTGACCGCTGGCCCGACCAGGTCATTCGTGTCATCAGCATCGTGTGCATCGCCATGCCTTCGTTCTGGCTCGCCGTGCTTCTCATCATGTGGGTCTTTGGCGCACACATCCAGTCGATCCTTCCCGTGTCTGGCGCCCTGCCCGATATGGGAACCGACTTTGCTGGTTGGGCTCGTCGTATGTTCTTGCCCGCTATCGCTCTTGCTGTGCCGCTGACCGGCCAGCTTACCCGTGTCATCCGCACCTCCATGGTCGAGGAGCTTGACAAGGACTACGTGCGCACGGCTATGGGCTTCGGCATCCCGAAGGGCGTCGTCATCGCTCGCAACGTGCTGCGCAATGCCCTCATTACCCCTGTCACCGTTCTCGGCATGCGCATCGGCTACCTCATTGGTGGCGCGGTGGTCATCGAGGTTATCTTTAACCTTCAGGGTATGGGTATGACGATTTACAACGCCATCACCTCGCACTACACCATGCTCGTCATGGGCGTCGTGCTCGTGGTTGCCATCACCTTCATCATCATCAACATCATCGTGGATATGCTCTATATCCTGATTGACCCTCGAATCAGGACGGTGTAACTATGGCCAACGCAGTTCTTCACGAGGGTCTTACCCGCAAGCTTGAGCAGAACGCCGGCAAGGTTCGCTTCCGTCGCTGGAAGAACATGTCGGTCTCAGCTCGCATTGCCTGCATCCTGCTGCTTTTTGTCGTGCTTGTGGCGGTTGTCGCTGTCTTCTGGACGCCCTGCGATCCCTATATGGACGGTATGCTCAACCAGCCGCCGAGTGCCGATCACCTCTTTGGTACCGATAACAAGGGCCGCGACGTTTTGTCGCGCATGATGGTCGGTGCCCGCACCTCGCTCATCATCGGTCTGGGCGCCACCGCGTTCGCCCTTGTCGTGGGCTCTATCATCGGTTCGATTGCTGCCGTGTCGCGCAAGTGGATCTCTGAGGTCATCATGCGCATCATGGACATCATCATGTCCTTCCCCGGCATTGCCCTGGCTGCAACGCTCATTATCGTGTTCGGCCAGAACCTGCCCACGCTTGTTCTTGCCATCGGCTTCCTCTACATCCCGCAGATTGCGCGTATCGTGAGGGCCAACGTGGTGAGCGAGTATGGCCACGACTACGTGCGCGCAGTCGTCGTTTCGGGTGCCCGTGCTCCTTGGATTCTTATCAAGCACGTTATGCGCAACTGCGCCGCTCCCGTCATGGTGTTCACTATCGTGCTTGTTGCTGACGCGATCGTGTTCGAGGCTTCGCTGTCGTTCCTGAACGCCGGCATCCCCGAGCCTGCCGCTACGTGGGGCAACGTGCTCGCTTCTGCCCGTCAGGGTGTCATGCTCGGTTACTGGTGGCCGGCGCTCTTCCCGGGCCTTGCCATCATCATCACCGTGCTTGCCCTGAACATCCTCTCCGAGGGCATCACCGACGCCATGGCTGCCCCCAAGGCTGCCATCAAGCCGAGCGATTCCGACCTCAACTCCGACCGCGAGGCTGACCGTCTCGTGTCCGATCCCAAGCTGGCTTACAAGGCCCAGGCTGCTTCTCTGCAGGCCAGGCTTGACCAGCTCAAGACCGTCGAGACGCAGCGCAAGGACCGTTTCGCGGCCCACTACGAGGTGCCCCCGGTGCTGGAGGTCAAGGACCTCTGCATCAAGTTCCCGCGCCACGGCGACGTCAACGTTGTCGACCACGTGAGCTTTGAGGTTCGTCCGCGCCAGACGATGGGCCTTGTGGGCGAGTCGGGCTGCGGCAAATCCATCACGTCGCTCACGATCATGGGTCTGCTCGACAAGAAGGCTCAGATTTCCGGTCAGATTCTCTACAACGGCCAGAACCTGCTCGACCTGAGCGATAAGGACATGAATGCCCTGCGTGGCCATGAGATCGCCATGGTCTATCAGGACGCCCTCTCTTCGCTCAACCCCTCCATGCTCATCCGTGCTCAGATGAAGCAGCTCACTAAGCGTGGCGGCACGCGTACCGCCGAGGAGCTCCTCGAGCTCGTCGGTCTCGACCCCAAGCGTACGCTTGACTCCTACCCGCACGAGCTTTCGGGCGGCCAGCGTCAGCGCGTCCTTATCGCCATGGCTTTGACGCGCGACCCCAAGCTCATCATTGCCGACGAGCCCACCACGGCTCTCGACGTGACGGTGCAGAAGCAGGTCGTCGACCTGCTCAACAAGCTCCAGAAGGAGCTTGGCTTCGCCATGGTGTTCGTAAGCCACGACCTGGCGCTTGTTGCCGAGGTCGCCAACTCCATTACGGTCATGTACGCCGGCCAGGTCGTGGAGCAGGGCTCGGTCAACGACATCCTGACGAACCCGGTGCACGAGTACACTCGCGGTTTGCTTGGTTCGGTGCTTTCCATTGAGGCCGGCGGTTCCGCCAACCTCTCCGGCGCCGATTCCACAACGCGCCTGCACCAGATTCCCGGATCTGTGCCTTCGCCGAAGGACTTCCCCGAGGGCGATCGCTTCACGCCCCGCTCGAGCCATCCCGACAAGGTGTCGCCCGTCCGTCCTGTGCTCAAGACCATCCCCGGCACGCATCACTGCTACGCAGAGCTGCCGGCAGAAGAGCTTAAGCGCCTTGGCATCGAACCCTATCCGGCAGGAGGTGCCGAGTAATGGCCGAAGAGTTCAAGACTGACCCCAACGAGCCCATCATTAGGCTCGAGGATGTCACCGTCACCTTCAAGACGCGTACCGGTTCGATTCTGCACCCCAACAAGATTCAGGCGCTCAAGGGCGTGTCGCTCTCTCTCATGCCCGGTGAGACCATCGGTCTCGTCGGCGAGTCGGGCTGCGGCAAGTCCACGACCGCCAACGTCATGATCGGCCTGCAGAAGCCCACGACCGGCAAAGTCTACTTCAAGGGTGTCGACGTCACCAACCGTACGGCGGCTGACCGTCGCCGTATCGGCCGCGTTATCTCCGTTGTCTTCCAGGACCCGGCTACCGCTCTGAACGCTCGTATGTCGATTCACGACCAGTTGCTCGATCCGATGCTTGTCCACAAGATCGGTGACAAAGAGTCTCGTGAAAAGCGCGTTTACGAGCTCATCGAGCAGGTTGGTCTGCCGGTGTCGGTCATGGACGCCCTGCCTGGTCAGCTCTCCGGCGGCCAGCGCCAGCGTGTTGCCATTGCCCGCGCCCTGTCGCTCCAGCCCGACGCAATCATTGCCGACGAGCCTACGAGCGCCCTTGACGTGTCCGTCCGCGCTCAGATCCTGAACCTTCTCATGGACCTGAAGAAGGACCTCGGTCTGGCCATGGTCTTCATCAGCCATGACATCCAGACGGTGCGTTACATCTCCGACCGCATCATCGTCATGAACGGTGGTAGGCCTGTGGAGGAAGGCACCGCGGAGCAGGTTTTCAACAATCCGCGCGATGAGTACACTAAGCTTCTCCTGGGCGCAGCACCTTCGCTGCTCTACCCAGATCTGGGCAAATAACCGTCCTGTAGCAAGAAACGAAAGAGTGGACAGATGGATCCCAAGTGCATCAAAGGCGTCATTCCTCCCGTAGTCATTCCGCTGACCGCCGAGCGCACGCTTGACCTCAAGTCGTTCAGCCGCAACATCAACCGCATGATTGATGCCGGTGTCGACGGTCTCTTCTTCCTGGGCTCCTCCGGTGAGGTTGCCTTCCTGACCGACGCTCAGCGTCAGCACGTCCTTCAGGAGGCCGTCTCCATCGTGCGCGGCCGCGTGCCCGTCTTGGCCGGCATCATCGACATGGAGACCCTGCGCGTCATCGACCAGGCCAAGCGTGCTGAGGCTATCGGTGTCGACGGTCTCGTCGCCACGGCTCCCTTCTATGCACTGGGCGGCCCGAAGGAGACCGAGCGTCACTTCCGCGCAATTCGCGAGAACACCGAGCTGCCGCTCTTCGCTTACGACCTTCCCGTGTGCGTGCACACCAAGCTCGACCCCACCATGCTTGTCCGCCTCGGCAAGGATGGCGTGCTCCAGGGCGTGAAGGACTCCTCGGGCGACGACGTTTCGTTCCGTTGGCTCGTTCTTGAGAACGAGGACGCTGGTCACCCTCTGCAGCTGCTCACCGGTCACGAGGTCTGCGTCGATGGCGCCTACCTCGCTGGCGCTGATGGCTCCGTGCCTGGCCTTGCCAACGTTGATCCCTACACCTACGTGGAGATGTGGCGTGCTTATCAGGCCGGCGACTGGGCAAAGGTCAAGGAGCTCCAGGACCACGTCGCTCGCCTCATGTTCCTCACTCGCGTCGTCAAGGCCACCGTTGGTTTCGGCGCCGGGGTTGGTGCCTTTAAGACTGCCCTGTGGCAGATGGGCATCTTCGAGACCAACCAGATGCGTGAGCCTGTCCAGCCTCTTGTGGGCGACGACGTTGAGGCCATCGTCAAGGTTCTGAAGACTGCTGGCCTCATCGCTGAGGATCAGCCCGTTCGCGCCTAACTAGCGAAGGAGTGCGGGGAATGACGAACGTATCATCCTCCGCCGCCATGAAGGGGGACGAGACCGCTTGTGCGGGATCGTCCCCCTTTTCTGTGGTGGCTCTCGACATCGGCGGTACCAAGGTCGCCGGTTGCATCGCCGTGTATGAACATGTTGGCGCTTGCCCCAAAGTAATGCTTAAGAAGAGCATCCCGACTGATGCCGAGCGTGGCGGAGCCGATGTGCTTGCTCGTGTATGCGAGCTTGCCGGTGAGTTGGTTGCCGATGCACGGATGGCTGATGTGCCCGCCTTGGCAGGCATCGGTGTAAGCTCTGCGGGCAGCATCCGCGAATCCGACGGCCTTGTGGCGTTTGCCAGCGAGATAATGCCCGGGTGGATGGGGCAGCCCCTCGGGGCCGCACTGCATGAGCGTTGCGGATTGCCGGTCGCTGTTCTTAACGACGTGCATGCCCATGCTTTGGGCGAGCTGCGCCATGGTGCGGCAAAGGGCGCTCGTGTGGCACTCATGGTTGCGGCGGGTACCGGTTTGGGTGGCGCTGTCATGATTGACGGCCATCTTCTGGGTGGTGCCCACGGTTGCGCCGGCGCGATTGGTCATGCGCTGCATCCTGCGGCAGTGGGACGTCCGAGCGGCTGGTCGGGTACGGGCCATCTGGAGAGTGTCGTTGCTGGCAGCGGTATTGAGGAGTGTTATCGCGCGCGCGGCGGCGAGGCTATTTCGGGCGGTGAGATTTCACGTCGTGCTAACAACGGCGAGGCTCTGGCTCGTGAGATTATCGAGCAGTCTGGTCGCAGCCTTGGCGAGTCTATTGCTTCATGGGCCGACCTCATCGATCCCGAGGTCGTTGTTCTGGCTGGCTCCGTCTGCAAGGCGGGTCCCATCTGGTACGACGCTCTTCGCAGTGGTTTTGAGGGCTTTGTCCTGCCCGAGATGGCGGATTTGCGCTTTGCCGATGCCGTCTTGGGCGACGACGCCCCGCTTATTGGTGCGGCTGAAAGGCTCGTCGACAAGCTGTCTGTAGCGCAGTAATCTACCGGCAGCAGGTGCTGATACGTTCAATGTGAGAAAGGTTCCTGTATGAACCCTGTAATTGAATCCATGAAGGGTAAGCTCATCGTGAGCTGCCAGGCATATATGGGCGAGCCCCTACGCCATCCTGAGACCATGGCCCAGATGGCTCGCGCGTGCGAGCTGGGTGGCGCTGCTGCCATCAGGTGCCAGGGACTCTCCGATATCGCCGCTATCAAGGGCCGCGTCGAAGTGCCTGTCATTGGTCTGTGGAAGGAGGGTCACGAGGGCGTGTACATCACCCCGACCCTGCGCCATGCCATGGCTTGTGTGAACGCTGGTTGCGACGTCGTGGCCATCGACGCCACCGACAGGCCCCGTCCTGACGGCAGCACCTTCGAGGAGGTTGTTGCTGGCGTGCGTGCCCAGAGCGACGTGCTTATCATGGCCGACTGCGCCACCATCGAGGATATCCGTCGTGCCGTTGCCGCTGGCTGCGACCTCGTTTCCACGACGCTTTCCCATGGCGTGGCCGCTATCGACTGCACCATGGCCGACGGCCCCGATTTGCCGCTGCTGCGCAAGGCATGCGAGGAGTTCCCGGGCTTCCCTGTGGTGTGCGAGGGCCGCGTGCACTCTCCTCAGGACGCGAAGGACGCCATCGACGCCGGTGCCTGGGCGGTTGTCGTCGGCACGGCGATTACGCATCCGACGAGTATTACCTCCTGGTTCTGCGCCGCGATGGAGTAGGGTCGCGCGGGGCGGTCTAGACATTGCCCGGTGCTCAAACAGCTTCGCCAAGAGAAAAGGGGCCGCAGGGCCCCTTTTCTCTTGGCTGCAGAACTGCGCCCGGACAATGTCTAGACCGCGCGAACGCCGTGCTGAATCGCGCGGACGGTGTCGCGCTTTAAAACCGGGGCCCATGCTTGGGCGATGTCCGGGGAACTGTGCATGTTTTGGTTCGCCTTGCGAACGGAAGGTGCTCGAAAGGAACTTGCGCCTGGACAAAACCCGTGCCGCGCGAACGCCGTGCTGAATCGCGGTCGGTGTCGCACAAAAAACCAAGGCCCCCTGCGCCCGGATAATGCCTAGACCGGGCGAACGCCGTGCTGGATTGCGGACGGTGTGCGCTAAACAGGGACTTGCAATCGCCTTGGTCGACGAGGGCATTGTCCAGTGCTCAAACATTCTCGTACCGAATTACTCAGGCTTCGCCTTCGCAATTCACTGCGAAACTGCGCCTGGACAATGCCCTCGTCGCGTGAACGCTACATCTCGTTGTCGATGACGGGCCTTACACCAGCAGCTTGCCGCGCAGGACGACGTGCTTGACGGCAAGGGTTGTTTTGTCGAGGAGGACGAGGCTGGCGGTGTGGCCACAGGCGAGGGAGCCGTAATGGTCGTCCACACCAAGGGCGCGGGCGGGGTTGGTGCTGGCGGCGCGCACGGCGTCGTGCAGGGGAATGTTCATCTCGGTGACGGCGGTGCGCAGACATGCCATCTGGTCGCTTGCAGATCCTGCGAGAGTGCCGTCGGCCAGAGTGCAGCGGCGGCCATTGAGCGTGAAGTTCTGGCCGCCGAGTTCGTACTCACCGTCTTCCAAACCGCAGCAACGCAGGCTGTCGGAGATGATAATCACGCGGTCGGCGCCGAAGAGCTCGAAGGCCATGCGAACCATGGCGGGATGCACGTGCACGCCGTCGGTGATGATCTCGGGCGTGACGCCCTCGGCTTCAGCACCAGCGGCAATGGGGCCGGGCTTGCGGTGATGGAGGGACGGCATGGCGTTGAAGAGGTGCGTCATATGGCGCGCACCGGCCTCAAAAGCTGCTTTTGCGACGTCGTAGTCGGCGCACATGTGGGCGAGGGAGATGCGCACCTTGTCGTGCATCTCGCGGATAAAGTCGAGGTTGCCAGGCTCTTCGGGAGCCACATCCACAAGCTTGATACGGCCGCAGGCTGTCTGCTGCAGCTCGGTGAACTCCTCGATGCTTGCCGCGCGCACATACTCAGGGTTTTGGGCACCCACTTTGTCGGGCGAGATGTAAGGGCCTTCCATGTTCATGCCCACGAGCTCGGCCTCGCCGGCTTCGGCTTCGAAGGCGCCGACGTTGCCCATGATGGCCATGAGGCGTTCAGGGGGCAAGGTCATCGAGGCAGGGCAGATGGCGGTGATGCCCTGCTTTGCCTCGTAGGCTGCCATGCGGTGCAGGCCCTTGGCGCTTGCGTCGGAAAGGTCGTCGCCCATGCAGCCATGGAAGTGCAGGTCGATGAGACCGGGAATGACATAGCAGTCGCTTGCGTCAAGCTCGATGCCTTCGCTGGCGCAACCTTCTTCGGCAATCGTAGAGCCGCTGACCCAAACGTCGCCAGCGGCAAAGCAGTCTGCGTCGAAAACATCTCCGCCCGTAACGCAACGCACCTGTTCAAGTGCACTATCCATCGCGCTCATACCTTGTATACCGCCTTTCCTGGTAAAGACGTAGCCTGTATAAACAGACTGACATTCAGCACATGTTCTGACGCTCATTGTAGGAGCAAACCAAGCGTGTAATCGCGTCTGGTAAAAAGGTCGCAAGTTCCCACATGGGAGACTCATGCCTGATGGGTGCAAATTCCAATGCATGGGACTTGTGTTTGGCCCAAAGGCATACGTCCACATGCAAGAGAACCAAATCCACTGGAGTGAGCATTTCTGCTCACGAATTGCCACTGGTGATACAAGCTCTCGGGCTTCGTGCACATGGTTTGCCTTCGACAAGGGGCTCCAACTTACATGTGCAGGATTCATCCCATCAAAAAAGCCGCAGGCCCCCCGTTGGGAACCTGCGGCCTCATCAGGCGCATGAATTGGCCGGTACTTGCCTTACAGCAGGCTTGCAGCGTCCTTGTCGAGCACCACGGTCACGTCGGGGTGGAACTGTAGGATGGAGGCGGGGACGCGAGGGGTCACAGGGCCGGTGAGGGCGTCGCGCACAATCTGGGCCTTTGCAGTGCCGTTGGCCACGAGGAGCAGCTTGCGGGCGCGCATGATGGTGCCGATGCCCATGGAGCGGGCGTGGGTGGGCACCTCGTCGATGGAGTTGAACAGGCGGCTGTTGGCCTCGCGGGTCATCTCGGTGAGCTCGACGCGGTGGGTCTGCTTCTCAAAGACATCGTCGGGCTCGTTGAAGCCGATGTGGCCGTTGTGGCCGATGCCGAGGAGCTGGATGTCAACGCCGCCGGCCTCCTCGATGGCGCGGTCATAGGCGTCGACGCCGTCTTCGACGTCGAGGGCCTGGGCGTCGGGGGTGTGGGTCTTGGCCACGTCGATGTCCACATGATCAAAGAGGTTCTGCTGCATGAAGTAGCGGTAGCTCTGGGGATGGGTGCCCTCCAGGCCGCAGTACTCGTCGAGGTTGAACGACTGGCACTTGGCGAAGCTGAGGTCGCCCGCCTCATAGCGCTTTACCAGGTCGGCGTACAGACCGATGGGCGTGGTGCCCGTTGCCAGGCCCAGGACGCAGTCCGGCTTAGCCTCGATGACGGCGGCGATTTCGTCGGCGGCCAGTCGGCTCATCTCTTCATACGTGTCGGCAACGATCAGCTTCATGCCATATGCCTTTCTTCAGCGATACCTGTTGTGTAACAAACTAGCGCGCATCATGGTACCACGCTGATGGCTGGTAGAGACCTGTTTCCCAACCGTTCGGGGCATAGCTCTATAAAAGCAGGCGTGCGGCTGGGGTATAATCGGCCGACGCACTGTTTGTTGTCTGGCTGAGGAGGATGCCCGTGGATGTAAAGCGCTGTGCGGCCGTTGTGGCCGCCGCCGAGTGCGGCACGATGTCCGCCGCCGCCAAGAAGCTCGGCTATACGCCTTCGGGCATTATCCGCCTCGTCGATTCCCTTGAGGAGGAGCTGGGCTTTTCGGTGCTCGTGCGCAAGACCACGGGCGTCGAGCTCACCCCTGAAGGTCGTAGGATGCTTCCGCTTTTCGAGCAGATCACCGCAGCCGACGAGCAGGTGCGTCAGACCGCAGCTCGTATCCGCGGCATGTCCGAGGGCGCCATCGTCATCGGCGTGCAGTCCAACGTCGCCTCGTATTGGCTGCCCGACGTGCTGCGCGACTTCCAGACGCGCTACCCCAACCTACAGGTCCGCGTGGTCGAGGAAGGCACAGACCAGCTGCGCCGTCTGCTTGAGCAACGCCGCATCGACTGCATGGTGTTCTATGAGGGCCATGCCAAGCTCGACTGGATCAGCCTGGGTCGCTGTGAGCTCGTCGCATGGGTTCCCGCAACGTCACACCTCGCCCAGGACTCAAGCGTGCTTCTGGCCGAGCTTCAAGGGGAACCTTTCATCCGCATTCATCCGGCTGATGAGACCTACGAGGAGAAGATCCTGCGCGAGAAAAATGTCGAGCCCAACGTGCGCTTTGCGACCGACGACACCTTCACGGCATTTCGCATGGTGTCGGCAGGTCTGGGTTGCACCCTGTGCATGGGCGGCATCGCCGACGGCTTCGAAGGCGACGTGCGTGTTATGCCCCTCTCCCCGCAACGCTTTTTCGAGTTTGGTATCGCGACGCTGCCTGGATCGGTGTTCTCGCCTGCCATGGAGGAGTTTGTCTCAGTGGCTCAGGAGCATGCCGGCGACTGGCCCATCCTCTCGGAGGCGTAGAGGCACTCACATGCTGCTCTGTTATTCCAAATCGTATAAATAAATAGACTCATTATCACAAAATGTGTTGACATAGCTCCAAGCAGTGGTACATTGCCGTGATAACAATCGGCAATGCGAGTTTGGGGTGTGCATCATGGTCGCAAAGATCTGTCTCGTCTTGATATTCTTTGGCGTGGCAATCGGGGTGGGCATCTATTGTCGCCGTTCTACCTCGAGTGTTGACGGCTTCGTTCTCGGCGGCCGCAACGTGGGCCCCTGGCTCAGCGCGTTCGCCTATGGTACGAGCTACTTCTCGGCGGTCGTTTTCGTCGGCTATGCCGGCCAGTTTGGCTGGAAGTACGGCCTGGCGGCGTTTTGGGCGGGCATCGGCAACGCGCTGCTCGGCAGCCTTCTTGCCTGGTGGGTCATGGGCGCGCGTACCCGTGAGATGACGCACCGCCTTGATGCGAAGACCATGCCTGAGTTCTTTGGCAAGCGTTATGGCTCCAAGGCGTTGCGCGTGGCGGCGGCTGCCATCATCTTCGTCTTCCTCATCCCGTACACCGCAAGCGTGTACAACGGTTTGTCGCGCCTGTTCGGCATGGCGTTTGGTCTGCCCTATGAGGTGTGCGTCATCGCCATGGCGCTCATTACCTGCGTGTATGTCGTGGTAGGCGGGTATATGGCCACGGTTGTGAACGACTTTCTCCAGGGTATCGTCATGCTTGTGGGCATCGTCGCCGTCATCGCGGCCGTTTTGGGCGACAACGGCGGCTTCATGCAGGCCATGACCACGCTCTCCCAGGTTGACAGCGGTACGGGCTTCCAAGGCGTCTTCACCTCGATGTTCGGCCCCGATCCTGCCAACCTGCTCGGTGTCGTCATCCTCACGTCGCTGGGCACCTGGGGTCTGCCGCAGATGGTGCAGAAGTTCTATGCCATCAAGGACGGCCCGGCCATCAAGCAGGGCGCCATCGTCTCGACGGTTTTCGCGCTTGTCGTCGCTGGCGGAAGCTACTTCTTGGGCGGTTTTGGCAGGCTGTACGCCGATACCATCGAGTACCAGGCAAATGGTACGCCGGTGTACGACTCCATCATCCCCTCGATGCTCTCGACCCTGCCCGATGTGCTCATCGGCATCGTGATTGTGCTCGTGCTTTCTGCTTCTATGTCGACGCTTGCGGGTCTCGTCATCAACTCTTCGTCCACCCTCACGCTTGACCTGCTCAAGGGCAACGTCGTAAAGAACATGGACGAGAAGCGTCAGGTGGGTTGGATGCGCGCCTTCATCGTGGTGTTCATCGTGGTCTCCGCCGGCCTCGCCCTCTTCCAGTATCGTTCCAGCGTCGCGTGGATTGCTCAGATGATGGGCATCAGCTGGGGCGCGCTTGCCGGCTCCTTCCTCGGTCCCTTCGTGTGGGGCCTGTACTCCGGCAAGATTTCCAAGGCTGCTGTGTGGGCGAGCTTTATCGTGGGCGTGGGTCTCACCACGGGCAACATGATCGCCGGCTTCTTTGGGTGCGCACTCATTGCCAGCCCCATTAACTGCGGCGCCATCGCGATGGTCGCGAGCCTCATCATCGTGCCGCTTGTGAGTCTCGTCACGCCGAGCGTGCCCTTCGACGTGAAGCCTCCCACGCGCCTGGGCGCCATCGACCGCGAGATTGCCGAGGAGTTCGCCGAAGCCGAGAAGTAAACGCCTCAGAGGATGTACGAGGCATGTTCAAGCGCGTCGTCAGCAGCCTTGTCTGCGGCGGCGCGCTCTTTCTTTGCCGAGGGGTGAGCCTGCTCGGCCCAGGCGAGCGCGATGCAGGCAACCTGGAACATGATGACGACGGCAGCGGAGTCGACGTTTGGGGAGAACATGCCCAGAAGCGCCTGGAAGAACGTGGAACAGGCGATGACGCCGCTGGCAAAGATGAACTTGCGATACCTGCCGCTGCTGAGCCCGTGCAGGCCGCATGCAGCCTTGATGCAGCCCAGCACGCCCTGCACGAGAAACATGATGCCGCCCGATGCCATGACGAAGGCACGGCTTAGCTCGTCCGCCCCGTCTGCCTGGGCCATGAGGATGGCGGTCGTGCCCGAGATGGTGGACACAAAAGCGGGAAGCCCCAGAAGGCAGAGCAGGGCGGCTAAAAGCAGTTGGAGGATGCTGGCGACAAGCGTGAGCACCACGCAGATCTTCAGAAGCGTTCGTCTCATGGGGAACAGGCCTTCCTATTCGAACCCGAGCGTTGCCGCATCGCCGCTTGTGGCGCACCAGGCAAGATAGGTGGGGATATAGTGGCTGGTGAGGACCTGGGCGGCATTGATGTCGTACATGAACATGTGCATGATGGCTGCCATCGAGTCGAGCGAGCCCAGTCCTTGGCTTGAGGGGAGCGTCTCGGCGAGCTCGGCGATGGCTGCATCGACGACCTCGGCATCATGGGGGTCACTGGGGCTGTCGAGGCCAAATGCCGCTTTATAGAAGGTGCGCATTGCCTCATCGGCCTGATCGAACCCGTCGTCGCCGATACGGGGAAACGTTGCCGTGCGGCCGTACTGTGTGTATCCCCAGGCGTGCAGCGGGAGCTGCGGCACGATGTCGGATGCAACGAGCAGGTTGAAGATGTTGCCATACTGCGGTTCTGCGGCGTCTGTGGCAAGCGTGTCGGTGGGGCAGGCGAGCGTGTAGGCAAAGACGTCGTGCGCATCGACACCCATGTCGGAGAGCTGACCGTCGTCGAGGCGCGCCGCGAGAAGGTTCGAGACGGCCGCGCCGCGGCTGTGTCCGCACACGAGCAGGCAGATATCTTCACCTGCGTGCGCCTTCAAGACCGACTGCAGGTCGTTCATCACCACGACGCTCGCCGCGGCGAAACCAACGTGGTCGTTCTCGTAGCCCTGGGGCGGGTTGCCTGCGATGTTGAAGTCGCTCAGCCATTCCGAACCGTACGAGCCGCGCACGGCCACCGCGACGAGGGTCTTTTGCTCGCCCGTCGGTGATGTGATCTTCTTGGTGGCGATGGTGTAGGCGACGGTGTCGGTCGCGCCGCTGGAGAAGGTGGCCACGTTGTCGGTCACCGTCGAGCGGTGCTCGTATGAGGTGGTGCACACATCGTCAAAGCCCAGCTGGCTCAAGAAATCGGTCAACTCGGTGCTTTCGCAAGGGACGCTCGAGTATGCCGTTGACTCGGAGTTTGCAAATGCTGCGAGCACGCCCGAGGCAAACGCCAGGTCTGGATTGTACACGGTTGGATCCCCGAAGAACCAGGCGTCGTCCCAGACGACGTCCACACCGTCGCCCGAGCCATCCTGTGCGCACCCGATGGCATTGATGTGCGTATGGGCCTCAATTGCGCCCGAGGACCTCGGCGCGTCCTGTGAGTAGGCGATGACCTCGGTGTCGCTTGTTTGCTCGACGGGGGAGAGGTACATGTAGGCGACCTTCATGGCAAGCCAGGTGACTCCGGTGATGATTGCCGATATGACGACCATGAGAGCGATGACGCTGAGGTTGTGCAGCCAGGGACGCACAAGGCGCTGCTTTGTCTGGAAAATCCAAAATCGTTCGATGGGCCATGACACGACGAGGACGACAAGGCCGGCGATGGTGCGGGCGACGACGACGGGGGCCTTTGCGATGTCTTGCAGCACCCATGAGATGGCGAGAAAGACCGCGACCACCAGCAGGGTCAATGCGAAGAAGCGGGCAAGGTCGCCTTCTTGCTTGAGGCCGTCGCGAAACACGACATGACGGGAGAGCAGGTAGTTCAAGGCGAAGCCGACTGAGATGCAGACGATGCCCACGGCGAGGTTCGTCATGAAGCGGCCGTCGCTGAAGTATTCGCTGGCCAGATAGAAGAGGCACTTGTAGAAGGCCGCGCACACGAAAGCAGTGAGCAGAAACGCCAACAATTCAAACGCGCGGTGTTTTGCCATTGCCACGTGAGGCCCCATCTGCCGGGTCGATTAAGAAAAAGGGGCGCCCCGCGAAGGGACGCCCCTAAGATGACGCAAGCAAATGATACCAGCTGAAAGCGCGCGTTACTCCGCTGCCTTGTAAGCTTCCAGGGACTTCTTGCCCACGGTGCAGCGCAGCACGAACAGGACTGCGATGGTGAGCACGACGGCGATGGGCAGGCAGATGAACGCGCTGCGCACAAAGCCAGCGATGACGAACATCACAAAAGAGATGCCGGCCACGGTGAGCGCGTAGGGGAGCTGGGTGCTCACGTGCGTAATGTGGCTCACGTTGGCACCGGCGCTCGCCATGACGGTGGTGTCGGAGATGGGCGAGATGTGGTCGCCGCAGACGGCACCGGCCAGGCATGCGGAGATGCCGATATTCATGAGCACGGGATCGGAAGAAGCGAAGATGGCGGTGACGATGGGGATGAGGATGCCGAAGGTGCCCCAGCTCGTGCCGGTGGAGAAGGCCAGGAAGACGGCAACCAGGAAGATGATGGCAGGCAGCATGGAGAAGAGGCTCTCAGCGGCGCCGCCCACAACGCCGGCCACGAACACGTCGGCACCCAGGGCGCCCGTCATGGACTTGAGGGTGAGTGCGAAGGTGAGGATGAGC
Source organism: uncultured Coriobacteriaceae bacterium (assembly GCA_900539345.1). Lineage (GTDB taxonomy): Bacteria > Actinomycetota > Coriobacteriia > Coriobacteriales > UMGS124 > UMGS124. The sequence continues at coordinate 18,302 of UQBS01000027.1, read as the reverse complement.
AGGGCCGGCACCATGGCGATAAAGCCCTTGGTGATGCAGTCCATGGCCTCCTTGAACGTCACGACGCGGCGGGCGATGAGGTAGATGATGGAGAGGATGAGCGCGATGATGGTGCCCCAAGGCAGGCCAACGGAGGCGTCGGTGTCAGAGAACGCAAGGGACGGGTTCATGTAGCCTTCGGTGGTCGCGTCCCAGAAGCCACCGACGTAGAGCATGCCGGCGATGCAGCAAATGATGAGCATGATAATCGGCACAAGCATGTCCCACAGGTTGGCCTTGGGGTTGGAGACAACGTCCTCCTTGGAGAGTTTGCCCAGCTCGCCGTCACGGTAGGCAGCAAGCTCGGCCTTGGCCATGGGGCCGTAGTCAAAGCCCATGATGCATAGACCGATGACGAATACGATAGTCATGAGAGAGTAAAAGTTAAACGGGATGGCCTCAATGAACAGTTGGATGCCCGAGATGCCGTTATTGAGGTCGGCGGCGGTGGAGCTCACGGCAGCCGCCCACGAGGAGATGGGGGCAATCATGCAGATGGGTGCGGCCGTGGCGTCAATGATGTAGGAAAGCTTGGCGCGCGACACACGGCAGGCGTCGGTCACGGGGCGCATCACGGAACCCACGGTGAGGCAGTTGAAGTAGTCATCGATGAAGATGAGCACGCCGAGAGCAAACGTAGCGAGCTGTGCGCCCATGCGGGACTTCACATGCTTGGCCGCCCAAGCAGCGAATGCCGCCGAGCCGCCAGCCTTGTTGACAAGGGCCACGACGATGCCGAGCATGATGAGGAAGATGAAGATACCCGCGTTGCTCGGGCTGCTTACCGCGTTGATAAAGCCGACGGTGGTCCCCTCGCCATTCACGCCGGGCACCGTGTTGGAGATGATGTTGTTTATCGTGTCGATGGGGTTGAAGCCTGCCACGAGCAGGGCACCCACGACAATGCCGATGAACAGCGAGCTATAGGTTTCCTTGGTGATGAGGGCCAACACGATAGCCACAATGGGCGGCACGAGTGACCAAAACGTTCCGACGAACTCCACGGTTTCCTCCAATCTGGCAGGCTCGACAGCAAGCGTCTCTTGGTCCTGTCAGGCAGAAGTGTTCCATGCGTCCGCCCGGCCTAGATAGCGCTCCGCCTCTCGGCGACAGTGCGGGGGATGTTCTCCCACGCCCCAGGGTGCATATGCGGAAACATATGGGCCCTTCGGCGGCTTCCCCTTTTGCCCAGGCGCACCTTTCCGGATGCTGCATCTCTGCGTGCCTGGCGCTACTTATGGTCGCCGCGCCTCTATCGTGCCTTTGTATAAAGACGCCGCCATAGTAGAGCACTCCCATACGGCTGTCTTACAGGAATATGCATTTTCCGAAAACCTTAACCGTGAGTGCATAAATAATCGAAAAACGGTTGACGGCAAAGCGATGAGCGGTGCAGGGAATCAGTCGGGAGCAAGTTCGAGGTAACGGTATGGAATCCGCTGGTGATTCCGCGCTAAAATAGCCCGAATGGATGAGTGCCGCCCGCCGCGCATCGCGGCGCCCCTGCGGCATCGTGCAAGAAAGGACCTGCCATGCAGACTCTTGCCCGCTTCATCGTGAAGTTCCGTGTGGCCATCCTTGCGGTGTTTGCTGTGATCACCGTGGCGAGTGCGTTCATGGTGCCCCGCGTTGTGGTCAACCACGACTTGACCACCTACCTGCCCGATTCCCTGCAGTCTAAACAAGGCCTGGCCGTGATGAACGCCGAGTTCGATGAGTCCACGACCTTTCGCGTGATGACGCAGGGCATGACCGATGATGAGCGTGTCTCCTTTGCCGAGGAGCTGTCGGGCGTTGAGGGCGTGACCGACGTCACGTATAGCGCAGGCGACGATGCGTGCAACAGTGGCGAGTATGCCCTGTACTCGGTGGGTGCCCAGGGTGGCACGTACTCGGAGGGCGCCAAGCAGGCAGACGCACATCTCAAGGAGTTTTTGGAAGACAGCGGTGCCGTGTATCAGTTCGACAGCCCCGTCTCCAATGCCGATATGGGATATCTGACCCCCATCCTTGCCTGTGCGGTGCTTCTTGGTATCACGGTGCTCTTTGTCATGTCGAGTTCCTGGATCGAGCCACTGCTCATCTTGGCGAACGTTATGCTGGCAGTTGTCATCAACATGGGCACGAACGCGTTTTTCCCCAGCGTGAGCGACGTCACGTATTCCATCGCTGCTGTGCTGCAAATGGCCCTCTCCATGGACTACGCCATCATGCTTATGAGCCGGTACCGCCAGGAGCGCCTCTCCACTGATGACTGCGAACTTGCCATGCGCAACACGCTTGTGAAGGGCGCCCGTGCCATTGCCTCAAGCTCGCTTACCACTATTGTCGGCCTGCTCACGCTTGTCTTCATGAGCTTTACCATCGGCCGTGACCTGGGCATTGTCCTGGCGAAAGGCGTGTTCCTGAGTCTCGTGTGCGGCCTGTGCATCATGCCTGCCCTGGGTATTTGGGCCGACGGACTTATCCGCAAGACTGCAAAGAAAGCCCCGCGGCCTGCCTGCAAGGCGCTGGCGACGTTCAGCGCGCGCCATCGCGTTCCCGTGCTTGCAGTGTTCGTGGTCCTGATCGTTGTGGCGTTTGGCGTGAAGGGCATGATGGCGGCTTCTTACCATGCCGACAGCCGCTACGAGGCGCCCGTCGCCATCGAGGCTGTGTTCCCGAGTGACGAGCAGTTTGTCGTTTTGTATAAGAACAAGGACGAGGCCGCAGTGGCACAGGCGGCTGAGCGCATCGCTGAGATGGAAGGAGTCAGCTCCATCACGTCGTACGCGCAGACTCTGGGCCGTGCCTACACGGCCGACGAGCTCATCGACGTCCTTGCCGGTGAGGCGGGCGACAGTGCAGGGTCTTCCGAGGGCGTAGGCCTGGACGCCAGCACGGTAAACATGATCTTCTATCTCTATCACACCGGCCAGGACGTGGACTCTATGAGCCCCGTGGCCCTGCTCAAGCTCTCGCGCAGCGCCGACTCTATGGTTGAGCCCATGTGGACAATGACGTTGCCCCAGCTTGTGGGCTATCTCAATGACACGCTCCTGACGAGCAAGGCTGTGGGCAGCAAGGTCGACGACGCGCAACGCGAGAAGCTGACCGAGTTCTCCGCCCAGCTCGACAAGGGTATGAGCCAGCTTGTGGGCGATGAGTACTCGCGCATGATCGTCACGACGCCCTATGAGAGCGAGACTGACGAGGTGGACAACCTCCTCGACGCCGTCGAGGCCGAGGTTGCCGCGGCGACTGACGGTTACTATCTGGTGGGACAGTCTGCCATGGCTCGTGACATGTCGCGCAGCTTCCTTGACGAGTTCAACTTCATCAGCTGGATCACCGCGGGGGCCATCTATCTCATCGTGGCGCTGACGTTTCGCTCGGTGCTTCTGCCCTTGCCGCTCGTTCTGGTCATTCAGAGCGCATATGGCCTGGTTACCGGGCTGAACGGCCTCTTTGACAACGCTATCTACTACATGGCCATCATCGTGGTACAGGCCATCCTCATGGGTGCCACCATCGACTACGCCATCCTGTTTACCAGCAATTACCGCGAGGCGCGTCTTGCCAGGGCGGTTCCGGAGGCACTGGCGCAGGCATACCGCACTTCCACGCCCACCATCCTCACCTCAGGCACCATCCTCGTTGTGGTGACGTTGGCGCTGGGATTGTTTGCCGGTGGAGCTGTGGCGCAGATTTGCCTCGTGCTCTCTGAGGGCAGCGCCATGGCGATGCTGCTTGTGCTGGTGCTACTGCCTGGTGTTTTGGCGGCGCTTGACCGCTTCACCGCTCCCAAGGGCAGCGTGCGGGAGGTTGGGGCTGGAGAGTAAAGTTAGTACCCCATGGCGTACAGCTCGTCGTCGGTAAGGCCGAAGTAGTGGCCCACCTCGTGGACTACCGTCTTGCGCACCTCTTCGGCGAGCTCCTCGGCGCTGTCGCAGCAGCGCTCGTGCGGCCCCTTGTACACGGTGATGACATCGGGCAGGTCAAAGGCCCCGTCGCCGTAGTCGATGCCGCGCTCGGTGATAGGCGTGCCGTCGTACAGGCCCAGTAGCTCACCGGATTCTTCCTCGCAGGTGCCGTACTCGGCCCCAATCTCGAGCTCTTCCTCGTCGGGCTCGTCGGCCACAGCAAAGGCCACGTTGTCAATCGCCGAGGCGAACTTGGCGGGCAGCCCCTCCATGGCAGCCTCCACGAGTGCGTCGAACTCCTCGTCGCCTACCTGGTACATGGTGGGGCCTCCCTGTGGTCGCAAGCTGCTCTGTTAGTGCCCGACTGATTGCTCGGGCCTCAGCATATGAGTATACCCGCCGGCCCCAACACATCTTGCATGTTGGGGCCGGCGGTTTCAGCCTGCTATTCTACCTCAATCTTGGAGAGGTCCTCGAAGGTGTAAATAGGCACAAGGCCTGCCTCTTCCACACCGCTGACGCGCTTGTTGGCAATAAGCAGGCGCCTGTTGGAGTACATGGGGTAGAAGCAGGCGAGCTCCTGTACCTTGCGCTGGGTCTCGTCGTAAATCTCGTGACGCTTCGCCTCGTCGGTCTCGGTGCGTCCCTGGTCAAAGAGTTCGTCCAGCTCGGGCGACTCGTAGTACATGAAGTTCTTCGTGGAGCGGGACAACGAGACGAACAGGTCGGAGAACGTGTCGGGATCGATGCCGCGGATGTAGCCGGTGTAGTACATGTCGTACGGGTTGTTCTCGGGGTCCATGATTGCCTGCCACAGGGCGTTGGCCTCCACGCCCACGAGCTCGACGGTGATGCCTGCCTCGGCGGCTTGTTCCTGCATGAGCACGGCCGCTACCTGCTGCAATGAGTCGTCGGAGGCATACGCGATGGTGAAGGTGGGCGAGGGCTGGCCGGCCTCTTCGAGCAGCGCGCGGGCCTTGTCGAGGTCGCGCTCGTACTTCTCGACGTCCTCGGTGGCCCAGGGGCTCGTGGGCGGCAGGTACGTCCAGGCATCTGCATAGTATTCGGTGCTCAGCATGGAGGCGATGGCGATTTCCTCCTTGTTGAGGGCAAAGAGGAAGGCCTGGCGCACGCGCTGGTCGGGAACGCGCAGAGCGTTGATCATCATGTAAGCGATGCGGCCCTCGTCAAAGGCGTACAGTGCCAGGTTGTTCGCGTCGAGGTTAATCTGCTCGACTGTGGCGGGTGTGGCGACCCAGGCGTCGACGTCGCCGGTTTGAATGGCTTGCATGGCGGTGTTCTCGTTGGCCACGAAGCGATATACGACCGAATCGACCTTGGGGGCTCCCAAGAAATAGTCGGGGCGGGCTGCGAGCTGGACGTAGGAACCTGCCTGGTAGTCGGCCAAGGTGAAGGGACCGGTGCCCACAGGCTGGGTGTTAAGCTCGCTCGAGCCGAAGTCGGCCACGCCGTCGTAGACGTGCTTTGCCATGACGAAGATGGCCGAGAGCATCTCCACGGCGTTTGCTTTGACGAAGGGGAAGGTGAAATCCACGGTGAGGTCGTCGACGGCGGTGGCTTCAACCACACCCTGCTCGCCGTAGTTGAGGTTGACGTAGGCCGAGGCGGAAGGTTCGTTGGCGATGGTGTTGAAGGTGAAGACGACGTCTTCGGCGGTGAAGGGCTCGCCGTCCGACCAGGTAACGCTTTCGCGCAGGTGTGCCGTCACGGTGAGGGCATCGTCGGAGACGTCGTAGGACTCGGCGAGGAAGTAGTTCACGCCGTCCTCGTTGTACATCCACAGGGGCGAGTAAAGGGCCTTCACGACCATGGAGCCCCAACGGTCGGTCGTGGTGACGACGTTGATCATGTTGCCCGGGTCGCCGCCGATGGCGAACGTGAACATCTTGCCCGCTGCATCTGCCTGGGCTTGGGGCAGTGAGACGCCCAAGCCCGCAAAGCCCAGTGCCAGCGTCGCGGCAGCACCGCTCACGAATGACTTTCTTGTGATGTCCATGTCCCTCTCCTGTCTTTTTGTGCGCGCGAGTCGCAGCCACGGAATCATTGCGGCGGATGATATACCTATCAAAACAGTAGGACAATAGAATTTCGACGATTTGAAATATATGGTTGCCAATGGGAGACCGTGTCTCTCTGTGCCTGGCGTTCTTAGGCAGAAAGGGGCGGCGTGGGTGCTGTGAGCGCATGATATGGCACAATGGGCCACAGAGCTGCGCGGATTTCACGACAGAATGGACCGGTCACTATGACGAGAAACGCCGAAACCCCCACGTGCATCGAGGTGCGCGGGGCCCGGGTGCACAACCTCAAAGACATCGACATTGACATTCCCTTAGGCGAGCTTGTAGGCGTGGCGGGCGTGTCGGGCTCGGGCAAAAGCTCGCTGGCGCTTGGCGTGCTCTATGCGGAAGGTAGCAGGCGCTATCTCGAGGCGCTCTCCACCTACACGCGCCGTCGCCTCACGCAGGCGGGGCGTGCCAGCGTCGACGAGGTGCTGCATGTACCGGCGGCGCTCGCGCTGCATCAGCGTCCTGCCGTACCGGGTGTGCGCTCGACTTTTGGTACCATGACCGAGCTGCTCAATAGCCTGCGTCTTTTGTTCTCGCGTTGCGCCGAGCACGTATGCCCGCATTGCGGAACCCGCTGTGCGCCGACGCTCAATGTGGCGGCTGGCAAGTCCATCGCGTGTGCCTCATGCGGGCGCGATTTTTACGCGCCCAGTGCCGAGGACCTCGCGTTCAACTCGGGCGGTGCCTGCCCCACCTGCGGCGGGACGGGCGTGGTGCGCGAGGTGGACCTCGCGAGCCTGGTGCCCGACGAGACGCTCTCCATCGACGAGGGCGCGGTCAAGCCTTGGGGCAGCCTTATGTGGGACCTCATGAAGCAGGTTGCAGGCGCGATGGGCGTGCGCACTGACGTGCCGTTCAACCAGCTCACGCCCGAGGAGCGCGATATTGTCTTCAACGGTCCGGCCGTGAAGAAGCACATCCTGTACCACCCCAAGTCGGGCGACGATTTCGCCGAGCTCGACTTTACCTATTACAACGCTGTGTACACCGTGGAGAACGCCCTGGCCAAGGCCAAGGACGAAAAAGGCCTGGCGCGTGTGGCCAAGTTCCTGCATGAGGGGACGTGCCGCGACTGCGCGGGCACGCGACTGTCCGAGCGTGCGAGGGGCCCTCGCGTGTGCGGCCTGACGTTGCCCGAGGCATGTGCGCTCACGCTCGACGATGCCGTGGCATGGGTGCGCGATGTGCCTGAGCAGCTGCCTGAGCCGATGCAGCCCATGGCGCGCAACATCTGTGAGTCGTTCCTCGACGTGTCGCGCCGCCTTATGGAGCTTGGCCTGGGGTATCTCTCGCTCGACCGCGCCGGCGCCACGCTCTCTACCGGCGAGAGGCAGCGCGTGCAGCTGGCCCGTGCCGTGCGCAACCGCACGACCGGCGTGCTCTATGTGCTCGACGAACCCTCGATCGGCTTGCACCCGGCAAATGTCGAAGGCCTCCTCGGCGTGATGCGCGACCTCGTGGCCGACGGCAACTCCGTCGTCGTGGTCGACCACGACACGCATGTGCTTGCCGCGTGCGACCACCTGGTGGAGATGGGCCCGGTGGCAGGCGCGGGCGGTGGCCATGTCATCGCCCAAGGCACGGTGGAAGACGTCGCCGCGTGCCCTGAGAGTCGCATTGCTCCCTTCTTGCATGAAGATATGCATATGTATGCGCGCAATCGCGTGACTGCTTCCGAGATGTTCGATGCGGGGACCATCCATCTGGAGACGGGTGCCCTGCACACCGTGCATCCCCTCAGCGTTTACATTCCTCGAGGTAGACTCGTTGCCGTGACGGGTGTGTCGGGTTCGGGCAAGACCACCCTCGTGCTCGAGACGCTCGTGCCTGCGCTCAAAGCCGCCGCGGCGGGGGAGCCTCTGCCCGCCCATGTGCGCGCAATCGACGCCGAGGGCATCATGCGCGCTGAGCTCATCGACGCCACGCCCATCGGCGCCAACGTGCGTTCTACGGTGGCGACCTATGCCGACGTGCACGACGAGCTGCGCCGCGCCTTCGCTCGCACCGACGAGGCGAAGGCGGCCGGCCTCAAGGCGGGAGACTTCTCGTACAACACGGGGTCGCTGCGCTGCCCCACTTGCGACGGCACGGGTTCCATCTCGCTCGATGTGCAGTTCCTGCCTGACGTGGACATCGAGTGTCCCGACTGCCGTGGCTCCCGCTATGCCGAGGCGGCCTGGCATATTCACCGAGGCTGTGACGGTGGGGCGCTCTTCACGTTGCCCCAGCTCATGGAGTTGAGCGTGGATGAGGCACTCGACGCGTGCCTGGGAATCAAGAAGGTCTCAGCTCGTCTGCAGACCTTGCATGACCTGGGCTTGGGCTACCTCACGCTCGGCGAGCCCACGCCTGCTCTGTCGGGCGGCGAGGCCCAACGCCTCAAGCTTGCAAGTGAGATGGGCCGGGCGCAGGCCGGCGCCGTCTTTGTGTTCGACGAGCCCACCATTGGCCTGCATCCGCTTGACGTGCAGGTGCTGCTTGGTGTGTTTGACCGCCTGGTGCAGGCTGGAGCCACTGTCATCGTCATCGAGCACGACCTCGACGTCATCCGCAACGCTGACTACATCGTGGACATGGGACCGGGCGGCGGCGTCCTCGGCGGACGCATTGTGTGTGCGGGAACTCCCGAGCAGGTGGCGGCCTGCCCCGAGAGCGTCACGGGAAGGTATATATAAGATGGGGTGCACAGACAAGAGCAAGCGCACCGATCCGATCATGACGAACAGCGCCGCGCTGCGCGTGCTGTACGACTTGGCCGGCGGCCGCATGAAGACATGGGGGGCGCTCGGCCGCGAGCTTGGAGCCATGCTGGGGGAGGAGATGGCCGCGGGGCAGACGAGTGCCGTGGCGAGCAGCCTGCCGCCCGTCAACGTCGAAGACATCTACAAGCGCAACCGACCCTGGCCGAGTGGCTTCGGCCCCAAGGAATACTGCCGGGCGTTTCGCAAGTACGCCGACGAGGGTCATGCGTCCCATTACGGGGCGCTGCTCAAGGTACAGCAGTCCCTTGAGGCCAGTAACGCCTACACACCGCAGGTCAAGGCCCTTATGGAGAACATCCGTCCCGATGCCGACGACCGCGAGGTCGCTGAGGGCCTCGAGCGCGTGATGGAGGCGATCGTCGAGACGGCGCGGCCCTACAACAAGGTGGGGAAGCTTGACGATTCGGCGTCGCGAGAGAGTGTGCGGAGCGGGGAGGCTAGCGAGACTTGCTCGGCGGAGCGCCAGATTGCTTGCGACCTCGCGGCTGCAACCACGCGTGGAGTCGATTGCGGGCTTAGCATGGACGGACCCGCAATGGTTGCAGCGGGGCGCACAACCGGCACGGTGGCGCCTGCCACCCGCGCGATGGGGCATGAGCCTGGCGCTGCCCACAATGCCGCGTTGCCTGCACAAACGTGCCCTTCTGCTGTCGGGGCCGACTGTGATTCTCATGTGAGTATGGCCACTGCGTCATGCGAGGAGATTGGCCTTCCGCGTATCGTGCAGCTGCTTGAGTCCTGCGCCTTTGGCAAGACCGGCGTCGAGATTCTGGTGCGCGTTGTTCCCGCGCGACTACTAGGCGCGCCTGCCTTGAATGCCGACCTGACCCAAGCCTGCGAGCAGGGTCTTTCTCTTCGAGCGCAAGCGACGCTTGCTCAGGAGCTTTGTTGTGACTCGGGCCTTGTGTGTCGAGCCATGCGGCGCAGCTGCGAGACACTTGTGGCCAGTGGCGCGATGGACGCTGACAAGGTCTTTTCCTGCGTTAACTCGCTGTTTGCTGCTCCGTCTGGCTACCCGGCGGGTGCCGAGCTTTCTCGTGTACTCTCGCTCTACACCCGCTATGCCGACGGCGATGCGGCGCGTGCCCTGTTTTGCCTGGTTCTCATGGGACTTGTCGGCATTTCGGGGTTCAATCGCATTATGATGTGCCCTGAGGTCGGCCTTCTGTTTGCCCATTAACGCTGTGAGAGGAACTGCACCCATGGATGATTTCGCTGAACTGCTCAAATCCATGTCGGCTGCCCATGTCGACTCGAACGCTGTTTGCGACGACGAGTGCTCCGCCGACCTGCCCAGGTTCATGTCGATCAAGGAGGCCGAGTCGTGCATCGACGGGCCCGAGGGACGCATGGGCGGAGGGGATTACTTTCGCAAGGCTGCCCGCAGCGTGCTCGACCCGGGCAACGACGTCTTCGGTACCGCGACCGAGTTCTTCAACTACATGAACTCCTACCTGTGCGCCGGCGATTACTACACCGCGCTCAAGCTGTCGCGTCGTGCCTTGGAGCTCTATCCCTACAACGTCGACCTCATCTCGGCCGCCCTGCAGGCCGCAAACGGTTGTGCGCAGTTCGACACATGTGCTGAACTGCTCGAACGTGCTCGCCGTATCCCTCAGGCCATTTGGAACTGGCGCCTTTTCATCTTCACCATCGAGTACTACCAGGCGTACCTGTACTCGTGCGACCCTGCTCTCATTGAGGGTGTGCTTAACGACGCTCTTGCCGTGGCGCGTGACTATCAGCGCTGCCTGCCGCGCGATGAGCGTGGTTACGACAAAGAGGCCGAGCTGTTGCTCTATGCCAACCGAGTGGAAGAGGCGCAGGCAGTGCTTGAGCGTGCAATTTTCGGCAAGGTGACGTTGGCCGACGGCACGACGGCGAGTCTCGTTGCCCCGCAGTGTTGCGTCACGATGCTCGACGACGTGCTGGGCGACAGCACGGATTACGAGCTCATCGCTCGTGTGGCACAGCGCGGCGTGCGCAACACCGCACAGGCTCAGCCCAGCGCCAACATCGGCTACTTCATGTACCGCGAGGCCTTGGCGCTTGACGCGCTCGTGTGCGATGCGGCCGACGAGCGCGACGGTTTCCGCAACGGGGAGCGCGTGCGCAACGCTCTCGTCGCCTATCGGTGTGCCTACGGAATGCTTGAGGGGCGTTCGGCGTTCCGCACGACCATTGAGCGCCGCTACTCGGTGCTGTGCCACAAGGGCGGCGTCACCGACATGCCGCTGACAGAAGAGTAGGGCCAGGGCCGCCTAGTGGGGCTCATTCCATCTACCGGCGATTTTTATGGCAAGGACCTCCAGCTCACAATTCGGTGAGGTGGAGGTCCTTCTTGCTTGCGGTGTGTGCTCATGGACGTTCCCGCGCTGATGGAGGCCGCAGGCCCATGCCATGTGTCGGTGACCCACCCTCACGGGTGTTTTTGAGCTGACGAGAGATGCCGGTCCATACCATGTGCCTGCATCTCTTGCTCACGGGTGGTCGTTGAGGTGCAGGTGGCGCGAAAAGGTCTTCTCGTAGTCGGCACGCAGCGCCACGGCCTGTGCCGCGAGCTCCTCGGCCGCCTTGCTCACGGCGCAGGTCGCGGTCGCCGACGCCGTCGCGTCGAGGTGGGCGGCGCGCAGGTAGGTGGCCGAGACGATGTCGAGGCACTGCTGCTCCACCAAGGCCAGCGTCTGCGCGTGCTCGCTTGCCGAGAGGGCCTCGTCTACCGAGGAGCCCACCTTTGCACGGATCTGCTCGCACAGATACAGAGCGTCCCTGCTCGTGCGGGCGTCGGCGAGCTTGAGCGCATAGGTGCCGAGCGCCTCGTCGGTGCAGGCACGGGCGTCGCTGAACATCTGCGCAGCCTCGTGGAGCGCCTCGGCGACGCGGCCTTTGCGCTGTGACTCGATGCCTGCCAGGTACTGGCTCGTGGCCACACCGTCGTGAACGGAGATGCTGCCCTCCTTGCGGCGGTCGAAGAAGCCTGCGATACGCGCCGCCAGCTTGCCGCGCGGCTTTACCTTCTGGCGGTCTTTGATGGTCCCCATTGCGCTAGTCATCCAAATCGACCTCCAATTCCTTCTCGCGCAGGCGCTTGAGTCGGGCCAGGCACTGCTCGCGCGACTCCTCAAGCTGGCGGATGCTTGCCTCGCACTCCACGGCCGCTTCCTCGTCGCCATAGATCTCCTTGGCCAATGCCTTGCGCAGGACCTCCTTGTCCATGTGGGCGGCGGCATCCAGGCGTGCCTTGTAGGCGCTGGCCTCGTTGTCGGTAAGGCGTCCGTTGTGGTTCTTGGCGTGGTCGCGCGCCTCCTCGAGAACCTTGGTGACGCCGTCGGTGAACGTGCACACGGTGTAGCGCCTTTTCATAGTTGACCTCCTCGTGTGGGTGCCTTACTGGCTGACGATTGCGACGACCCGGCGGTTTTGCTGGGCTGCATCCTTGTCCTGCGTGCCGTCGGCCAGGATGTCGGGCACATGCTTGACCAGGTCGTTCGACTGGTCTCCCAAGCCGATGACGGTGATGCGCTCGGCGCTGACGCCGGCGTCGGTGAGCATCTTTGCCACGGCCTGGGCGCGCTCGAGCCCCAGTGACACGCCGTGGTCCTCACGCCAAGGGCACCCGGCGGTGCTTCCCACGAGCGTGACTGTTGAGGTGGGATAGTTGGCCATCGTGGAAGCGAGCTCGGCCACAGCTTGGCGAGCGGCGTCGGGGTCTGCCAGCTCGGCCGTGTCAGGCACGAAGGGAACGGTCGTGTCGTCAAAATTGACGATGGCGACGGGCTCTGCCGCGGGTTCCGGCTCCGGCTCGGGATCAGGTTCGGACTCGGGGGCCTGCGGAATCTCGACGTCGACCGTGACTTGGGGCAGCTCCACTGTTGACACGGGGTACGCGCCTTCGGTTTCTTTGCCCGAAAGGGGCGCTGTCACGTACTGCACCTCGCCCACGCCGCAGGCGAGCAAGATCTGGCTCCAAAGATCCTTGAGGTCGTTTGTCTGGGCGGTGTTGGGGGCGGCTTGGTCGCCGGCCGTGACGCCTGCGCCGTAGATGACGACCTTCGAGACGCACGACATGTCGGGGAGCAGCGGCTTGAGCTGCTCGACCACGCGGGCATGAAGCTCCTTGCTCGTGATGTCGCTGCCCGCAGGGGCGCTTACCCACTCGGGATGTTCAGCGAGGTTCACCACGCCTGCGGTAGACAGAAGGCTTGAGAAGAGGTGCACGGTGTGCGAGCCGGGTGCCTGGGCGAGCGACGCGGCGGCGGCGCTCAGCCCGCCCAAGACGTCGGTTTCGGCGCACTGTGCTTGAGCGCCCGCGGCTTCGCTGACAAACGCCTCGGCGATGGCCTGCGCCTGCGTGGCGCGCACCTGGGCCGCCGTGGAAGAGGCTGCGGCAGACTGGACGCCGCCCTCGAGCACGGTGCGCGGGTGGCCGTCGGCGATGAGGACGTCGACCCAGCCTCCGGTCGAGGCTGCCTCGGTGAGCGCGTCGTCCAGCAGCTCGTAGGGGTATACCTCCTGGTTGGACACGTTGCTGGCCACAATGGCGACCGAGGACGGCGTTGTGTCCTCGCCAGAACAACCGCTGGCAAACAGGGCAAGGGCGGCGCACAAGGCGCACAGGGCGACCTTGGCGGGTCCCGCGAACCAGCGGTGACAATCAAGGCCCTTCATCATGACGGGCTCCTTTCTTCAGGTCGTTTACCAGCGGTTGGTGAGTGCGTCGATCTCGGCCTTCGCCTTGAGGAGCGCGGCGTCGATGATGGCCTCGCCACTCTTGAGCCTCTCGCCGGCCTGGGTCGAGGCGAGCTTGGCGCGCGCTATCTGCAGGTCGTACTCGTAGGCCTGCTTCGCCTCCTTCTCGATGGCTGCGGAACGGCGCATCTCACGGGACAAGATGTAGGAGAGGGCAATGGTGGACACCATGCATACGAGCGTGAGCAGGGCAAACAGTGCGGCGGTCTCCATCTGGCCAGTGGCTGAGCCCGCCATTGCCTCCGCGGCGATGCCTGTGCCTGCCGTATTGCCGCCGGCCGAGGCCGCGAGCTGGCCGTAGAGGCGGATGGCCGCCACGGTCAAGGCCAGTCCCGCGGGCAGGACGAGTATCGCCTTGCTGTTCTTGCGGCCTGCGATCATCGGGATGACGAGGATGAGGGCCGAGGCGATGGCGGCCACCACGAGCGCCTCAATGCCGGCGGTCAGGCCCTGGGCGCGTTCGGCGGCGGTCGTGAGGCCGGCGCCCGTGAGGTTGCCACCAAGCAGCAGCTCGCAGGCGGTGTAGCTCAGCACGAAGTCGGCGGCCTCGGTGGCCACGAGGATGACGAGGCCGATCACCATCCAGGGATGGTGGGCGTCGCGATGGATGGTCTGCATGACCTTGCGGGGGATGTCGTTGCTCATATGCGCTCTCTTTTCGTATCGTGCGCCCCCAGGCGCGTTGGACAAGGCCACTATGGACCCGTGCGCGGCGCCCGACGAGACGCCGAAATGGTGCGAGTTCGGTGCGCCTTGCCTGGCTTATCCTGCGAAGCCCACGGTGCGCTGCCCATCGGCGCCGCCCAGGTCGGGCTGCTTGTAGGCCGCGCGCAGGTCGCAAGCCTCGATGAGGGGGCGGTCGCAGCGCACGGCGCACTCCATGGCGGCGCGGTCGAAGAGGCGGCGGGCGGTGCGGGCGTTGGCGAAGTCGCGCTTGTTGCGCAGGCCCTCCAGGCAGCGCACGAGCTCGGCATGGGCGTCGGGGTCCACGGCGAACCCGTGGTGGCGCGCGAAGAGGTCGAAGACCTGCGTGAGCTCGGCAGTCGTGTAGTCGTTGAACGTGACGCGCAGGCCAAAGCGGTCGCGCAGGCCGGAGTTGCGCTGGAAGAGCTGCTCGATGTCTTCGGGGTAGCCGGCGATGATGCACACGAGCTTGTCGCGCTCGGCCTCGAGCATCTCCACGAGCGTGTCGATGGCCTCCTGGCCGTAGTCGCCGCCCGACAGCAGCGAGTACGCCTCGTCGATGAAGAGGACCCCGCCCACGGCGCGCTCCACCACGGCGCGCGTCCTGCCGGGCGTCTGGCCCAGGTAGGGAGCCTCGAGGTCGGCCGCCGTCGCCTTCACGAAGGTGCCCGTGCCGTCGGTGACGCCGAGCGCGTCGAGGTGGGCGAGAAGTCGGTGGGCGAGCTCGGTCTTGCCGGTGCCGGGGGCTCCCGTGAACGCCATGTGCAGGCATTCCACCGAGTCACGGCCGTGCTTTGCCACCAGGGCGCTCACCTTGCGGAGCATGTCGCGCTGCGTGTTGAGGCCGATCAGCCCCTTGAACGCGTCGTCGGGGTTGGCGGAGGGCTTGGGGCGCGGCTTGAGGTCGGAGGGCTTGGTGATGCCCGTGTCGCGGTTGTCGTTCGAGAGCTTCACCATCGCTTTGAGGGCGAAGGTGCCTGCGGTCTTGGGGTCAAGTCGCTTGTACGAGTCGAGCTTGAAGGGGCACATTGCCTCGATGAGCCCGCGTGGGTCGGCGGATCCATCGAGATGTTCGCGCAGGCGTCCCGAGCGGGCGAAGAAGGGCACGCGCATCTTTCCTCCTTCGCCCGCCACGGCCGAGAGGCACTCGATGCGCACGTCGTTTGCAGCCAGCAGATCGACGGATTTGGCGACGCGTTCCCAGTCGGGCTCGGCGCCCACGTCGAACATGCCGGCGAAGTATTGAGCAGCACGCGTCGCCATGGTCGTTAGGCCTCCTTCTTGGAATACACGCTTGCGACGTAGTCGATGACGAGGGGATAGAAGTGCTCGTCAAACCAGGTGAGTTCGGGCATCAGGGTGCGCTCGATGGTCTGGGGCTCGTAGTCGCGGATGTCGCGGCGCAAGACGACCTCGCCGTCCTTGGGGTCGAAGGAGAGGTCGATCATCTCCTCGTCGTCGCACTCGAACTGGAAGCGCTCGAATCCGCGGCGTGCCTCGCGGGGGATCTGCACGCTCGGGGTGAAGCGCAGGTAAGGGGTTTGGGAGCCCTTCTCGATGGTGACGCCGCAGCTCAGGTGCTGCAGGCGGAAGATGGCGTAGACGCTGTCGCCGTCCGCGGCGCGCCAGGTCGCTCCGGCGATCTCCTTGCCGACGAGGCCGGTCTCGTTCTTCTCAGCGTTGATAAGCATGGTGTGCCTCCTGTGGGGTTGGTTGTGTTGTGTGTTGATGGGTGGTGACAGATGAAACCGTTACGGTTTCGTAGGGTGCGTTAGTCGTTGTCCATGAGGCGGCGCAGCGTGGCGAGGAAATCGTCGCTCGAATCGCTGCTCGAGTCGTCGTCCTCTTTGTCGGCGTGCAGAATGTCCCAGGGGTCGCGGCCTGCCTCAAGCTGGCAGGCGACGTTGGCATAGGCGTGCACGGTGGAGAGACCCTTGCCCAGGCAGTCGGCCAGGTCGCCACCGTGGGCAAGGTCGACGGGCTCCTCGGGGCGGAAGTGCAGCCAACCCTCGTCATCCACCATGAGGCCGGCCACGATGAAGCTCGCGTTAAGGCGGCGGAAGAGCTTCTTTGTCACCTTCATGAGCTCGGGCGAGATGCGCTGGTTCATTGCGATATCGACGGTCGCCAGGCCCGTGGCGGGGTTGACGACTGCCATCGCCTCGGCGAAACCGCAGCCATGACGGTTGCCGCAGGTGCGGAAGGTGCCTTCCGGACCCTCGCAGTAGGGGGTGCGCACGGCGTCGATCTGGCGGCGGGCACACTCGAGGGGGGTCTCAGCGCCAGCCTCGTCGTCGCGGCTGTTCTCCACGCCAGAGAAGATGTGTCCAAGTTCGTCGAGGTAGCTCATGCGATGTCCTTTCTCGTTGGCGCGGTTTTCTTTGTCCCGCGCATTTGACGAGGTCAGTATCGCCCGCAGCCGCCTTGCCGACGAGTTGCCAAAAAGGTGCGACTTTGGTGCACGTGAGGTGCGTGGGGGGGGTGCACGAGAGACGCGAGGGGTGCACGGGATGAGGGTTTCACGTTTCGATTGCGGACAAACCGTTTACGTTTCTCGCACCTTCTTTTGATGTCTGTGGCAGCCAAGACTTGTTACCATGCTGCCAACACGCGATGCGCTTGGCTGGTTTTCTGGCTTTGCTGGGCGCGCAAACTGAAGGAGCTGAGCCGCCGTGACTGATAACCGCTTCCTCGATGTTATCCCTGCAATTGGTGCCACTCTGTCTCGTCCCACGCGCCGCGCTGTGGTCGCGGGTGCGTGTGGGGCGGCGGCGCTGGCGGCCGCGTCTGGCGTGGCGCCGCTGGGGCGGGGCCAGGTGCTCGCTGGTGAGAGCGCCCGCGCCGACCAGGTCGTCATCTACCACACGAACGACGTCCACGGCCACCTGCAGGGGGACGGTTCTTCAGCCGTTGGCATCGACTACGTGGCGGCCCTGCACGCCTCCACCCCCAACAGCCTGCTGGTTGATGCAGGCGATGTGACGCAGGGCATGCCGGTCGTGTCGCTTTCCAAGGGCGCCTCTGCCATCGAGCTCATGAACGCCGCAGGCTACGACGCTATGTGCCTGGGCAACCATGAGTTCGACTTCGGCCAGGAAGTGCTGCTCACAAATGCCGAGGCGGCCGAGTTTCCGATGCTGAGCGCCAATGTTGTGCGCAAGGACTCAGGTGACGCGCTGCTGGTGGGCGTGGGCGCATGCGGCGACGGCGCAACTGCGGTGCTGGAGTGCGGCGGTCGTCACATCGGCGTCTTCGGCATCACCACCGCTTCTACCAGCCACAGCACCTCCCCGGCAAATGTGGAGGGCCTGCAGTTTGAAGACGAGGTCGAGACGGCCCGGTGCTGCATTGCCGATCTTGCCGCGCAGGGGGTTGACGCCATTGTGGCCCTGTGCCACCTGGGCGACGGCCCCGTATCGTGCCGTGCTGTGGACCTGGCCGCCGAGCTTGAGCCCGAAGAGGCTGCCAAGCTCTGCGCCATCGTGGACGGCCACAGCCACACGGTTGAGAACATCGAGGTCAACGGCGTGCTTGTTGCGCAGACGGGCTGCAATCTGGCAAACGTCGGCAAGTTGACGCTTGCGTTTGATGCCGACGGTTCGGTCTCCGCCATCGAGGAGCTGCTCGACCCCGAGACCGTGGCGCAGGCCACGGATCCTGCCCCCGAGGTGACCGAGGTTCTTGCCGAGGTCAGCGCCGAGCAAGACGCGCTCATGGCGCAGACGCTCTTCGATACGCCTACCACGCTTTGGGCCGGATGGCTCTCCGAGAGTGCCATCTCCGCTCCCACGCGCGCGGTGGAGACGAACCTGGGTGATGTCGTGTGCGACGCGTTTCGCGCGGCAGCAGGTGCCTACCTCGAAGGTGAGGGGCTGGAGAGTATGCCGGTTGTCGCTGTGGAGAACGGCGGTGGCATTCGCGAGGCGTTCGCCCGCGGCATGGTTTCGATGGGCAACCTCGTGGCGACGTTCCCCTTCTCCAACACCGTCGTGCTGAAAAAGGTCACGCCTCGCGTGCTGCACGATTTGTTCGAGGGGTCGTTTTCCGGCATGGCCGGGCAGGATCCCCAGACGGGC
>UQBS01000026.1 GCA_900539345.1 uncultured Coriobacteriaceae bacterium | reverse complement strand
AAAGCGTGCGGGTACATACGCATTGCGGTCGCAGCCGCCCCTATGACACTTTTGAGATGGGAGAACTACCATGGGCGCAGCCCTGAACAAGGCCCGCGAACTCGATGCCACCTACGTGATGCACACCTATGGCCGCTCGAAGCTCTTTGTGAGCGGCAAGGGCGTTCATCTCTATGACGACGAGGGCGCCGAATACCTCGACTTTCTCGCCGGCATTGCCGTGTGCCCGCTGGGTCACGCCGACCCTGTGGTGACGGCCGCCATTGCCGAGCAGGCTGGCAAGCTGCTGCAGACCTCCAACTACTTCTACGCCGAGAATCGCGGTGAGGTCGCCCAGGAGATCTGCCGCCTGGCAGGGGAGGAGTATGGCTGGAAGACGTTCTTCGCCAACTCCGGCGCTGAAGCCAACGAGTGCGCGATGAAGGCGGCGCGCCGCTGGGCCATCGAGCACAAGGGCCCGGAGTGCCAGACTGTCATCACGCTCAAGGGAAGCTTCCACGGCCGCACCATGGAGACGCTGGCCGCCACGGCGCAGGACTGGCTCCAGGAGCCTTTCCAGCCGCTGCCGGTGGGCTTCCGCGCCGTGCCCGCCAACGACTGCGCCGCACTCGACGCAGCCATGGGCCCAGATGTGTGCGCGATCATGATGGAGCCCATCCAGGGCGAGAGCGGTGTGTGGCCGCTGAGCGACGAGTACCTGAAGCATGTGCGCGAGCTCGCCGACGCCAACAACTGCCTGGTCATCTTCGACGAGGTGCAGACGGGCCTGTACCGCTGCGGCAAGCCCTTCTGCTTCCAGACGGTGGAGGGCGTCGTGCCCGACATTTTCACCCTGGCCAAGGGCATCGCCTCGGGCGTGCCGTGCGGCGCTTGTGTGGCGCGCGGCGAGGCCGCCCAGGTGCTCAAGCCCGGCATGCAGGGATCGACGTTCGGCGGCGGCCAGCTTGCCATGGCGGCGGCTCGCGCCACGCTCGAGCAGCTGCGTGACCGCAAGCTTGACGAGGCTGCCCAGACCGTGGGTGCCTACCTGTGCGAGCAGCTGGCCGGCGTGCCCTATGTCACCGAGGTGCGCGGCAAGGGCCTCATGGTGGGCGCCACCCTCGACGCTGCCCATGACTCCCACGACGTGGTGGATGCTCTCATGGAGCGCCACATCGTCGCCAACGCCTGCAACAACAACGTCCTGCGACTTCTGCCTCCGCTCACCATCACCACCTCCGACGTCGACACCCTCATCTCCGCCCTCAAGTCCCTCGCCTAAGCCCCAGCTCTTCATCCGCGCCGGGAAAGAAAGGCGTCTCCCAATAGGCTGAAAGCCGCGCAAGGCGCCAGGTGTGGGCCCGCGCGCAGTGTCTGCCTGTCGCGCACACACCCAGCCAGCCTGCGCCTCCAACTTTTTGTTCACGTTGGGAAAGATAGGTGTTTCCAGCAGGTTGGAAGATGAGCAAGGCCCCAGGTGTTGGGTCCGCGCGCAGTTCTGCAGAAAAGAAAAAGGCCCCAACCGGGGCCTTTTTCTTTTCGAAGCTGTTTGAGCACGGGCCCAACACCTGGGGCCCCAGGGATGCGACGCATCAACCTGTGTATTGGCGGAGCGAGCCGATAAGCCGGGTTCTGTCGTTGGACGACCATTTATCTTCTGCCTACGTTGCCGCAGGCCTCACTCTCGAGCAACCCGAACGCGGGCCGGGCCGACCCATGGCGTTCCTATTTGCCCTTTCTCCGGATGGGGTTTGCCAAGCCGCGCCGTTACCGACGCGCTGGTGCGCTCTTACCGCACCGTTTCAGCTTTTCTCGCTCGGGGCAAGCCCCCAGCGGGAGTCTTCTTTTCTGTGGCACTGTCCGTCGGGTCGCCCCGCCCGGCCGTTAGCCGGCATCCTGCCCTGTGGAGCCCGGACTTTCCTCACCGAGATGCCATGGCATCTCCAGCGCGGCCGTCTGGCCCACTCCGCCAAGAGGGCAGTATATACCAACGGGAGGGACAAAGCCCCTCCCGTTGGTATCCTCAGCTGTGACTCCACATGCGCTGCCGCGGGGCGTCGCATGCTAATACATATGCACGCCTGGGATATCGTACTTCTCGGGGTCTTTCGCAACCTTCGCCATGTACTCCTCGTACTCTTCCAGGCACTTGCCCCATCGGGCATAGGCTTGGTCGCCGCGGTGGTCGGGCAGGCCCAGCGTCTCGGAGAGGTATGAGGCCATCCAGTCGCTCACCTTGTTCATGCCGTGGTAGTTCAGGTGGATGCCGGCGTCGCGTGCGTCCTGCGACCAGTCGATGCCCACCTCGCTGGCTATGGGCTCCGTGTTCATGTCGATGAAGCCGATGCCCAGGTCCTGCGCAATCTGGGCGCAGCCGTTGTGGCGCGCGTAGTTCCAGTCGCGCGTGTGGGGCGTCGCGACGAGCACGAACTGAGCCCCGTTCTCCTCGCAAAGGTCGGCAAGGGCGCGCAGGAACATCAGGTTGAGCTTGCCGGGAAGCTCAACCTCGTCGCTGGGAAGCATGTAGCAGGACGTGTCGGCAGGTTCGCACAGCGCCTTGGGGTTGGAGCCCTTCAAGTTGCTCACCTTGTCGTACTTCACCTGTCCGGTGAAGTCCTCAAGCGTGAGCTCCTTCCAGCGATGGTGGTATTCGGCAACGGTGAACTGGTCTTTTACGAACTGCTTGAAGACCTTCCCCACGGAGAAGGGGTTGTAGAGCATCTCGGTCTCCAGGAATACTACCTGGGGCTTTTGGGTCTTAAAGACATCGCGCAGCATGGTGTAGGCATAGCTCACCTGCTCGCCGTTGACCGAGCACACGAAGCTCGCGACGCCCGCATCGCCCCAGATGCGCATGGGGGAGAACCCCGTCGAGGCAAGGCTGTCGCCCAAAAACACCGCGTCGAGGGAGTCGTCGGGTTCGGCAAGGAAACCATAAGCGCGTGACTCGATGAGGCCATCGTCTTTGGAGTTGCCCTTGGGTTGCAGGATGTGGCCCAGGCCGACGAGCATCCCCCACAGGATGGCGCAAAACAGGACCGAAAGGCCCAGGTACTTGAAGAAGCTGGCGAGCTTCGAGGGTTTGGGTGCAGCAGAATCGGTCATGGTACCTCGTTAGAACTGGGCGTAGATCGGGTCGAGCGGCGCGGTTCCCACACCGTAAGAGCCGAAGATGACGATGGCGATGATGAGTGCGTACAGCACGACCCAGCGCACGGCGAGGTTCTTGTGCGCGAGGCGCTCCGTGATGCAGCAGCCGCGCTCTTCAATGACGGCCACGATCGTCATGACGACGACCATCGCCGCCACGGCGGCATAGTCCTGCAGGCACAGGCCCACGACCTCGGTGGTGACCGAGGGGAAGGTGAGGCCGATGGCCATGAAGGTGCCGTTCGCAAACGACTCAAGCGTGAAGTTTCCCACGAGCTGGCCGAACATGTAGAGGCCGGCGTCCATGCCCTCGGCGCGGAAGAAGAGCTCGCCCACGAAGACCACGACGAGGGTGCGCAGCCACTGGAACGTGCGCCAGGCCGTGCCCTCGCGGTTGATGTGGAGCTTGCCGCACACCGACTGGGCGAGGGGCTCAACCAGGCCGCCTAAAAGGATGATCACGAAGTAGTACAGGCCGAAGAAGATGTACTGCGAGCCTGCGCCGTGCCACAGGCCGTTGGCGAACCACACGCAGAAGAGCGTGACCGAGCCTGCCAAAAGCGGGCCGTAGCGGTTGCCGATGCGATGGCGGGCCGCTTTGGTGAGCGACTTCATCGGGGCGCTGAGCGACAGGGGATAGAAGATGTAGTCGCGCAGCCACGAGCCGAGCGTGATGTGCCAGCGCAGCCAGAACTCCGAGGCGGTGCGGGAGAAGAAGGGATGGCGGAAGTTCTCGGGCAGGGCGATGCCGAAGATGCGGGCGGTGCCCAGGGCGACGTCCATGCAGCCTGAGAAGTCGCAGTACAGCTGCAGGGTATAGAGCACGGCCGCCGCCGCAACCACGCCGCCGTCGTAGGACGTGTAGTCAGCGAAGATGGGCTTGACCACCAGGTTGAGGCGGTCGGCGACGATCATCTTCTTGGCGAAGCCCCAAAGGATGCGCACGCTGCCCCGGTAGAGGTTGTCCTTGTTTATGGGGGTGCCGGCCCAGAGCTGCTCGGCCGTTTGGCCATAACGGCAGATGGGGCCTTCCATGATCTGGGGGAAGAAGCTCAGAAAAAGCGCGATCCTGCCCAGGTTGGTGTCGGGTGCGATGGTGCCGCGATAGATGTCGAAGAGGTACGACGCCGCCATGAGCGTGTAGAACGAGATGCCGATGGGCACGCCGATGTAAGGCACCGCCACGGGCATGTTCAGGCCTAAGAGCGCAAGAAGCGACCCTGCCACCTCGCCGAAGAAGACCAGGTACTTAAGGCAGGCAAGCAGGAGCAGGTTGAAGCCGACCCCCAGGCCGCACACAAGGCGCGCCTTCTTTTGGTAGAGCTTCTTGAGCTCCTTCTTGCGCGTCTTGTCCTGGGCGATGAGGCCGTCGCGCTCGGAGAAGAGCGCGCCCATCTTGCGCCCGGCCAGGTACACGCTCACCGTCGAGATCAGGATGAAGACGATGAGCTTGCTGGAGATGGCCCAGAAGAAGGCATAGCTCGCCACCAACAAGACCGCCCACCGCAGTCGCTGTGCTACCACCTGGTAGGCGACGAGAACGATGGGCAGGAAGGCGACGATATACAGAATCGAGAAGTACGAGTGAAGGGAGAAGTCCAAGGTGCGGCCCAGCCCAGCGGTTATGCGTCTTCTTCGACCAGGCGTGCGACGAGGGCGTCAATGGCCTGGACGGAGTTGAAGTTGGCAGGCACGATCTCCACGGCGGGGATAGTCACGTCGAAGGCGTCCTCGAGCTCGGGCACGAGGGCCAGGATCGTCAGAGAGTCCAGCACGCGGCTGTCTACGAGGTTGTCGGCGGTTTCATAGTCCACGCCGGGCTTGAGGGATTCCAGGATTTCAATGATCTCGTCCATGGTGCGCCTTTCTTTGAGTAGTGGGCCCATGCGGGTCAGGGCGGGCATATTTTACCAGCTAGAGACATATACGGCCAGACTGTGGGTGTTCAGGTATGCGGTTTTACTGACAAAACACGGCCGTATGATGTGCGCCTGCGCGCCTAGGCATGCGGGGAGTTGAGGGGGTAGGTGGGCAGGGCGTCGCGCACGAGCCTGGCCTGGCCGTCCGCCCCCACCAGGCACACGCGCGGCAGCTCACGGCTCAGGAAGAGCGATATGCCCTCGGTCATGCAGTAGGCGCCGGTGTTCTCAAAGGCAAGGACGTCGCCGACCTCAAGTCCGGGGAAGGGGAGCTGCTTGGCCAAGATGTCGTTGACCGAGCAGAGCGACCCGCACACGTTCCAAGGCTCCACGGGATGCACCGCGCGCCCCTCGTAGTCGAGCAGGGCGCACTTGGGGTCGCGCATGGCGAGCGACTGGCCGAAGTAGACGAGGTGGTTCATGCCGCCGTCCACGATGGCGTAGCGCTGCCCGTCGTTCACCTTGGCGTCGGCCACGCCGGTGAGGAACGTGCCGCACGAGGCCGCGATGCTGCGCCCCAGCTCAAGGACGATGGGTCCGTCGAAGGCGAAGTCCTCGAGCTGGGAGGCGAACTCTGCCAGGAACGCATCCTCGTCGAAGGCGTCTTCCTCGAAGTACTGTACGGGAAAGCCCGGGCCGAACTCGAGCTCGCGGCATGTGAACCCGCATTCCTGCTCAAGCCTGTCCATCACCTTGCGCACCTGGCGAAGCTCGCGCGCCAGCCGCTTGGTCGAGGTCTTCTGCGTGCCCGAGAAGTACTGCACGCCCCAGATGTCCAGGTTCGGGTCGCTTCCGTGGGTCGCCACGATGTCCACGAGCTCTGCCTGGTCCAGGCCGAACTGGTTCGAGCTCGTGAGACGCAGCAGGACCGGGATGCGCACGTCGTGTCGACGGGCGCACTCAAGCAGCATGTCGAACTGCAGACGCGATTCGACCGTGTAGCGCCCGACGGGCATGCCCGACCCAATGAGCTCGTCCATGAAGCGGGCGTCTTTGTTCACGCCCGACACCACGAGCGCATCTGGTTGGGCTCCGGCGTCCAGGCAGATGCGTGCCTCGCCGGTCGAACAGGCCTCGAGGCGCTCGACCGAGCCTGCGAGCAGGGGAATGATGAACGTGTTGGCCTTCACGGCATAGCAGAGCTCAACGTTTTTGGGCAAAGCCGAGCGCAGGCGCTCAAGGCGCTTCTCCAGGACGCGGCCGTCGAACACATAAAGGGGCGTGCCGAAGGTGCGGGCATATCCCAAGAGCTCATCGTTACGCATTGACTTCCTTCTTTCTCTGGGCGCGGGCCTGACGGCGCAGCTCCTTGAGACGCTGCTGCTCGGCGAGGTAGGCGTCGAGCATGGCGCGGCGGTCGACCTTGCCGTTCTTGGTGAGGGGCATCTCGTCCACATGCTCGAGGCTTGCCGGGTGCATGAAAACGGGGAGCTCCTCATGAATGCGGGCTAGAAGCTCGCTCGAGTCGGCATCCCCCTCGTAGAAGGCGTGGATGCGGCTCTTCTCGGGGTCGAACGAGCAACGGCAGCGCGTTACTCCCTCGCAACGCTCGAACGCCGCCTCGATCTCCTCGAGCTCGATGCGGTGGCCCATGTGCTTGATCTGGTTGTCCTTGCGCCCGCAGAAGAAGAGGTCGCCGTTGCCGTCGTATGCGCCCATGTCGCCTGTACGGTACATGACCTGGGGAAACGCTTGCTGCAGGGGATTGCGCACGAAGGCGCGCTCGGTCTGTTCGCGGGCGGCGTAATAGCCCAGCGCCACCGAGGCGCCACACACGCAAATCTCGCCCTGGATGCCGGGCTGTGTGACGAGGCGGTCGTCACCGTCGAGCAACATCACCTGTCGGTTGGCGAAGGGACGTCCCAGCGGCAGGCTTTTGTCATAGGCGCGCCCACGCTCAACCTCGTGGTAGGTGCAGTTGCAGGTGATCTCGGTGGGGCCGTAGAGGTTCACGAACCGGGCTAGGGGCAGGCGTTCCATCCAGATGGCCAAGTGCTTGAGAGGCATCACCTCGCCGCTGAAAAGGACGCGACGCACATGGGGCAGGCCCTGCCCGTCGAGGGCATGCAGGCTGCTCACCAGGCACAACGCGGCCACCGCCCAGGTCATGACGGTCGCGTTGCAGGCGTCCACGTACTCGACGAGCGCTGCGGGTTGGGAGAAGAGCCTGCGGGGCACAATGGCCAGCTCGCCGCCGGTGGCAAGCGCGCTGTAGATGTCCTTGACCGAGACGTCGAAGTCAAACGGCGCCTGGTTCGCGAAGACGTCGTCGCAGGTAAATCCAAACGTCGCGGTAAAGGTGTCGATGAAGTCGATGATGGCGCGGTGGCTCACCGCCACGCCCTTGGGCGCCCCGGTGGAACCCGAGGTGAACAGGACATAGGCAGGGTCGCAGTCGAGCACGTGGGCGCGAATGCGCTCAAGCAGGGCGGTGTCGACCTGCGCGGCCAGGCCGTCTGCCTCGACGAGCCTTGCGTTAGGGAGCGCTGCGCGGGCGCGCTCGCGGGTCGTGTCGTCCACAACGACAAGGGGGTTGCCGAGTGTGGCATACATGCTGGCCAGGCGCATGTCAGGTGCGGCGGGGTCGACGGGCACGTAGAAGCTGCCTGCGTACAGGGTGCCCAGGAGCGTCGCGAGCGTGCGGGCGCTCTTCTCCATGAACACCATGACGGGCTGCGCACTTGCACCGAGAGCGGCCAGGGCGCAGCCGCGCGAACGCGCCTCGTCGAGGAGTTCGCGGTAGGTGAGCCGGGCGTGCTCGTCGCTTACCGCGCACGCGTTCGCGCGCGCGAGGGCGCATCGCTCAAGGTATTCCAAGACATTGTGTTGAGACATGGCAGGTCGTTTCTGTGTGGTCCGATTGGCGGCGGTTCGGTCGGCAACTATTGTAATATGTAACGGTCGGGCGACGATGTGCCCCTGATGCTTTCGCGATGTGCTCCCAGTGCTTTCCATTGCACGCGGCTGCAGAACTCTATTTCGTTTTTATGAATAAATCCTCCAATCTCAATATTGAATTTGCATGAATGGGCCGAATTCAAACATCGTCCTGTGTTATATGCGTATTATTCTCACGTTCGACAACGAACAGCATTCGCCGTGCGGCGCCCCGAGTATGGTTTGCGGGCGCCGTTTACTCAGTTAGGGGGAACCATGGACCAAACGCTTGCCGGCAGGGACCTGCTTCGCCTGCTTGACCTCACTCCCGCCGAGGTCGCCCTTATCCTCAAGACCGCCGAGTGCCAGAAGGCTGATTGGGCCGCTGGCATCCACGAGGCGCCGCTTGCCGGCCAGGCCGTCGCCATCATCATGGAGAAGCCGTCGCTGCGCACGCGCAACTCGTTCGAGATCGGTGCCTACCGCCTGGGTGC
Organism: uncultured Coriobacteriaceae bacterium; assembly: GCA_900539345.1. Lineage (GTDB taxonomy): Bacteria > Actinomycetota > Coriobacteriia > Coriobacteriales > UMGS124 > UMGS124. The sequence goes on along the minus strand of UQBS01000026.1, from coordinate 30,040 downwards.
CCACCCCGGCGTCATGGCCGACGACCACTCGGCGTTCTCGCGCGGCGAGACGGTCGAGGACACCGTGAAGGTGCTTCAGAACTTCTACGACTGCATCGTGCTGCGCACGTTTGCCCAGTCCAAGATCGAAGAGGTCGCTGCCTGCGCCGACGTGCCGGTCATCAACGCGCTGACCGATGCCTATCATCCCTGTCAGATCCTGGCCGACTTCCTCACCATCATGGAACATGGCAAGCAGCTCGAGGGCCTCAAGCTCACCTATGTGGGCGACGGCAACAACATGGCCAACACCTACCTCGAGGGCGGCGCCCTGTGCGGCATGCACGTGCGCATCGCCTCTCCTGAGGGCTACGAGGTCGACCCCGAGGTCTTTGCGCAGTGCCAGGCTGCCGCGGACAAGTACGGCACGGGCGCTACGCTCGAGCTCATGCGTGATCCCGTTGCAGCTGTCGAAGGCGCCGACGTGGTGCTCACCGACACCTGGACCTCCATGGGTGACGAGGCCGAGCATGACATGCGCGTCGCGGCCTTCCAGGGCTACCAGGTCAACGCCGAGCTCATGGCCCATGCTGCCGAGGGTGCCCTCTTCATGCACTGCCTGCCCGCGCACCGCGGCGAGGAAGTCACCGACGAGGTGATGCGCGCCCCCTACTCGGTCATCTACGATGAGGCGGGCAACCGTCTGCATGCCCAGAAGGCCGTCATGTCGCTGCTCATGGGCGTCCCCGCACCTGCTGCAGCCCTGGAGGCGGCCGAGGCCGTCGCCGGGAGGTGGCATGCATGAGGGGTCGTGAGGAAAGGCAGGCCGCCATCCGCGAGATAGTGCGCACCGAGTCCACCCAGACCCAGCGCGACATCGTCGAGCGGTTGAGCGCGTGCGGTTTCAACTGCACGCAGGCCACCGTCTCCCGTGACATCGCCGAGATGGGCTTGTGCAAGCTGCCCGAGGGCGTCTACGTTCTCGCCGAGGACCTGCGCCTTCAGCGCATGGTGTGCGACCTGGTCACCTCGGTGGAGCACGCCGGCAACCTCGTGGTTGTCAAGGCGTCCACGGGAACGGCCCAGGGCGTTGCTGCTGCGCTTGACGCGGCCGATTTGCAGGATGTCCTGGGGTCGGTTGCCGGCGACGACACCATCCTCGTCGTCGCGCGCTCCGAGGAGGCCGCAGTGTCCTTCGAGAAGATGGTCAACCGCCTGCGAGGCGTGCGCCCCTAGCGTTGGTTTCCTGCTCGAAACAAAAGTTGTCTATCGTCGCCCCGACATAGCCGGAGCATGTGGAAGGGAGCTCTACCATGGCACGTGAGAAGTGCGTACTCGCATACTCGGGAGGTCTCGATACCTCTGTTTGCATCCAGTGGCTCATCAACGAGCGCGACCTCGACGTCATCACCCTGCTCGTCGATGTGGGACAGGACTGCGCCGACCTCGAGTTCGCCCGCCAGAAGGCCCTGAACTGCGGCGCCATCGAGTCCATCGTCATGGACGTGCGCGACGAGTTCTGCGAGGACATGTGCTGCAAGGCCATCGCCGCCAACGGCCTGTACGAGAACAAGTACCCGCTGCTGTCGGCCCTTTCGCGCCCGCTGATCTCCGCCAAGCTCGTTGAGGTCGCCCACAAGTACGGCGCGACCTACATCGCCCACGGCTGCACCGGCAAGGGCAACGACCAGGTGCGTTTCGAGGTCAGCGTTCAGGCACTCGACCCCGACCTCAAGGTCATCGCCCCCGTGCGCGTGTGGGACCTCCACACCCGTCCGCAGGAGATCGCCTTCGCCGAGGCCCACGGCATCCCGGTGGCCGCCAAGAACGGCAAGCCCTACTCCATCGATGACAACCTCTGGGGCCGCGCCATCGAGTGCGGCGTGCTCGAGGATCCCTGGAACGAGCCTCCCGCGGACATCTGGGAGACCACGGCCGACCTCGCCGACTGCCCCGACACCCCCGAGGACGTCATCGTGGGCTTCGAGGGCGGCAAGCCCTGCTCGCTCGACGGCGAGAAGATGAGCGTCCAGGACGTCATCGTCAAGCTCGACGCCATCGCCGGCCGCAACGGCTACGGTCGCCTCGACCAGATCGAGAACCGTCTCGTGGGCATCAAGAGCCGCGAGTGCTACGAGGTCCCCGGCGGCTTGGCTCTCATCACGGCCCACAAGGCCCTCGAAGACCTGTGCCTCGAGCGTGAGCTGCTCCATTACAAGTTGGGCCTGGAGCACAAGTGGGCCGAGCTTGTGTACTATGGCCTGTGGTTCTCGCCCCTCAAGAAGGCCCTCGACGCCTTCTTTGCCTCCACGCAGACGCTGGTGACCGGCGAGATCAAGCTGCGCTTCATCAAGGGCACCTGCACCGTGGTGGGCCGCCGCTCAGAGTACTCGCTGTACGACTACAACCTCGCCACCTACGATGAGGGCGATACCTTCAACCGCGACTCCGCCGCCGGCTTCATCGAGCAGTGGGGCCTGCCGAGCAAGGTTTGGGCCAAGCATCGCAAGGACACCGGCAACGAAGGCACCATCTAATGCTCGCCATGACGTTTTTGCTGGCAGACATGATTGTTGCGCCTGTCTGCCTCATCGCTCTGACCTGGTTGCTCGCCGCCTACAAGCGTCGTTGCGACATGCATCCCGAGACGTTCGCCCCAACCGAGGAGGCTTAGAGGAATGGAAAACGCATCCCCCAACAAGGCTCTGTGGGGCGGCCGTTTCGAGGCCCAGCCTGCTGAGTTCCTCCAGCGCTATGGCGCGTCGCTGCCCTTCGACAAGCGCATGTGGGCCGAGGACATCCAGGGCTCCAAGGCGCATGCCAAGATGCTTGCGCAGGTGGGCGTCATCTCGCAGGAAGACGCGGACGCCATCCGTGCCGGTCTCGACGAGGTGGGCGCCGACATCGCTGCCGGCAACTTCGACTTCGACATCAACGACGAAGACATCCACATGTCGGTGGAGAAGTCGCTCACGCAGCGCATCGGCGCGGCGGGCGGCCGCCTGCACACGGGTCGCTCCCGCAACGACCAGGTGGCCCTCGACGACCGACTCATCGCGCGTCGTCTGTGCCGCGAGCTGCATGCCAAGGTGTGCGAGCTGCGCGAGGCGCTGCTTGAGCGTGCCGAGGGTGAGTTCGGCGTCGTGATGCCGGGCTACACCCACATGCAGAAGGCGCAGCCGGTGCTCTTCAGCCACCACATGCTGGCCTACTACTGGATGTTCACCCGCGACGCCAAGCGCCTGCGCGACGCCTATGACGCCGCCGACGTGTGCCCTCTGGGCAGCGCCGCGCTTGCCGGCACCACCTACCCGCTCGACCGCTCCATGGTGGCCGACGAGCTGGGCTTTGCCGACATCACGAAGAACTCCATGGACTCGGTGAGCGACCGCGACTTCTTCCTCGACCTGCTCTACGCCTGCTCCGTTACGCAGATGCACCTGTCGCGCCTGTGCGAGGAGCTCGTGTACTGGTCGAGCGACGAGTTCCGCTTCATCACGATGGACGACACCTACTCCACGGGTTCCTCCATCATGCCGCAGAAGAAGAACCCCGACTTCGCCGAGCTCACGCGCGGCAAGACGGGCCGCGTCTACGGCGATCTGATGGGCCTGCTCACCACGATGAAGGGCATCCCGCTGGCCTACAACAAGGACATGCAGGAGGACAAGGAACCCGTCTTCGATGCCGCCGACACGGTGGCCGACGCGCTGCACGTGTGCGCCGGCATGATTCGCACCATGCGCGTGAACCGCGACAACATGCGCGCCGGCGGTCTGGGCGGCTTCATGGCCGCAACCGACCTGGCCGACTACCTCGTGGGCAAGGGCATGCCCTTCCGTGAGGCGCACTCGGTCATCGGCCACATGGTGCTGTCTTGCGAGAAGGCCGGCAAGCGCCTGCAGGACCTTACGCTTGAGGAGCTCAAGCAGTTCAGCGAGCTGTTCGACGAGGGTGCCTTTGAGGCAACCGACATCGATAAGGTCGTTGAGCGCCGCACCACCGCGGGCGGCACCGGCCATGAGCCCGTGCGCGTCCAGATTGCCCAGGCCAAGGAGGCACTCGCCGCCGATCAGGCTTGGGGAAAGTAGGATAGGGCACCAAGAACGTCGCCGCTCGACCTCACATATGCGTTGCTTGAAGGGCCGGCCACACGTCGTGGGCGGCCCTTTTGCGTTTGAAGACGAGGGACGACCTGTACACACCGCCCGTCAAACCACCCGAGTCATCTGGCGGGCGGGCGATTGCCGGGCCGGGAACTCCCTGGAGAATCACGCTATATGAGGACGTGCGAGGGCGAGGCAGGGGGGCGTTGGGTAGGGCTGGGCCGCGCCGCGCCGCGCAAGGGAGAATCCGGATTCATTCGATGACGAGAAACTCTCCATGCGTGCTGGGGTTTAAAGGCGCGATGTCAGAAAGAGCTCGGGGCCTATCCTGTCCCATCTCATCCCGCCGTTCGGCAAGAAAAAGGGCCCAGCCAAGCGGCTGGACCCTTTGCGTCAGATCTGTTGTGAGCCAGAAGGCCCCAAGAGCGGGCTCGCTCCTTACACGTCGTCGTAGGAGACATCTCCGTCGCCGGAGTCGCCGCCCTCACTCGAGTCGCCGCTCGAGCCATCGCCGCTGGTACCGTCACCACTTGTGCCATCGCCCGAGGTGGTGCCGTCACCGGTGGGGTTGCCGTTCTCGTCGGTGGTCTCAGTATCCTCGGTGGTCTCCTCCTCAGTGGGCTCGACCCAGGTACCTTGCGAGAAGCTCCAGGAGTAGTTGTCGCGGTAGACGGGGCTGCCGGCTGTGGGGAACTCCGCGCGGGGCTCGTCCTGGAGCGCCTCGGTCACAAAGTGAGAGAAGATGGGGCTCGGCAGGGTATGCGTGGAGCCCAGGCTTCCCTGGTACCAGATCTCGGTCTCCGTGCGGTAGCCTACCCATACGGCCGCGCAGATCTGCGGCGTGTAGCCCACAAACCACAGGTCTCGCGTGTCGTCAGTCGTGCCCGTCTTGCCGGCAACCGGCTGGTTCACATAGGGCTGGGCCTCGGTGCCGGTGCCGAAGGACACGACGCCTTCGAGGATGTCGGTCACGGCTCCGGCCACCTCGGGCGAGACGGCCTGGGTGCCCACGGGCTCGTACTTGTAGAGGGAGTTGCCGTTGCGGTCGAGGACCTCGGTAATGCAGGTGGTGTCGTAGTGCACGCCGCCGGTGGCCAGGGTGCCGTAAGCGGAGGCCATCTCAAGCACGCTGCAGCCGGCGGTGCCCAGGGTGAGCGAGTTGTAGGCGTGGTCGGACAAGTCGGTCGTGATGCCCATGGCGTAGGCGGTGTCGATGACGCTCTGAACACCAATCTCATTGATGACCTGGGCGTACACCGTGTTGCAGGAGAGATAGGTCGCCTGGCGCAGGCTGATATTGCCGTAGCTCTGGAACTGGAAGTTGTTTACCTTCCAATCGCCCACCATGAGGCCGGTATTGCCGTTCGCCAGCACGGTGGGGTTCATGCCGGCCTGGATGGCGGCGGTCAGCGTGAACGTCTTGAACGAGGAGCCGGGCTGACGGCGCGCCATCGTGGCGAGGTTGAACTGGTCGACGTTGTAGTCGCGGCCGCCCACCATGGCGAGGATGTAGCCGGTGTTGGGGTCGATGCACACCAGGGCGCTCTCAAGCTCGTCGTCGGCGTACTGCAGCACGCTCCACACGGCGTTCTCAGCGGCCGTCTGATACTTGGGCGAGATGGTGGTCTTGACGGTGAGGCCGCCCTTGAAGATGACGTCGGTGGAGAACTGCGTGGAAAGCGTCGACTTCACGTAGTCCACGAAGTACGGGTAGGCGTAGGCGCCCGACTTCTCCGGGGGCGTGTAGTTGAGCACGAGGTCGCTTGCGACGGCGTCGTCGTATTCCTGCTGGGTGATGTGGCCCTTGTCGAGCAGGTGGGCGAGTACGACGTTGCGGCGCTCGATGGCGCTTTCGGGGTTTGCAAGCGGGTTGTAGTAGGAGGGCGACTGGGGAAGGCCTGCCAGCGTGGCTGCCTCGGCGATGGTGAGGTCTGCGCAGGACTTACCGAAGTACGTCTGCGCCGCGGCCTCGATGCCGTAGCAGCCTGCTCCATAGTAGATGGAGTTGAGGTACATCATGAGGATGTCGTCTTTGGAGTACATCTGCTCGAGCTGCGTGGCGATGTAGGCCTCGCGTACCTTGCGCGACAGCGTCTGCTCGAACTGCTCGTCGGAGAGCACCGTGTTGCGCACAAGCTGCTGGGTGATGGTGGAGGCGCCTTCCGAGCCGCCGGACAGCTGGGCCACGACGGCGCGCAGGATGCCCTTGATGTCGACGCCGTTGTGCTCGTAGAAGCGCTCGTCCTCGGTGTCCACCGTTGCCCACAGCACGTACTGGGAGCACTGCTCCTTCGTGATGGGGGTGCGGTTCTCCATGTAGAACTGCGCGATGACGTTGCCGTCGGCGTCGAGCACCTGCGTGGGCTCGGCGAGCAGGTAGGCGTCGGAGTCCGAGTAGTCGGGCAGGTCCTTGAGCCACGACATCGCCAGCGAGTAGGTGGCCGATACCGAAGCGGCGATGCCTGCGATGACAAGCATCAGGGCGACGATGGCTATGTATTTGCCGACGCGCGGCTTGGCGGCCTTGCGCGTGGTGCGGTTGCGTGCGGTCATGCGTGGTGTCCTTTCGACGTGCACATGTAACCTTGCATTATCGCTCAAACCTTTGCGTCTCCAAAGCCTCAGGGGTCCCATGGGGGCGTTTCTTCATCGCCTGACTAGAAGCCTGAGTGAAAATTCGGCCCTAATCGCCGCTTAATTTGCGCTGGGGCGGGCTTTTTTGCCCAAAGTGCTATACAAGGCCTATACTTCTATGTTTATCGGTCAGCTGGGGACCGCCCCGACCCGCGTCAGAGTGGCGCGTCTGAAAGGATGAGTTTGTTGAACGTCTCAGTCGAAGAGCAGCTTCGCATCATCACCTCGGGCACCGACACGATCGTGCCGGTCGAGGGCCTCAAGAAGAAGCTCGAGCAGGGTCGCCCGCTCAACATCAAGCTCGGCGTTGACCCCACGAGCCCCGACCTGCATCTGGGCCATGCCGTGCCCCTGCAGAAGATGCGCCAGTTCCAGGACCTGGGCCACAACGTCACCCTCATTATCGGCAACGGCACCGCCTTCATCGGCGACCCCTCGGGCAAGAACTCCACGCGCCCGCAGCTCTCCCATGAGCAGATCGAGTCCAACGCCCAGACCTACGTCGAGCAGGCCATGAAGGTCCTCGACCCGGCCAAGACCAAGATCGTCCACAACGGCGACTGGATCTTGACCATGGACCTGGGCAAGCTGCTCGAGATTGCCAGCAAGTTCACCGTCGCCCGCATCCTTGAGCGCGACGACTTCACGAAGCGCTACACGAGCCACACCCCCATCGCCCTGCACGAGTTCCTCTACCCCGTGATGCAGGCCTACGACTCGGTCATGATCAACGCCGACGTGGAGATGGGCGGTCGCGACCAGCTCTTCAACCTGCTCGCCGGCCGTGAGCTCATGGAGAAGATGGGCATGGAGCCCCAGGTTGCCCTGTGCATGCCGCTGCTCGAGGGTACCGACGGCGTGCGCAAGATGAGCAAGTCCTACGGCAACTACGTGGGCCTCACCGACACGCCCGACGACATGTTCGGCAAGATCATGTCCATCCCCGACAACCTCATCGTGCGCTACTACCGTCTCGCCACGCGTGTCGACGTGCACGAGATCGACGCCATGGAGGCCGAGCTGGCCGCCGGCACCGGCGACCCCAACGCCCTCAAGCGCAGGCTTGCCCGCATCATCATCGACAACTACCACACCCCCGGTGACGGCGAGAAGGCCGAGGAGGCCTTCAACCGCGTGCACAGGAACCACGAGGTGCCCGAAGATGTGGAGGAGTTCTCCTGCGATCTGTCCGGCGAGGTCTACCTGCCCGGCCTTCTCCAGGAGATCGGTTTTGCCGCCAGTGCCGGCGAGGGCCGCAGGCTTATCGACGGCGGCGGCGTGAAGGTCGACGGCGAGGCGCTGCCCGCCAAGAGCTACAACGTGCCCGGTTCTGACCTCGCGGGCCGCGTGCTGCAGGCCGGCAAGCGCCGTTTCGCGCGCATCCAGGCCCGCTAGGGGCGATTTCAGCAAAGCTTGCTTTGCAAAGCAAGTGAGGCTTTCTTTTGGGCGGTCCGCCGTGTGCGGGCCGCCCATTTTTTGTGCCGCAGGTGGCGAGAGAAAAGTTCACTTATTGTCACACATTTGTCACGAGCGCAAAGAGCCAGGTCGGGCATAGTGCCGTGACAAGCGCGTTATATATAAAAGTCTCATATGATTTTGGGTTATAGCCTGACGCAGGCAAATGCTACCGTCTTTTTAAAAAACCAGGAAAAGGCATGTTTTTGTGTCCTTGTTCGCAATGGAGGCGGAGTCGGAGTTGGGCTATGCAGGGCAGAATCGAACCTTCAGGGCGGCCCAGCGCTCGCTTGTGCCTCGGCCGCAGCTCTTGGATGAGATAGACGAGGGATTGAGCAGAGAGGGCATCGTCGTGCTGAGGGCCCCGTGGGGGTATGGCAAGACGACGCTGTTGCGCGAGTACGCGTCTCGTGCCCTGCAGACGCATGCCTGTACGGTGGTGAACGTTGACTTTGCATCGCCTGAGGTGATGGCCTACATGGCGGGCAGTGACGGCGAACTGGAGAGGACTCTTGTGCGCGGTGGATGTCTCGATGCAGGCGAGGGGCAGGGTGCGATCGATCGCGCCTGCGCACCCTCGCGGGCCGAGGATGCCGCATGCGTTAAGAGTCGCCACGGCCACAAACCAGCGCCCATACGGGTTCCCGCGCGCTATGCGCATCGCGCCTCGCGCGTCGTCTGGCTGCATCTTCGCGGGTTTGCGGTTCCATGGGCGCGTGCTGTCAACGCGGGCCATAAAGACGCATACGAGCGCGAGGAAACGAGGCCGCTGCTGCTGATTGACAACCTCCCGCGTCTCGAGCGCGACCAAGTGACGGATTTTGCCCGCGCGTTGCATTTTTGGGCAAGTCGGGGAGCGCACGTCGTGATTGCCTGCGTGCCCAGCAGCGGACTCGACCCACGGGTCCTTCCCCATGCGCACTTTCTCGGTCCTGACATGCTCGGTGTGTCTGGGCGGGAAATGAGCATGTGGGCGCGCTGGCTGTCCATTGCCCGCGACGTGGATGTCAAGGAGCTGACGAACGGTGTCCCTGCGCTGGTGGGGGCATGCGCGCGCATCCGTACGAGCGACGCGCGCTGCGATGCAGGCTTCCTGCATACGTGCGAGCATGTCATGAGCCATGTCCTTGTCGAACCCCTTACGCACGGGGCAGACCTTGCGCGTCGGGCAATGATGGTGCTGGGCCGTGGGAGGCTGTCGGACGTGGCGGCGGTCGGCGCGCTCTGCGAATCCCGCGAGCTCGAGGAGCTTGCGTTCAGCTTCCCCATGCTTGGCATTGACTCCATGCGGGGGATGTTCTGTTGCCCGCCCCTTGTTCTGGGAATGGGATACTCGTGCGTGCGCATGTGTGTTGAGGACGACGAGAAACTCGGAGGCAGATGCGTCGAGCTGTTGCTGCGCCGCGGTGAAGCGCAGCGTACGGGGCTGATACTCGGTTTTTTGCCGCCACGGGAACGGGCGCGCTTGTTGGAGGCACATCCGGCGGAGTTTGCCGACGTGCTTGTGCCCGAAATGATAGGCGAGAGTGTTGAAGCAAGCAGGATGCGCGGGTTTCCCGTGGGCGCAGGGCATGAGCAGCTGCAGGCATTTGTGGACATATGCCGTGACAAGAGGCCCGGGGAGGAACCTTGCGGGTTTGCCGGCGACATTGCGGCCGTGCTGGGTTTTTGGCAGGGTTTTGCGGGGTTTGCGCCTTGGTGTGACGACGGCAGTGCAGCGGGCCTTGTCAACGAATTGGGGCAGGCCGGTCTCACTGCCGATATCGAACGGTACACGTGCGCACTTGCGAGGCTTGAGGGCCTCTTGGCTGCTCGGAAGCAGGACGGTTTGGGCGAGGCCGCCCTACGCTGCCATGCGGCTTTCTGCGGCATCCTTTGCGGGCAGGCGGGTCGGGCGCGCGCGTGGTTGGCCCCTTTCGCTGAACGCAAGCGCGGGTTTCGATTCAATCCCGATGTTCCGAGCGGCATTGCCGATGCCATGCTGACGGCATGCGCGGCCCTAGCGGGCCATGCCGAGGAACTGGCAAGTTCGAAAATTCCAACGGTTCCGACGCTTGATCTCGTGCGCGCCTCGAAACGTTACCTCGAGGATCGGCAGGTAGGCTTCGGAGTCTCGTTGTGCACGTGCATAGAGGTGCTGCTGCTTGTGACGGGCGGGGACGAGGCGCGTGCAGACGCGTTGATAGACGTCCAGCTGCGGCGCTGGTCGCAGACGGGGTGTTGTCTCGGACAGGCGGTTGCGCGACTCGGCAAGGCACATTGTGCCCTCGTGCAGAACCGTCCCTTCCAAGCGCGTGACCATGCCGCCCTTGCTTTGGGCATCGCCCAGAAACTGCGCTACCCCCGTCTGGAGCGCCTCTCGCGTCTGTATCTCGTCGTGGCGTTGATTCGGCGTGGGGACAAGTATGAGATAGGCGAACACGAGCTTGTGGTGCGCGCCCAGGCTGACGCGAGGCGCGGTCACGAGGGGGCGAGCCTGCTGCTCGCCCGTGCGCTGATCGATGTGTCGCAGAAGGATCTCGCGGCTGCCCGCGAGGGGCTTGAGGCGCTTGCCGCTCTGGGGAATCCCATGCAACTGCGCTTGGCCGCGCTTGTCGGGCGCGCGCTGGGCTCTGACCGGGAGGCCTTCGTGGCGTGCATGCCGCGCGAGCTCTTGCGCGAATATGGAGCCGTGCGCGACGCCCGCCGCAGGCCCGCGCGCTTGAGCGTTGACGACGATGCTTGCCTGTCTGCTGAATCTGCAGGCTTGATCAACCCTGACAGGGGCCTGTTTTTGCAGGTGTTCGGCATGATGGGAGGCACGTTGAACGGCAGGCGTCTGCAACAGTGTGACTGGGGTCGGACGAAAGGGATGTTCATTGCATGCCTTCTGGCCCTAAGACCCGACGGCAGAATTCTGCGAGATGAGCTGGCGGATGCCCTGTATTCCTCCGAGACGCACCAACAGCGCATGAGTGCCTTTAATACCACGCTCAGCTGCCTGCGCACGGCCCTGGGCCAGACGGGAGGAGGCCCTGAGTACATCATAGGCAGCATGGGCACTCTGGGGCTCAATTACTCGATTGTCGATACCGACGTTCGCCGGTTTGAGCAGGCAACGACGGGCCTTTTGGCGCAGCATGACGAGATGACGCTGCGCGAGCTCATCGACGAGTGCAACTCTCTCGTGTGCTTGTTCGGTTTGGGTCCCGACGAGCGACTTGCCGAGTTGGGGGAACCTGTTGCCCGGCGTGTCGAGCAGCTGCGCGACCGATTCGCCGACTGCATGCTCGTGGCGGTGGATGCGTGCTACGTCCGCGGGGAGTTTGACATGGCGCTTGGCTTTGCCCGACACGCCGACCTTGCGGCGCCCGGTCGCGGCGACGTCGAGGCGGCGTACAACCAAACGCTGCAAGCTCGGGCTCGCAAGGGTGCGCCCGAATCGCCACCCCGTTGCACCCGTGGCCCTGTTGCGTCCGAGTCGTTGGTGCCCGCGAGGAAAGCGCCCGTGCAGCCTGCCATCGCGTGCGTCTCGCAGGGGCCAACCGGTTCGGGTTGGCAGTCATAACGCATCGTTTGGACTCGTGCGTGTTTGTTGCGAGGTTTATGCGTCTTTACCTGTGCTCTTCCTGGAACATGCCCGTGTGAAAGGGGATAAAGCGAGCTATGTGCTACATTGCATCTTTGCGAGACTGCACATTGTTGGCAGTTTTGTCAGCTGTTGACCGACCAGACCGCAGGGCCGGCCCCTGGAAAGGGCCCGGCTCCAGACACGAATAAGGGATGTTATGGCTGGTTTTCTTTCTAAGCTTCTCAACATGGGCGCCGACAAGGAGCTCAAGCGCTTTGAGAAGATTTGCGCTCACATCAACGAGATTGAGCCTACCTACGTCAAGATGAGCGACGCCGAGCTCGCCGCGTGCACGCCCGCCTTCCGCGAGCGACTCGAGCACGGCGAGACGCTCGACGACCTGCTGCCCGAGGCGTTCGCCGCCATGCGCGAGGCCTCCAAGCGCGTGCTGGGCATGCGCCACTTCGACGTGCAGATTATCGGCGGTATCGCCTTGCACAACGGCATGATTGCCGAGATGAAGACCGGCGAAGGCAAGACGCTCGTCGCCAACCTCGCCGGCTACCTCAACGCCCTTGCCGGCAGGGGCGTGCACGTCGTCACGGTCAACGACTACCTGGCCCGCCGCGACGGCGAGCAGATGGGCCGCGTCTACAACTTCCTCGGCATGAACGTGGGCCTGCTGCAGAACAGCATGCGTCCGGCCGCGAAGCGCGAGGCTTACAAGGCCGACGTCACTTACGGCACGAACACCGAGTTCGGCTTCGACTACCTGCGCGACAACATGGTCTCCCGTGCTGAGGACCGCGTGCAGCGCCCGCACTTCTTCGCCATCGTCGACGAGGTCGACTCCATCCTCATCGACGAGGCGCGTACCCCGCTTATCATCTCCGGCGCCGGCACCCGCTCCACCGAGACCTATGCCAAGTTCGCCCGCGCCGTCAAGCATCTGCGCCCCGAGGTCGATTTCGAGCTGGACGAGGCCAAGCACACCATTGCGGCCACCGAGCAGGGCCTGCGCAAAGTCGAGCAGCTCGTGGGCATCGACAACATCTACAGCGACATGTCGGGCCAGCTTGTGAACCACCTGCAGCAGGCGCTCAAGGCCCAGTTCATGTTCCACCGCGACAAGGACTACGTGGTGGACGGCGACGAGGTCAAGATCGTCGACGAGTTCACGGGCCGTATCATGGACGGTCGCCGTTGGTCCGAGGGCCTGCACCAGGCCGTCGAGGCCAAAGAGGGCGTGCTTGTGCGTGAGGAGAACCAGACCCTGGCCACCATCACGCTGCAGAACTACTTCCGTCTTTACGAGAAGCTCTCGGGCATGACCGGTACTGCCCTTACCGAGGACGCCGAGTTCCGCCAGATCTACAAGCTGCCGGTGCAGCCCATCCCGCCGAACAGGCCCGTCATCCGTGACGACAGGGATGACCTGGTCTACCGCACCATCGACATCAAGTTCAACGCCGTGGTCGAGGACGTCATCGCCCGCCATGCCCAGGGCCAGCCGGTGCTTGTCGGCACCGTTTCCATCGAGAGCTCCGAGAAACTTTCTGGTCTTCTGACCCGTCGCGGTATCAAGCATGAGGTCCTCAACGCCAAGCATCACGAGCGCGAGGCCGCCATCGTCGCCCAGGCCGGCCGTCTGGGTGCCGTCACCATCGCCACGAACATGGCCGGTCGTGGTACCGACATCCTGCTGGGCGGCAACCCCGACTTCCTGTCGCTCGACATCCTGCGCGACCACGGCATCGACCCCGCTTCCGAGGACACCACCGACGAGCAGCGTGCCGAGGCCCTGGCCCAGGCCAAGAAGATTTGCTCCGAGGAGAAGGAGAAGGTCCGCGCTGCCGGCGGCCTGTGCGTCATCGGCACCGAGCGCCATGAGTCGCGTCGTATCGACAACCAGCTGCGCGGCCGCTCCGGCCGTCAGGGCGACCCGGGCTGCACGCAGTTCTACCTCTCCCTCGAGGACGACCTCATGCGCAAGTTCGGCGGCGACAAGATGGCCAGCATCGGCGATCTCATGCAGCGCATGAACATGCCCGACGACATGCCCATTCAGGCCAAGCTTGTCTCCAAGTCGGTTGAGAGCGCACAGCGCAAGGTCGAGGACATGAACTTCGCCGCCCGTAAGCACGTCCTCGAATATGACGACGTCATGAACAAGCAGCGCCAGGTCATCTATGCCGAGCGCAACCTCATCCTCGACGGCAAGGACATCTCCGAGCACGTGGAGGAAGTGCTTGAGGACACGGTCTCCCGCCGCGCCGTCAGCTTCATCCCCGACAACGTCGATCCTGCCGAGTGGGACGTCGACGGTCTTGTTTCCTGGCTCGAGCAGCTCACGGGCAAGGAGGAGATTGATGCCGCCGTACTCATCGCTTCTGGCGAGGCCGACGAGTCGCGTGACGCAGTTGTGGCATGGGTCAAGGATGCCTACGAGCAGAAGGCTCAGGCGCTGGGTCCCGAGCTCACGCGCGTGCTCGAGCGTCAGGTCATGCTGCGCGTCATCGACACGCGTTGGATGAACTACCTGCAGGAGATGGATTACCTCAAGGCAGGCATCGGTCTTCGCGGCTACGGCCAGCGCGACCCGCTCGTCGAGTACAAGGAAGAGGCCTATGCGGCTTTCGGCCTGCTCGTCGACACCATGTACGAGGACTTCCTGCGCACGGTGCTGCGCATCGAGCTTGCCCAGGCCCCCGGCACCGCCCCGGCCGCACCCCAGGCGCCCAGTATGCTTGCCGGTGCCCGCTTCTCCGGCCCGGCCGAGGTCGACGGTGACAACCGTCCCCACGTGCGCCACGTCCCGGCCACCCGCCGCGGCGCACAGGTTCCCGCCGCGCCCCAGGCTGCTGAGGACAAGACCAAGACTTATGTCGCCAAGGACGAGGACCCCTACGCCGGCGTGGGTCGCAATGACAAGTGCCCCTGCGGCAGCGGTAAGAAGTTCAAGGACTGCCACGGAAAGAACGCGTAACGATGGTTGAGTCTCACGCACCCCAACTCGAGGTTCTGACAGGTCGATTGGACGAGGTAAAGCGCTATCTCGCCATCGATCTGAAGCGTCGCACGCGCGAAGAACTCCAGGAGTCAAGCGCTGCGCCCGATTTCTGGGACGACCCCCAGGCCGCCCAGCAGACGATGGGCGAGATTTCTCGCCTTGGCGAAGACATCAAGGACTACGACGCCGCGGTCGAGCTGCTCGAGGAGGCGCAGAGCGCCGACGAGCTCGCTTGCGAGGCCGACGACGAGGAGACCGGCGAGTATGCCGCCGAGTGCGTGGCCCGCTTGGAGGAG
The DNA here is from genome assembly GCA_900539345.1 of uncultured Coriobacteriaceae bacterium. Classification (GTDB taxonomy): domain Bacteria; phylum Actinomycetota; class Coriobacteriia; order Coriobacteriales; family UMGS124; genus UMGS124. The sequence continues at coordinate 15,010 of UQBS01000026.1, read as the reverse complement.
ATGCTCGACGCCCTCGAGCTTTCCAGCTGGTTTACGGGCAAGTTCGATCACGGCGACGCAATCGTCACCATCAAGCCCGGTCAGGGCGGCCTTGAGGCCCAGGACTGGTGCGAGATGCTCTTCAAGATGTACCTGCGCTATTGCGATCGTAGGAACTGGAAGGTCGAGATCAACGACGCGCCGGCCGGCGAGGCCATCGGCCTTGACCGTGCGACGTTCACCGTGCACGGCAAGGACGTCTTCGGTATGCTCTCGGCCGAGGCCGGCGTGCATCGTCTCGTGCGTATCTCTCCCACCGACATCAAGGGTCGCCGCCAGACGACCTTTGCCGGCGTGGAGGTGCTGCCCGTGCTTCCCGATGACATCGAGGTCAACCTCGACATGAACGACGTGCGCGTCGACGTCTACCATGCAAGCGGCCCGGGAGGCCAGGGCGTCAACACGACCGACTCGGCGGTGCGCATGACCCACATGCCCACCGGCATCGTCGTGACCTGCCAGAACGAGCGCAGCCAGCTTCAGAACAAGGCTATCTGCATCCAGATTCTGCGTTCCAAGCTTTACGAGCTGGAATGCGAGAAGCGCGACGCTGAGATCTCCGAGCTGCGCGGCCCCAAGACGGCCATCGGCTTTGGAAACCAGATTCGCAGCTACGTGCTCTACCCCTATCAGATGGTGAAGGACCTGCGCTCGGGCTATGAGACGGGCAACGTCGAGGACGTGCTTTCCGACGGCGACCTCGATCCCTTCATCGTCGCGTACCATCGCTGGCGCGTCATGGGCCAGCAAGAAGTGTAAGAGCGACTTCGAAGCCGCCGCGACCGTGCCTCGTGCACGACCTGTCGCGACGGCTTCTTTTTGTGCAACGTGTTTTAACGGCGTGGTACCATGCATGCCGAATCTTGTAGCGGCCGACCAAGGAGGATCGTCTAACCAATGAGCGGGAGCAACACCACGTTCGACGTCGCACGCGTGCGCGCGGCGGCAACCCAGATGCGTCGCGACATCGTGAGCATGCTGCATGAGGCTGGCTCGGGACACCCTGGAGGATCCCTGTCGGCCACCGACTTCGTGGCGACCCTGTACTTTGGCGGTACGCTGCGCCATGACCCGGCAAACCCCGCCGACCCTGAGCGTGACCGCTTCGTGCTGTCCAAGGGCCATGCTGCCCCTGCGCTGTACGCGGTTCTTGCCCAGAACGGCTACTTCCCCCGCGAGTGGCTCCCGACCCTGCGCAAGCTCGGCAGCCATCTCCAGGGCCATCCCGACATGAACAAGTGCCCCGGCGTCGAGGTTTCCACCGGCTCGCTGGGCCAGGGTCTGTCCATCGGCGCCGGCATGGCCATGGGCCTTGCCGCCGACGCCGCCAAGGCTGGAACCGACCCCAGGCGCGTCTTCGTGCTCATGGGCGACGGCGAGCTGCAGGAAGGCCAGGTGTGGGAGGCCGCCATGTTCGCCGCCCACCGCAAGCTCACCAACCTCGTCGCCATCGTCGACAACAACAACCTGCAGATCGACGGCCACCTGTGCGATGTCGTCGAGCTGGGCGACATCGCCTCGAAGTTCGCGTCGTTCGGTTGGCGTGTCGTTGAGGTCAGCGACGGCAACGACGTGGAGGAGTGCCAGTCTGCGCTCGAGTTCGCCTGCGCCAACGAGAGCGACCAGCCTGTCGCCATCATCCTGCACACGGTGAAGGGCAAGGGCGTCTCCTTCATGGAGGACCAGGCCGGCTGGCACGGCAAGGCCCCCAATGAGGCCGAGCTGGCCCTGGCTCTTGCCGAGATCGACGCTGCCGCCCAGGCTTAATCACTAGCGAGGAGCATCCAAGTATGACGAACGCACTTCCCGCCCGCGCTACGCGCGAGGCTTTTGGCGAGACCCTCGTCGAGCTCGCCCAGGCCGGCCTTGACGTGGTCGCCGTTGACGCCGACCTCGCCGGTTCCACCACCACCAAGAAGCTTGGTGCCTACGACCCGGCTCGCCTGGTCGACGTCGGCATTGCCGAGTCCGACATGATCGGCGTTGCCGCGGGCCTTTCGCTCACTGGCCGTATTCCCTTCACGGGCTCCTTTGCCGTCTTCGGTACCGGCCGCTGCTACGACCAGATTCGCAACACCGTGTGCTACGGCAAGCTCAACGTCAAGGTGTGCCCCACCCACGCCGGCCTTTCCGTGGGTCCCGACGGCGGCAGCCACCAGATGCTCGAGGACATCGCGCTCATGAACGCCCTGCCCAACATGCGCGTCCTGGTGCCCGCCGACTACGAGAGCGCCCGCGCCGCCATCCGTCTGTCTGCGGCAATCGAGGGCCCTGTGTACGTGCGCATGGGCCGCGCCAAGGTCCCGCAGGTCTACGAGCCTGGCTTTGAGATGGTCCTGGGCGGCTCCCGCGTGCTTCGCGAGGGCACCGACGTCACGCTCATTGCGTGCGGCATCGAGGTCGACCAGGCACTCAAGGCTGCCGAGAAGCTGGCCGAGCAGGGTGTGTCTGCCGAGGTCATCGATGCCTACAGCGTCAAGCCCCTCGACGAGAAGACCGTTCTGGCAAGCGCCGCCAAGACGGGCCGCGTCGTGACCTGCGAGGAGCACAGCGTCAACGGCGGCCTGGGTTCCATCGTGGCGAGCGTGCTTGCCCGCAACAACCCCTGCCCCATGCGTATGATCGGCACGCAGGACGTCTTCGGCACCTCCGGCGAGCTGGCCGAGCTTCTCGTGAAGTACGGCTGCGACGACGACGCCATCGTGGCCGCCGCCAAGGAGCTGCTGGCGTAAGGCCGCCTTCGCTCGTACGGCCTCTGTGCTCAACCTTGGCCCCATGCAGCCGCGTGGGGCCATTTTTATGCACGACAAAGCCGTGCTTGGCGCGTCTTTGTCCCGATGTAGCTGCTAATCTGCTGAAACGGGCTTCAGTGTCCTGGGCTTTCACTGCGTATAAACCGTGCGCGTAGGCGTGCGCTATCCCTTCTCCATACCAGTTGTGTCTCGGTTTGATACAATCCCTGGCACGTGCGCCTTGATGCGTGCAAGCAGACATGCGTTCTTTTGACACATCCGGTCTGCCCAAGTGATTGGAGTCAACAAGTGGCAAACCACTTCGGAAGCGCCGCTCCCGCCCCTGCGGGACAGCCCGCTGCCGGGGCCACGGGCGGTATGCCCGCTGCCCAGCAGCGCCCCGGCTACGGCAACGTGCCGCCCACCATCGCGATGCGCCATGTGTCGCTGGTGTATCCCGCCCAGCCTGACAGGCCTGCTCTGAACGACATCTCGCTCGACATCATGCCCGGCGACTTTGTCTTCCTCGTCGGCCATTCCGGTTCGGGCAAGTCGACGTTCATCAAGACCATCATCCGCCAGCTCAAGCCCACGGCGGGTCACATCTACGTCGCCGGCCAGGACCTCTCGAACCTGCGCGACCGCAAGGTTCCGTTCCTGCGTCGTCAGATCGGCTGCGTGTTCCAGGACTACAAGCTCCTGCCCAACCGCACCGCCTACGAGAACGTCGCCTTCGCCTTGCAGTCCATCGGCAAGCCCAAGAGCGTCATCAAGGTCCAGGTGCCCGAGGTCCTGCGTCTGGTGGGCCTCGAGGAGAAGATGAACAAGATGCCCGACCAGCTCTCCGGCGGCGAGCAGCAGCGCGTCAGCGTTGCCCGCGCCATGGTCAACCGCCCGCCGCTGCTCGTCTGCGACGAGCCCACGGGCAACCTCGACCCCGCCATCTCGCTGGGCATCATGAAGCTTCTCGAGCGCATCAACCGTACCGGCACCACGGTCGTCGTTGCCACGCACGACCGCGAGATGGTCGACTCGATGCGTCGTCGCGTCATTGCTCTGGAGAACGGCCGAATTGTGCGCGACGAGGCGCAGGGAGGGTACGGTTACTATGGTGCCATTTAATCTCGGTTACTCCGTCCGCGAGGCGGGGTACCACTTCAAGCGCAACTTCGGTTCGAGCTTCGGCGCCGTCATCACCATCTTCCTGTCGCTGTTCATCATCGGCGTGTTTGCCATTGCCTCCATCATGGTGAACAACGTGGTGGGCGACGTCGAGAGCCGCATCACCATCCAGGCCTTCCTCGCCGACGACGCCGACCAGGCTGCCGTCGACTCGCTCGAGGCTCGCGTTGCCGGCTGGGACGGCGTCGACAGCGTCACCTACAAGAACAAGGACGAGGCCCTCGCCGAGTATCGCCAGACGATGGTGTCGGCCAACGCCGCCGACGCGGTCGAGGCCCTCGACGGCCGTAACCCCATTCCTGCCTCGCTCGTCATCAAGCTGACCGACGCCTCCATGGCCGAGTCCGTCGCCAACCAGATTGTGAGCGATGACCTGTTCCTGACGGTGTGCGACGCCAAGGACACGCCTGCCGCATCGGTGCAGTACGGCGCCGAGACGGTTGAGAAGCTGCTGTCGCTCACGAACAGCATCCGCGTCGTGGCCGCCGCCCTGGTTATCCTGCTCGTCTTTGTGGCCTTCGTGTTCATCAACAACACGATTCGCCTGTCGATCATGGCTCGCTCCGACGAGATCGGCATCATGCGTCTCGTGGGTGCTTCGAACAGCTTTATCCGTGGGCCGTTCCTTATGGAGGGTATCATCCAGGCGCTCATGGGCTTCGTCGTGAGCCTGGGCGTGCTCGAGGTCTTCCATCGTCTTGTGGTGCCCCAGCTCGTGGCATCGCTCAAGTTCCTGAACTTCAACATCCCTGAGATCACCTACCTGTGGGTGTACCTCATGCTTCTTGTCCTGGCCGTCGTCATCGGTGTCGTGGGCTCCCTCATCGCCATGAACCGTTACCTCAAGGTGTAAGTGGCCGCCCAGAAGAAGCGTTCCCATCACGGACCGACTCGTCGCCGTCCCCGCAGTCCCCTTGCTGGCTATCTCAACGTCAGCATGAGGGGCTCGGGGACGGTTCATACTCAGGAAGGCGACTTCCACATTCCCGGTCGTTTCGTGGCTGAGGCCATGAATGGCGACCGGGTTTTTGTTCGCCGTATGCCTGGGCTGCACGACGGCATGCCCGTCGGAGCCGTTGCCGGGGTGGTCGAGCGCGCACACACGACATTTGCCGCCACGCTTGTGGATGACGGGCACCTGCGCGTGCTCGTGCCTCTTGACGAGCGCCTTTGCCATGACTTCATTGTCGAGGCGGCCGACCGTACGCCGCAGATCCTGGGCTGCTCCGATGGCGACCTGGTGAGCGCTCGCATCCTTGTCTATCCCACCCGCAACGCCGCTGGCGTCGCCACGGTGGAGAGGCGCATCGAGAATGACTCTGCCTCGCAGGTCGCCATCGAGGCAATCATTGCCTCGCACGACCTGCAGACGCTGTTCGACCCCGAGGTGCTTGAGGAAGCCGCCTCGCTCGCGCTCGACGTAGACCGCGCGTTGAGCGAGCCGGGCAGACGCGATATCCGCGAGCGCTTTGTGGTGACCGTCGACCCCGATGACGCGCGCGACTTTGACGACGCGGTGTCGCTCGAAGCCTTGCCCGAGGGCGGGTGGATGCTCGGCGTGCATATCGCCGACGTGAGCGCCTATGTGGCGCAAGACGGCCCCATCGACATGGCAGCGCGCGTCCGCACCACAAGCGTTTACCTCGCCGATCGTGTCATCCCAATGCTTCCCGAGGAACTGAGCTGCGACTTGTGCTCACTCGTTCCCAGCCAGGATCGCCTTGCTATGACGGTTGACATGCACGTGAACGCCCAGGGCCTCGTGCAACAGGTGCAGGTCTACCCGAGCGTCATTCGCTCGAAGGGCCGTTTTACCTATCGCGAGGTCGATGCGATTCTCGAAGGGGCGGCGCCCGACGGTACCGCGCATCCCGATTGTGCGGGCGTTGACCTGGCTGCCTTCTTTGGTGGGCTCGACCGTGTCAGCACCCTTCGCCAGGGCCTTCGTCGCGAGCGCGGCGCCATTGAGTTCGTCTCGAGCGAGGCAAAGGTCCGTCTCGACGAGCAGGGCCTGCCCATTGGCGTTGACGTGCGTCGCTCGACGCGCGCCACGAGCCTGGTGGAGGAGGCTATGCTTGCGGCCAACGAGGCCGTGGCCCGCCGTTTGGTGGCCACGGAGCTGCCGTGCCCCTTCCGCGTGCACGAGGCGCCCGACCACGACAGCATGGCGGGACTCGTGGGCCTGCTTGACGAGCTTGGCTGCCTCAAGCCACAGGACAAGCCCGGTCTCATCTCGTGCGACTCCCACGCCGTGCAGGCGGTGCTCGACGAGGTCGCCGGCAAGCCCGAAGAGGAGCTTGTGAGTTCGCTTCTGCTGCGCGCCATGAAGCGCGCGACCTATGAGCCTGAAAACCTTGGCCACTATGGCCTGGGGGCACCTGCGTACTGCCATTTCACGAGCCCCATCAGGCGCTATCCCGACCTCATGGTGCACCGCATCCTGAAGCAGGTGCTTGCGGGGTCCGTGAAGTCACGCATGCGCCGTGAGCTTGCCTACCTCATGCCCGGCGTGTGCGCCCAGTCCTCAAAGATGGAGCGCGTGGCTGCCGAGTGTGCCTCGCTCAGCCAGCAGGTGAAGATCGCCGAGTACATGGAGGGCTTCATCGGCCAGACGTTCGAGGGCGTCATCGTGTCGGTGCAGCCGTTCGGCCTGTTCATCCGCATCGGCCTTACGCAGGCCCAAGGTTTGCTCCACACACGTGACCTGGGTGGCGAGTGGATCTATGACGAGACGCGCTACGAGCTTGTGAGCCGCGAGAGCGAGGACGTGTTCCGACTGGGCCAGACGATCGAGGTGCGCGTGCGCTCATGCGACGTCTTCCGCGGCCGTGTCGTCTTTGCGCTGCCGTAGGAGTTGTGCGTGACATACACGCTGCAGGTGAATGTGCTAGGGTATCCGTGCCGTATGGCACGAGTTGTCTGTTATGAGAAAGGGGAGGGTCGCCGTGGCGCCCGACGTCCTTGAAAAGCTTCAGAGCATCGAAAGCTACCTGGCATGTGGCCAGACTGCCGAGGCGCGCCCCCTTTTGGAGGCCCTTCTTGCCCAGGTAGAGTTGTATATCGACGAGGTGTGCGTGACGAGCGACGCCCGTCAGTATTTCTCGTTCTCCTCGCAGTTTGAAAAGCTCGCCTATCAGCGTGTGGAGAAGGACCCCCGCGAGCTTGTTGTTGTGGAGGCCCCCTTCGACCGCGTCTATGCCGACTATGCCTTCTGCCTGCTGGCTCTCAACGACCCCGAGGCCGCGGCCGAGGCGCTCAAGAAGGCCGTGCGCTGGAACCCGATGGACTGCGCCCACAGGCTCGACCTTGCCGCCGTGCTCAACACCCTGGGCGACGACGAGGAGTTCCTGCGTCTGTCGTACTCCGTCTTTGAGCGTGCAAGCTCTTCGGCCCACCTCGTGCGCGCCTACCTCAACTTCTCGCAGGCCTTTGAGTCTGCCCAGGAATGGGAGACGGCCGCAGCATGCGCCAAGTGTGCCTGGCGTCTCAATGCGACCGACCCGCGCGTCGTTGAGGCATGCGACCGCCTGGCCGACGAGCACCAGTGCGACCCGCGCAAGCAGGAAGATGAGCTCACCCAGAGCCTGCTCGATGCGCAGGGCCTGCCCGACGGCGCCAACGTCGAGATCGTTATCTGCGCCCTTCTGCTGAGCGACATCTACATGGAGCAGGGCAACGAGGACGAGGCCGAGCAGCTCACCTGGGTCGCCATCGACCTGGTGGGCCAGGAAACCACGCGCGCGCTCAAGCAGCTTGTGCGCGAGCAGGCCTAAGGGGGTCCCATGCAGCCCAAGTCGTCATTCCAACAGGGCAAGCGCCGCGAGCCCAAGGAGATTGCAAAGAACCGCACCGCGGCGCACGAGTACTTCATCGACGAGACGTTTGAGGCGGGCCTGGTGCTCACGGGCACCGAGGTGCGCAGCCTGCGCGAGCGCAACTGTCAAATCACCGACGCCTTCGTGCTCATCAGGGGCGGCGAGGCGTGGCTCCACGGCGTGCACATCCTGCCCTTCTCCAACGGCAGCATCTTCAACGGCGACCCCGACCGCAAGCGCAAGCTGCTGTTGCACAAGAAGGAGATTCACTATCTGGCCTCCAAGGTACAGCAGCAAGGTTGCGCGCTTGTCGCCACGCGCATGTACTTCGACGAGAACAACCGTGTGAAAATCCAGATCGGACTGGCCCGCGGCAAGAAGATGTATGACAAACGAGCCGACATGGCCAAGCGAGACATGGATAGGGAGATTCAACGCGCTTTGAAAGAGAGAGGACGCTAACTGAGGCACGCCATCTGCGGCGTTGCTTTGGCCCTCGTGTACCATCAGTACACGTCGGGCCAAAGCGCCTTGCAGCTGTCGCACCTCAGCGCGTTTGAAGTGGCTTGGGCCCTTGCCTGGACGAATCGAGTGGACGTTTAAACCGCTTGGGCCGTGGTGGCTGGGCTACGGGCCAAAGCGCCTTGCGGCCGACATGTCTCAGCGCGTCTAAGGGCAGCGGGGACCTCTTTGACTCTTCCATAGTGCAAGAAAAAGGGCCCGTACGGGCCCTTTTTTAGTCGGCGAGGAATTTCTCCAGCTCGTCCCAGCGCTCGATGGCGGCGGAGCGGCCTTGGAGGTAAAGGTCGAGGAGCTTTGCGCCGTCGTGCTCCATGTTCGCCACCGACACGGGACGTGCCGGGGCGAGTACGAAAGCGTTGCCGGCCTCTTCTTGCTCCCAAATGTACTCGCGCTGGGCGTTGTAGCGCTCGGGCCTTGTCTTGATGGCCTCCAGATAGTAGGGGAAGTCACCGTAGAGCTTCTTGGCGGCAGGCAGCAGGGGCACCGACTGCTTCCTGTAGGGGCGTTCCTGCGTGAGCACCACAACTGCCTTGCCATTGCCGGGCTCGGCGAGCGCGCGCTTGAGCGGCACCGAGTCGGTTGTGCCGCCGTCGAGCAGAAGCCGCCCGTCGATGTCGACCATGCGCGACACCACGGGCAGGCTTGCCGAGGCGCGCACGTAGTCGAGCTTCTCGGGCAGGCTGGTAATCTCGATGTAGTCGGGCTGGCCGAACGTGACGTCGCTCACCACAGCATAGAGGCGCGTGGGGCTGGCGTTGAAGGTCTCGTAGTCAAAGGGGTCGAGGTCGTTTTGCACCTCGTTGTAAAGAAACGTGGTACCCACGATATTGCCGGTCTTGGCGAGCTGGTAGGCGCTCATATAGCGCTTGTCGTCGCGGAAGGCCAGGTTGATGCGGCAGCTACGGCCGAGCTGACCTGCGAGGTAGTTTGTGGCCATGAGGGCGCCGGCAGACACGCCCCATGCCGTGGAGAAGCCCGCAAGGCCGCGCTCCATGAAGATGTCGAGCACGCCGGCGGTAAAGATGCCGCGGAAGCCGCCGCCTTCAAGTACGAGCGCAATGTCGTTTCTCATGGTGCCTCCTTGTTGGCAGTGTAAGTCTGCCATGCAGTGTACCCCACATGTGGTGTGCGTCAACGCCTTGCGATTGACAGCGAGCACCTTCGGGGGTAGTATCTCCTTTCCACATGAGGCCGTATGCCCATGCGATGCGCGGGTCTCAAGCTTCGCGCGGTACTCTGACAAGGTGGAACGCTTCGCACCTCGCACATGGGGGCGACTGGTTTCGACATGGTCATTCTGAGGGGGGCAGCAAGCCGAGGTCTCCTCACCTCGCAAAACAGGGGTACTTGTCAAAATAAATGACAATCGTTCTAGCTACGCCCTCGCTGCTTAATTAGTCAGCGACGTTAACCCGGGGTTTATCCCCGACTCCGGTGCGACGCCATTCTAGGGGATTGCTCGTGGGATCGTAGTCTGTATAGCCCACGCTAAGACCGAACGGACTGGACTCAAGGCTGTCTGACGCCGTGCGGTTGCGAGTCGAGACTTAAACGGAATCTGAGCTTGGAGATACCGCCCAGGGTTTGGCCATGGACCGGAGTTCGATTCTCCGCGCCTCCACCATCGTCTATAGCAAGGAGGGCGCCCCGTGCGGGACGCCCTCCTTTTTTGTCTATGGCACAAAACTGCACAAAACCCTGTTCAGGCCGTATTTTAACCAGTCAGGCCTATGCCAGCTTCTTCCAGCCCACACACTCGGCCTGGATGCGCAGCAGCTCCTGCAGGCCGGGTTCGGCCAAGTCGAGCATGGCGTTGAGGCGCTCACGGCTGAAGGGGGTGCGCTCGCCGGTGCCCTGAATCTCGATGAACTCGTGGCGGCCGGTGTAGGCCAGGTTCATGTCGATCTCGGCCTGGGAGTCCTCGGAGTAGTCGAGGTCGAGAAGGAGGCGTCCCCCCACCATGCCCACCGACAGGGCCACGACCTGGTCAATCAGCGGGATGCGCGAGATCTTCTTGGCGTCCACCATGGCGGTGAAGGCGTCGTAGAGAGCCACCCAGGCGCCGGTCACGGCCGCAGTGCGCGTGCCGCCGTCGGCGTTGATGACGTCGCAGTCCACGGTTACGGTGTATTCGCCCAGGGCTTTCATGTCGCACACGGTGCGCAGGCTGCGACCGATGAGACGCTCGATCTCCATGGAGCGGCCCTTGCGTGCGGAGGTCTCACGACGCGAACGCGTGGTGGTGGAGCAGGGGAGCATTGCGTACTCGGCGCTCACCCAGCCCGCATGGGCATCCCTGCGCCACTTGGGCACGCCCTCCTCTATGGTGGCGCAGCAAATGAGCTTCGTGGCGCCGAACTCCACCTGGCAGGAGCCCGATGCGTGGGGCATCACGGCGCGCGTGAGGGTGACGGGGCGGATGCCGCCGTCGGGGCGGCCGTAGCTGCGCTCGGCGGGGGCGGCGGGCGTGGGATCCTTGAACATAACGGGCATCTGTCTTGCGTTCCTTTCTTTGCGAGAGCAATGGGTGTGGGGATTGGCTCCGACGAGGGTGCGGGCGGTTCCCTTTACGGTTCGTGCACGAGCTCTTCGAGCTCGGAGATGTCGATGTGCTCGATGCTTGTCAGGCCGCCGCCGAAGATGAACTTGCCTGCCGCGGCAAACGCGGTGATGTCGTCGCTCGTGGTGGCGAAGCGATGGCGTACGGTGGCCTCGGGCCCTACGAGCTGGTTGCGCCTGGCCAGGGTCTCGGCCACCTCGCGCGCCGTTTCCTCAGCGGAGCTCACGATGTTGAGGTCGCGGCCGAATGCCTCGTGGATGGCGGGTGCCAGCAACGGGAAGTGCGTGCAGCCCAGCACGAGGGTGTCGATGTCGGAGCGCAGAAGCGGATCCAGTCCCGCGCGCACGGTGTCCAGGGCGTCAGGCGTGAGAAAGACGTCGCGGTCTTCCAGCCAGTCTTGGTGTAGGTGGTACCCCGTGGCGAGCTCCTTCTCCACGAGGGGCACGAAGCTGGGGGTTGCCAGCGAGTACACGTTGACGCCGGCGTCGAGTTGGTGGATGGCGCGTGCGTAAGCGTCGCTTTCAATGGTAAGGGGCGTGGCGATGACGCCGATTTGCCCGGTGACGCTGGCCTGGATGGCCGCTCGGGCCCCAGGTCCGATGACGCCGATCACAGGCACCCCGAACGTGCGCTGCGCCAGGGGCAGGGCCGCGGCGGTGGCCGTGTTGCAGGCGATGACCATGAGCTTCACGTTTTGGGCAGTGAGCCAGGCGCCGATCTGGCGCACGAAGGAGCGGATCTCCTTGGCCGGGCGCACGCCGTAAGGGCAGCGTTTTGTGTCGCCCACGTAGAGGATGGACTCGTGAGGCAGCAGCGTCTTGATGGCGCGCGCGACGGTGAGACCGCCCATACCCGAGTCGAAGATGCCGATAGGGGCGTCTTTGGCTGTGCCGCCTATGTGGCTGCGACCAGCCGCGATGTGCAGGGAGTCCGTGATGCACCGCCTTTCTGAGGAGATGCCCGCGCGTAACGGCGGGCGACTGCAGCGTTTTATTGTAGCCCAGGACGGCTCCGAGGTCTCCTTAAGTCCTTGGGAGATTGGCTGTTGCTTTGCATGTAAGACATATATGGGGTGCAGGGCGGTCATATCATACTGTGCCTGTCTATTCTGTTTGTCTGCGTTCAACGAGGGCGTGAAACCAATGTCGAGGTTCCTTATCGCTTCCGATGCGTTCAAAGGCACACTCACCTCACTTGAGGCGGGCCGTGTCATGTCTGACGCCATCAAAGCGACGCTGCCCGATGTGAAGACGCGTTGTATCGCGCTTTCCGACGGTGGTGACGGCACGATGGAGGCGATGCTCGCGCATAGTTCCGGTGAGGTCGTGCATGCCCGTGTGAGCGGCCCCGTCAGCATGACGGTCGACGCGCCCTATGCGATTCTGCCCGATGGCACGGCGGTCATCGAGATGTCCGCAGCGTGCGGCATCAAGCTCATTCAAGAGGGTGTGAGCACGGGTCGCACCACCACGCACGGCGTGGGCGAACTGTTGCTCGACGCGGCTTCGCGCGGCTGCTCTAAGGTCATTCTGGGTTTGGGCAGCTCTACCACCACCGATGGTGGCGTGGGTGCTGCGTATGCGTGCGGCGTCAAGTTCTTCGACCGCTACGTCGAGCCGTTTGAACCGGTGGGCGCCACGCTTGACGCGGTGCAGACCGTGGACGTGTCCGACCTTGACCCGCGTGTGAAAGCTCTGGACATTCAGGTGCTTTGCGCCGTGGAGAACCCTCTGTGCGGCACGATGGGCACAAGTGCCACGTACGCTCCCAACAAGGGCGCGTTGCCCACGGTGGTCCAGGCCCTTGACCGCAACCTCGCCCACCTGGCCGATGTCGTGAAGAGCTGCGTGGGTGTCGACATGCTCGATGTTCCCTGTGGCGGTGCCGGCGGCGGCATGGGTGCGGGCATGGCGGCCTTCTTCGGGGCCCAGCCCTGTCTGGCCATCGATGCCGTGCTCGATATCGTTGATTTTGACTCCCGCCTTGCGGGCGTAGACTATGTGGTGACGGGCGAGGGCTGCTTCGACACGCAGAGCCTGCACGGCAAGGTTGTGAGCGGCGTGGCACGTCGCTGCAAGACTGCGGGCGTTCCGCTCATTGCTGTGGTGGGGTCGATGGACCCGGCCCTCGCCGAAGTGGGCAAGTCCATGGGCGTCACCACGTTTGCCGTGCTCAACCCCAACAACCGCCCGCTGTCCCAGCTGACGCAGCATCCCCGTTCGCGCCTTTCGCGAGCAGTGACCCGCGTCGCCGAGCTTATCGCACAAGGCGCCGACCTGCCGGGCGTCATTGAGCCGGCTCGCGAAGACTCATAGTACGAGCTGTATTTCCAAGGAGGACCCATGTCCCACAACGGCAACGATCGCAGAGGCCCCATGCAGGGCAACATCCCTGGTCAAGGGACATTTCCCAGCCAGGATGGCCCCGCGCGCCCCAGCGCCCGTCGTCAGCCGGCATCGCGTTCCTCGTATGCGGCGGCCCCGCAGGGAGCTTCCGCCTACTCCCGTGACAACGTTCACGGGCGCTATACCTCTGGCAAGAGCAAGTCCACCACGCGCCGCAACGTGCTCATCGGCGCCGGTGTTGCAGCCGGCGTGCTCGTGGTGGGCGGCGTGGCCGCCGCCGCGTCGTTTGTGAACTCAATCGGCAGCCGTCTCAACGAGGGCGTCGACGACACGACGAAGGCTGTGCTCCAGGACCAGCAGGTTGCAGCCCAGGAGCTTGTTAGCAACTGGACCGACACCTCGCCTTTCTACATGCTGCTCCTGGGCGTCGACTCCATGGAGGAGCGTCTCGACGACGACGAGGAGTATGGCTCCGACCCGTCCAACTACCGTTCCGACACAATCATTCTGACCCGTATCGACCCGGGCAAGAAGATTGTGACGCTCGTATCTATTCACCGTGACACCTACTGCCCCGAGATCGATGGCAAGATTAACTCCTACTATGCCCGCGGCGGTGCCTCGGCTGTCATCGAGAAGATCTCCGACTTCGCCGAGGTTCCCGTGTCGCACTACGCCGAGGTCAACATCGACGCCCTTGTCGCTGTGACCGACGCCCTCGGCGGTGTGGAAGTCGACGTGCCTTACGAGATCAACGACACCGAGTACATGGGCCACATCAACGGAGGTCACCTCGATGCGGGCCTGCAGGTGCTTGATGGCGCGAAGGCGGAGCTCTTTACCCGTTCGCGCCACGCCTACGACAACATCGGCGACGGCGACCGCTACCGCGCCGCCAACCAGCGCCTTTTCATTGACGCCTGCCTCAAGAAGCTCATGAGCGCCACCCCTGTGGAGATGGTCAACGTCATCAACACCGTGGTGGATTACGTCACGACCGACCTCACGCTCGACCAGATTGTCAACCTGGCTCTTGCCATGCGCGGCATCGACACCGCCAACGGCGTGTACTCCACGATGAACCCCACCGACTCCGAGTACGTGAACGGCGTCTGGTACGAGTACAACGACGACGAGCGCTGGCACGAGATCATGGCGGCGGTCGATGCGGGCGAGAGACCGCCGGTGGACAGCGACTACGTCTCGGTGACCAACGACATCAACAGCGCCGATGTCGCCACGACCAGCGCAAATGCGGCCACAGCAGCAAGAAATCCCGCATTTGCCGGTGTCTCGGTGTCGGTGCGCGGCTGCGGTTGCAGCGCCGAGGCAATCGACAAGGTCGTGTCTACCCTCACCGACGCGGGTCTCAGTGCTTGGAACGCGGGCGCATCCACGCTCTCGCTTTCCACGACGCAGGTCATCTACGAGTACGACTCGATGGCCTCCATCGCCTCGCAGGTCGCCACGTTGCTGGGGGCTACGGCCATCGACGCCGGTGAGGAATGGATGCTCACCGAGGGTGCCGACGTCATGGTCGCGGTGGGTGCCGACGTTAAGTAGCGCTTAGCGGGAAAGCTCTTTCAACATTTGCTCAACCTGCGCCTGTACCTGGGGAAACAATGCCACGGGTGCAGGCGTTTCGCTATGCGGGGCAATGTGCTTCTCCATCCACACCATGTCGCGCCAGGCGCCCAGCTTGTAGCCGCACGCCTCGAAGCGCCCCACCATGCGGTAGCCCATGCGCTCATGGAAGCCCACCGAGCCCCCCTCGTCGGGATAGGCGATGCAGGCCTCGAGGTTCGTGAGGCCCTG
>UQBS01000025.1 GCA_900539345.1 uncultured Coriobacteriaceae bacterium | reverse complement strand
TTGGCAATCGCGCCCACCGACAGGGGCGCTGAAATCTTAAGGAGCGCAAGGGCCGAGAAATCGTCGAAAACGATACGCCGCTGTGGATCCAGCGCGCGACGCTCTATGTTGAACTGCCGATGAATCTCGAAAAACAGGCTTCGGTCCAACACGACCCCCAATATCAAGGCATGTCATGCACGTATAACAGGCAGTCACGCAGCACACACAACGATTAGCTATACTACTTCAATTCTGTACACGAGACTGTCGTCGACACAAGGAAGAGTCCACATGCCCAGCGTCGCATCCACCAACGAGCGCCCCAACAGCCCCGGCGTCCTCATAAGTTTTGAGGGGCTTGACGGAGTGGGCAAGACGACGCAGATCGGTCTCGTCGAAAACGCCCTGCACGCACAGGGTCGCGAAACGCTGCGTTTGCGCGAACCCGGGGCGACGCGCCTGGGCGAGGCAGTGCGCGAGCTTCTCCTCGACAAGCAGGACCTCGACATCTCCCCCATGGCTGAGCTGCTGCTTTTTGAGGCAGCGCGCGCCCAACTCGTCGAAAGCGTCATCCAACCCGCACTTGAGCGGGGATGCGTGGTCTTGTGTGACAGGTTTTACGATTCGACCGTCGCCTACCAGGGGCATGGCCGTCGCCTGGGCACCGATCTCGTCCACAAGGCAAACGTGCTTGCCTGCGGGGAGCTCGAACCCGACCGCACACTCGTGCTCGACATGGACCTCGCACGTGCCCACACCCGTGCCTGCGCACAAGGGGCCGACCGCATGGAGCGCGAGCCCGACGACTTCCATAAGCGTGTGCGCCAAGGGTTCCTGCAGCTCGCAAGCGACGAAGCGCAGCGCGTGCGCATCGTGGATGCCTCTGGAAGCGTGCAACAGGTATGGGGGCGCATTCGCGATGCCTTAAGCGGCCTGCTCAACCTACCCGTTGAGCTCCCTTCAGACGCCGAGGAACCTCGATGAAGGCCGCACAGATCGCAGCCCCCTGGGGCAACGCAGGCAACCTGATCAGCCAGCTCTGCGACCAAAAAGAAATAGGCCACGCCTACCTTCTTGTGGGTCCCGCGAACTCGGCAAAAACTGACGCTGCCATGCTTTTGGCAAACGCCGCTGTATCGCGACTCGACCAAATCGGCCCCTCCGACCTCGGTCGCCCCCATCCGGACATCCACCGGCTCGAGCCCCAAAGCGCCACAGGATACCTGGTGGGACAGATTCGCGAGATGCTTGACGACGTGCAGCTGTCCCCTATTTGCTCGCCGTTTAAGGTCTATATGATGGCCGAGGCGCAGCTTCTTACCTCATCTTCAGCAAATGCCCTGCTCAAGAGCTTAGAGGAACCGCCGGCAGACACGGTCTTCATCCTACTGGCGACTTCCGCCGATGCTGTGCTGCCCACCATCGTCTCGCGTTGCCAAACCATACGCTTCCCCGCCAGAAGCCAGGAGCAAACGGTGGCGGACCTTTGCGCCTCAACAGGCCAGACCGAGCAACGCTGCCGGGCCGCCCTGGCCTTTTGCGCCGACACGCAGCAAGCGACGCAATACTTGGGCGACGAGACAAAATGGGCCGTGCGCGACATGGCGCTCAAGACGCTTGCAGGCCTTGCGAGCCGCGACGACGTCTGGGCGATGAGCCGCGCGGCTGCGCTCGTCGATGCAGCTACCGCCTCAACCCAAAGCCTGCAAGACGCCCAGGAGGCCGAGTACGACCAGGCCCAGGCGATTTTGAGCGCCACGGCCCTCAAGGAAGTGAAAGATCGCCACAAACGCGCCCTCACTGCCGCAACGCGTTCGGGTATCATGGCAGCGTTGAGGGCACAACGCGCGCTTTTGCGCGATGCGCTGCTGATGCAAAACAACCCCGCGGCTACTCCCGCTTGCATTGATTTTGCCGATGCGGTCACAACTTTTTCCAGGCTTTCCCAAGAAGCCCTGCTCAGCTGCATCGAAACGATAGGACGCGCCATGCGACGCGTCGAGAAGAACACGCTGCCCCGACTGGCGGTCGAAGGTATGCTGCTAGAACTCAAGGAGACACTCACATGCCGACCGTAATCCCCGTCCGCATGCATTTCAACGCCCAAGACCTGTGGTTTCTGCCCGGCAGAAGCCAGGCGAAGGCCGGCGACCACGTCATCGTTCCCACTGAGCGCGGCACTGAGTTCGGCTTGGCCACGGCCGACCCCTTCTCGGTCCCCGACTCCGAGCTGAAGGGCAAGAGCGACCTGCGACCGGTCGTGCGCATCGCCACGGACAAGGACATCGAGCGCGCCGAGGACCTCGCGGCCCAAGGCGAGCAGGCCATGCCCATATTCAGAAAACTCGTGAAAGAGAGCGGCCTGGACATCAAGCCTGTCGGCGTGGAGTTTCTCTTCGGCGGTGAAAAAGTCGTCTTTTATTTTGCCGCTGAGGACCGCGTGGACTTCCGCGACCTGGTGCGCGAGCTGGCGGGGGAATTTCACCAGCGCGTCGACATGCGCCAGATCGGCGTGCGCGACGAGGCGCGCCTGGCGGGCGGCTACGCCCCCTGCGGCCAGGAGCTGTGCTGCGTGAGGTTCGGCGGCCAGTTCCAGCCCGTTTCCATCCGCATGGCAAAGGAACAGGACCTTCCCCTCAACTCCTCGAAGATTTCTGGCGTATGCGGCAGGCTCATGTGCTGCCTGCGCTACGAGTTCGACGCATACCGCGACTTCAAGCAGCGCGCGCCGAAAAAGAACAACCTCATCGACACGCCGCTGGGCAAAGCAAAAATCGTCGAGTACAACACGCCCAAAGAAACCCTGCTCCTGCGCCTGGAGAACGGCAAGTCGTTCACCATCGCCCTCAAGGACATGACCTGCAGCGAAGGTTGCTGCAAGCGTTCCAAGGAGCAGAACATCCCGCTTCGCCCCGACACCGTGACACGCGAGGCGCTCGAGGCGCTCGGCACGGCGGAAATTGCCATGCAGCTTGCCGAGCTCGACCGCGCAAACGGCGAGGGCGATGGCTATGCGCTCGACATGTCGCTGCTCGACTCGCAGCGGACCCCGCGCAAGCGTAAGACCGACAAGGCCGAGCCTGCCGCGCAGGCAACGCCCGCCCGCAAGCCGCGCCGCCAGTCCAAACCCGCACCGACCGCCGAGGAAGGCAACGCCCAGGGCAACGACACGGCTCAGGCCCCGAAGGAAGAGCAGAAGCGCGGCCCGCGCGGTGGCGGCATGCGACCGCGCCGCACGCAGAAGGCAAGCCCCGACGCCAAGCGCACGGCCCCCGCGACGCGCGATGCCAAGAACCCGGCAGACGACATAACCAAGTCTCGCCGCCAGGCAAACGCCGCCAAGCAGGCCGGTGCCAAATCCGGCAAGGCGACCGAGCCGGCCGGCGAGCCCCAGAAGCGCACGCGCCGTCACCACAGCGCCGCCGCCCCAGTCCAACAGGGCCAACAGGGTCAGGCTGCCGAGCAGACGCAAGTCAAAAACACCCAGCGTCAGGCCGCACCGCAAGAGTCTCATCGTTCGGGCGAGCAAAAGCCCCGCAGGCGCACGGCGCCCTCCCCTGAGGCAGGGTCCAAGCAGCAGCGCCCACAGGCAGAACGCCGCAGGCACACCAAACCGGCGCAGGACAAGCCGTCCGGCGCAGAGGGATCGACTCCTTCTACGAGCCAGGCTCCGACTCGCCGTCGCAGGCGTCCCGGTGACAAGGGTGGCTCAAACGAGCAATAACGATTACATCGACACGACCGACGAGGGAGCAACACAACGATGCCGCGCAACATCGCGATTTTGGTACAAGACGAAACGATGGCAAACCAGGGTTTTCTTCAGGCATTCGCTCAGCAGGGCAACGAGGTAACCTGCGTCGTATGCAACGACCTTCTGCCCGTCGCACTGCAGATGGCCAAGCCTGACTTTGCGATTGTCAACGGAAACGCCTGGCACGAGGCAGGCGATGCCCAAGAGCTTCTTGACTCGATGGGTATCCCCTACCTGGGCGCCAACGCAGCCACAATCAGGCGTTGCCGTGACGCCGCGCAGCTCTCCTACATCATCGAGGAGGCACTGGCCCAGGGCAGCATCGACGCTGGGGCGGTGGAGCAGCTCACGCTGGCCCCGTCGGTCCAAGGCGCCCTGCTGCAAACTGGCCAGCTCAGCAGCATCGTAGCCAACACGTTTGCCCCAGGTGAGCCGCTCACTCTGCGTGCCGATGGCGCGGAGTTCCTGAACCCCGGCGTTGCAGTGCGGAATCAAAAGGAGCTCTCGGAAGCGCTCATCGCATTCGAGGATGCCGGCAAGCGCGCCGTCGTACGCCCTCAGATCAAGGGTGTCGAGCTCATTGTGTGCATCATGGGCGACCTTTCGGACATTCTCATCCTGCCCCCCATCGAGGTGAAGGGCGCGCTTGGCGACAGTTCGATGTGGCAAGTCCCCATGGATATGCAAAGTCTTGCCGACGACGAGCAAGATGCTCAGGCTATTCGCAGCGAAGTCGAGCGGTGCGCGCTCGACGCCTTCCTTGCATGTGGTTGCCGCGATTTTGCTTGCGTGCGTCTTGTGTGGGACGGCGGATGTGCGCGCGTGCTCGACGTTGACGCAGCACCGAGCCTGTCGCAGGGCTCCCCCATCATGGCGGCACTGACCGCAGCCGACATCAATCTCGCCGAGCTCGCAAACGAGTTCTGCGAGATTGCAGACGAGACCCTTCTGTAGGAGATTCCATGCCCGCCCAGAGGCCCTGCTCACCACACATCGCGCCTCTGGGCGGAATAGATTGCCTCGCGACCCTTGCACACACGGTCAAGGCAGTTTTCTGCGATTTGGACGACACACTGCTCGATGCGCATCATCGGCTACCATCCAAGGCAGTCGATGCCATCCAGCACGTTCAGGCCAGCGGGGTACGCTTCATACCCACAACCGGGCGTCCGGTATTTGCCCTCAAGGCGCTTTTTGGCCCCATGCTCGACAACCTCGCGCTCGACTACATTGCCTGCAACGGCATGGATGTACGCCAAGCAGGGCAAACGCTTTTGCATGAAACCGTCGGTTTGGAATCGGCACGTACACTCCTGCAGCGCGTCATTGACGACCCTATGCCACTGGGATTTGTCGTGTACGGCCCCGAGGCGCCCTACGTCATGGACATGGAAGCAGATTTTGTTCGCAGCAAGATAGAAAGCCTGCATGAAGCGTGCGTGCGTCCGGCAACAGCCGGCCTTGAGGACGCACAGATAAGCAAGCTGGGTATCGTTGCCTATTCAGGGGCTCGCAAGCTCGCACAGGACCTCTCGAACGAGCTGTCAGAGCATTTCGAGTTCAGTGCCTGCGGCGACAAATGGGTGGACGTCGCGCTGAAGGGGCGCACGAAGCTTGGCGGCATCAACATGCTGCTCAACGCATACGGCATGCGGCCCACGGAGGTCCTTGCCATCGGCGACTCGATGAACGACCTCTCGATGCTCAAAGCCATCCCCAACAGCGTCTGCGTTGCGAACGCTATGCCCGAAGTCAAGCAGTATTGTCGCTTTGAGATTGGTGCCAACACCGAGCTGGCAGTTCCTCGCCTGCTGGAACAGATTTCCCAGATTCGCGCCAAGTAGCCCGCTTTCGGCTGATTCCAACACTCCATCTATAATATAGATGCACAAGCCGCCGTTTGCTTGATATCGAGCAGATGCGCTTGCCAAGCAGACGTGGTCGACAAACAAAAAAAGGGGCGGCACAAGGCCACCCCTCAGCAAAATCGCTTAAAAGTAAAACTTAGAGCTTGTGGACGTTGCTGGCCTGCAGCTTGCCGTTCTGGCCAGTGGTGATCTCGAACTCGACCTTCTGGCCCTCGTCCAGGGTCTTGAAGCCGTCCATCTGAATCTCGGAGAAGTGCACGAACAGATCGTCGCCGTCCTCACGAGAGATGAAGCCGTAGCCCTTGTCCGGATTGAACCACTTAACAGTACCCTGAGCCATGTCTAGCCTTTCTTTCTACCCTTTTACGGGCAAACCGAGTAAGCGAATCGAGTCGACACGCTTACGAGAGAACACGGTCCTCCTATGAACCGCACTTGCTTATAATACCTGAAGTGTGCAGGCTTTAGGAAGCCAAGTTCACATTTCTTTAGATTCCCACCAATCTCAACAAACTAACGCAATTACTGCGCCCAGGCGGAATCCATGCCTGCAAGACGCTCTGCAGCCGTGACGCAGTTGAGCATGAGCATGGCACGTGTCATGGGGCCAACGCCACCCGGAACCGGGGTGATCGCACTGGCCTTGGCGGCCACCTCATCATAGGCAACGTCGCCGCAAAGCTTGCCGTTCTCATCGCGGTTCATGCCCACGTCCACAACGACAGCGCCTTCGCGCATCCAGTCGGACTTGACGAGGTTGGCATGGCCGATTGCGCTGATGACGATATCGGCCTGCTGCGACGTCTCAGCCTTGTTGGGCGTGCGGCTGTGGCAGATGGTGACCGTGGCGTCGTTTGCGATGAGCATAAGGGCCATGGGCTTGCCCACGATAGTGGAGCGGCCCAGCACGACGGCGCGCTTGCCGGCCACATCGATGCCGTACTCGCGCAAGATACGCATGACACCGGCAGGCGTGCACGGCCTGGGACCGGGGAGCCCACGCACAAGGCGACCGAGGTTGACGGGATGGAAGGCATCCACGTCTTTCTCGGGCGAGATGTGGGCGATGGCACGCTCGGCGTCGAGATGCGCTGGCAGGGGCATCTGCACGAGGATGCCGCTGACCTTCGGGTCGGCATTGAGCCTGCCGAGAAGGTCCTCGAGCTCCTCCTGCGTGCAGGTGGCGGGCAAGTCGTAGTCAAACGCCTCGATGCCCACCTCTGCGCAGTCCTTACGCTTGTTGCGCACATAGACCGAACTTGCGGGGTCGTCGCCCACAAGCACGACTGCCAGGCCACACGGATGACCCTGGCGCTTCAGGACTTCCACACGCTGAGCGGCCTCGGCCTTGACCTTTGCCGCGACGGCCTTGCCGTCGAGAATTGTCGCCATATTAGAACAACCCCGTGATACGGCCCGACTCATCAACGTCGATCTTCTCAGCCGCGGGAACCTTGGGCAGGCCCGGCATGGTCATGACACTGCCGGCAAGCACGACGACGAAACCGGCACCCGCCGAGACCTTGACCTCGCGCACGGCAATCCTGAAGCCGCGGGGGGCACCAAGCTTGACGGGATCGTCGGAGAAGCTGTACTGCGTCTTTGCGATGCACACGGGCAGGTGGCCGTAGCCGTTCTCCTCGAGCGCGGCAATCTGCTTGAGGGCGGCGGGAGCAAAGTCAACGCCGTCGGCATGGTAGATGCGCGTGGCGACTGCCTCGACGGCCTCCTTGATGCTGGCGCCGGTAGGATAGGCAAACTGCAGCTCGCTGGGCTGCTCAACAAGACGCAGGACTTCCTGAGCCAGCGCGATGCCACCCTGGCCACCCTTGGCCCACACCTCGGAAAGCACGGCGTTGACGCCCTGCTCGGCACAGCAGGACTGGATGAGCTCCAGCTCGGCAACCGTGTCGGTGGGATGGCGGTTGATGGCGACCACAACCGGCATGCCGTAGACCTCGGTGAGGTTGGCGACATGCTGGAGCAGGTTGGGCATGCCGGCCGCAAGAGCCTCGAGGTTCTCCTCGTTGAGGTCGGTCTTGGCAACGCCGCCGTTCATCTTAAGAGCGCGGGCGGTGGCCACGAGCACGACCGCATCGGGGGCAATGCCGGCCATGCGGCACTTGATGTCGAGGAACTTCTCGGCACCCAGGTCGGCGCCGAAGCCAGCCTCGGTGACCGTGATGTCGGAGAGGGCCATGGCCATGCGCGTCGCCATGACGGAGTTGCAGCCGTGGGCGATGTTTGCGAAGGGACCGCCGTGCACGAAGGCAGGCGTGCCCTCGAGCGTCTGCACGAGGTTGGGCTTGAGGGCGTCCTTGAGCAGGGCGGCCATGGCGCCAGCGGCCTTGAGCTGGCTGGCAGTCACAGGCTCGCCGGTGTAGGTGTAGCCCACGACGATGCGGCCCAGGCGCTCCTTGAGGTCGGGGATGTCGCGCGCAAGGCACAGGACCGCCATGATCTCGGAGGCAACCGTGATGTCGAAGCCGTCCTCACGCGGGGTACCGTTGGCCTTGCCGCCCAGACCGTCGACGATGAAGCGCAGCTGGCGGTCGTTCATGTCGACCACGCGCTTCCAGGTGATGCGGCGCGGGTCGATGCCCAAGGCGTTGCCCTGCTGGATATGGTTGTCAAGCATGGCTGCGAGCAGGTTGTTCGCCGCGCCGATGGCATGGAAGTCACCCGTAAAGTGCAGGTTGATGTCCTCCATGGGGATGACCTGGGCGTAGCCGCCGCCAGCAGCGCCGCCCTTCACGCCGAAAACCGGGCCCAGGCTCGGCTCGCGCAGGGCGACCGCGCACTTCTTGCCCAAGCTCGTCAGCGCATCGGCAAGACCGATGGTGGTCGTCGTCTTGCCCTCGCCGGCGGGGGTGGGGTTGATGGCAGTGACAAGCACGAGCTTGCCGGCAGTGTGGTTCTCCTCGCGCAGCAGGTTGTAGTCGACTTTTGCCTTGGTGCTGCCGTAGCGTTCCAGATACTTCTCGTCAAGACCGAGCTTGGAGGCGATTTCACCTATCTCGCGGGGGGTTACGGACTGGGCGATCTCGATGTCACTTGCCATGGGGCTCCCTTCCTCTTTGGAATGTTGCATACATGTTACGTGCCACGCCGAAAAGCTACCATGGCATCGCAACGGCATAATGCTGGTTTCGTGAAGCGCCTTTGAGCGGTGCGAGTGTGCGGCCGAACGTCACTGATCTGTGCGAGCGGCAAGGGCCTCGCTCACTTCGCGGGGGCTGATGTCGGCGTCAAACCCATAGGCGTCAGCCAGGGCCTGCGCCTGCTCGCGACGAAGCTGGGCCATGCCGGGGTCGGCGGCCTCGTAGGTGTCGGCAGCCTGCATCAGGGCATATGCGCAGTACACGACGAGCGTCTCGTCAACGGCCGAGAGCTGCATCATCGTGACAAGCGAGGAGCTCGACAGGGCCAAGGCACAGGACGCGTCCATGTCAAGCACGCCGCCCACGACGCTTTCGAAGTCCTCGCGCGCCTCAAAGGCATCGCCTGCGCGGCGGGCGTCGATGCCGCGAAGCACGGCATCGCAGAACCGCGCGACCATGTCCATGAGATAGTCGCTTTTAATAGACAAGCCTCATCACTTCCTTTTGATACCGACGCGTCGCCGCGTCACTCGTCAGCCTCGGCAACCGGCAGACCCAGGTGCTCAAATGCGCGCGGGGTCGCCACGCGGCCCTTGGGAGTACGGTTGATCAAACCTTGCTGAAGCAAAAACGGCTCGTAGACATCCTCGAGCGTGGCCGCATCCTCACCGACGGCGCTGGCCAAGGTGGAAAGGCCAACGGGATGGCCCATAAACGTCTGGGCAAGCGTGGAGAGAATCTTGTTGTCCATCCAGTCCAAGCCCATCTCGTCGACCTCGAAGAACCCAAGCGCGTCGCTTGCCACCCGCGCGTCGATGGGAGAAGCCCCGTGGACCTGGGCGTAATCGCGCACGCGCTTGAGAAGACGGTTCGCCAAACGCGGGGTGCCGCGGCTGCGCGAGGCGATCTGCGCGGCTCCCTGCTCGTCGAGGTCGACCCCCAGGATGGAGGCCGAGCGCATGACGATCTGCGTGAGCTCGGAAGGCGCGTAGTAGTCGAGGCGCGAGATGATGCCGAACCTGTCACGCAGGGGGCCCGTCAGAAGACCGGAGCGCGTCGTCGCACCCACAAGTGTGAAGCGCGGCAGGTCGAGCCTGATGGAACGGGCGGCGGGGCCCTTGCCGATCACGATGTCGAGATAAAAGTCCTCCATGGCGGGGTAGAAAACCTCTTCCACCGCATGGTTCAGACGGTGAATTTCGTCGACGAAGAGCACGTCGCCTTCCTGCAGGTTCGTAAGGATGGCGGCAAGGTCGCCGGTCCGCTCGATGGCTGGGCCCGAGGTACACTTGATCTGGGCGCCCATCTCGTTTGCCACAATGGTGGCGAGCGTGGTCTTGCCCAGGCCCGGAGGGCCGAAGAAGAGCAGGTGGTCGAGGCACTCGCCACGCTGCTTGGCCGCCTCGATGGCCACGCGCAGGGTCTGCTTCACGCGCTCCTGACCAACGTAGTCGTCAAGGAGCTGGGGGCGAAGCTTGCGGTCGACGTCGAGGTCTTCCGCCGTGAGCGTAGGTGTAACGGCGCGTTCGGCGGGCGCGGAGGCACCGTCACCCCAAAGGTCCTGCTGGTCTGCTTCCCACATCGTCTATTAACTCCCGAGGCGCTTGAGGGCGAAACGAATCGCCGCCGAGGTATCGGCGGCGGGGCCATCATAACCCTTGAGCGCAAGCTCGCACTCGGCCGAGGTAAAGCCCATCGAAAGAAGCGCCGCGCACGCCTCGTCGAGCGCCGAGGCAGCAGGCGACGCGGGCATAGCGAGCTGCGAGGTAGACAGTCGCACGGGAGCCTGGGCACCCAGCGAGTCCTTGAGCTCCAAAATCATACGCGAGGCGGTCTTCTTGCCCACACCCGGCACGCTCGACATGCGCTTCTCGTCGCCCGTTGCCACGACCTCGCGCAAGGCGTCGGGAGCAAACGTGCTGAGCACCGAAAGGGCGAGCTTGGGTCCGACGCCGGAAACGCCCACAAGCTTG
This sequence comes from uncultured Coriobacteriaceae bacterium, assembly GCA_900539345.1. Classification (GTDB taxonomy): domain Bacteria; phylum Actinomycetota; class Coriobacteriia; order Coriobacteriales; family UMGS124; genus UMGS124. The sequence goes on along the minus strand of UQBS01000025.1, from coordinate 29,548 downwards.
TCGAAGACCGCCCGCTCATCGGTGGTTGCGAACCCAAAAAGGGACAGGGCGTCATCACGTACCTGCATGCGAGTGAAAAGCATGCACTCCGCATCCTCGCCAGGGGCGGGCAGGCTCGCGGCGGTAGCGGTCGAAACACCGCACTCATAGCCGACTCCCGCAACGTCGATAACGACGGAGAAGGCGGTCTTTTCCTGTATGCGACCTCTGAGAAACGAAATCACAGTCTCGTGCCCCTTTCGCGATATGCGCTGGCAGACGGTTTGGAGAGGTTCTGAGCGCGGCTCATGGTGCGCCAGACGGACAGATGGGCATGACAGATGGCCGCCGCAAGCGCATCGGCCGCATGGTCGGGCTTGGGTTCATGCTCCAGATGCAGCAGATTCTTGACCATATACTGCACCTGCTGTTTGTCGGCCACGCCGGTGCCGGCCACCGCCTGTTTGATCTGCATAGGGGTGTATTCGCCCACTTCAAGGCCGCACCCCGTGCACGCCACAAGCGCCGCGCCGCGCGCCTGGGCGGTGGCGATGGCGCTCTGCGCGTTCGAGCAGAAGAAGACCTCCTCGACGGCGACCTCCATGGGAGAGTAGCGCATGATGACCCCGGCGATCTCGTCGTGGATGCGCTTCAGGCGCATGGGCAGCGTGAGGTCTTTGTCGGTGTGGACGCACCCGTAGGCGCGCGCCCGACACTGGCTGCCGCGCGTCTCGATGACTCCCCAGCCGGTGTTGGCAAGGCCGGGGTCGATACCGAGAATGACCAAGCGAACACCTCCAGAAAACAAAAAAACGAACCGCCGCTCACTCGCAGACGATTCGCATTACACCTGCATACATGCTATGTGTATGGTATGCCGCCCCGTTGGCCAAAACAAGAACAGACACCGGGTCTAGCAAATGAACAGACGGCGGCGCTGAACACGCGGCACCGAGCAGGGCAATCGCAGAGGCACGCTCCCATTCCGAAGCGAAGGCGTCAATGTTTGAATGCGTTACGTTACATTTTCATTCCTGCCCTTTTGCCATCGAAATGCCGGGCATCCCAACCCCGGTGGGCGTGTACAATTAGCCACCGTTCATCTGAAATTACCAGCCGTTCGCCATCGTGCGAAGACTCAGGCATTCAACGCGGCACACTGCCGTACATAGCAAGGAGAACCCCGTGGAAACAGCCGGCACCCCCAACGAAACCACTCGACAGCCGTATGCTTCGACAGACTACGACCTTGTTGTGGTAGGAGCAGGACCTGCCGGTATCATGGCGGCTCGCGAGGCGGCACAGGCCGGCCTGCGCACGCTGCTCGTGGAGAGCTCGTCGCTGCCGCGCCGCAAGAGCTGCGGCGGCATGCTCAACGAATATGCCCAGCGCTTCCTTGAAGGCGTCGCGCCGCTTCCCCACGGGATGGTGCTCGACCCGGCATGGGTGAACTTCCGCTACTACGACTGGGATCGCAAGATTAAGAAGCCCTGCTCGCTACGGTTTTCCAACGTGGATCGGGCCATGTTCGACGAGTGGCTCTTGAATCTACTGCCCGACCGAGTCGACGTTTGGGACAAGAGCACCTTCGTGAGCTGCACCGACGAGGGGTCCGGTGTCGACGTGCAGCTGCGCCGCGACGGCCGCGAGGCACACGTTCATGCACGTTGGGTCATCGGCGCCGACGGTGCGCGCTCCGCCGTGCGACGCTCGCACCCCGCTTGGCCGCAGACGCAGAGTTACACCACCGTGCAGGAATACGTTGAAATCGAACCCGGCAGCGTCGAGCCGTATTTCGACTGCATCTACTCGCGCCACATCGACCCTGCCTATGGCTACGGCTACATCGTGCCCAAGGGTGACGTCGCGATTGTGGGCTCGGTGTTTTTCCCCAAAACCAAGGGTGTCACCGCAATGCATGAAAAGGCACTGGCCACATGGGGGCAGCGCTACCCGCTCGGCACCGCGCGTCGCCGCGAAGGCGGCTCGGCCATCCAAGTCAAAGACGCCAACGACATCATTGCCGGCCAAGGGCGCGTCCTCATGGCAGGCGAAGCCGCCGGCATCATGTCACCCAGCTCCGGCGAGGGCATCTCGTTTGCCCTCAACTCAGGAAAACTCGCAGGTCAGGCCGTTGTGCGCGCCTCACGGGAGAAGACCGAGGCCGTCACCCTCTACGACGAAAGCCTCAAACCCATCCGCAAGAACATCGCACGGCGCCTCTTCTTCTTCCCCATCATGAACTCCAACTGGGGCAAGTATCTCGGCGGCTGCATGCCGACGCCGCTCATCAGCAAAGTCACGGAGTGGCTCTAGGGACGAAAGTCAACCTGAAGGGGCAGGGGTTTCCTCTGTGCTCAAACAGTCCTCGTACCGAAATGGGAGGCCCACCTGGCTTACGCATGCAAGCATGCGACGCCCGGTGGGCCTCCCATTTCACTGCGGAACTGCGCCAGAGGAAACCCCTGCCCCATACGTCACGCAGTCGCGACGTGAACGTATGCTTATGATGCGGCTGAAGATTACTGGCGACCTTCGCCGGAATGGCCGCCCGATCTCCCAAGCGAAATGCGGTCAAGGCAACCAAGGCAGCTGCAACGGCCCTCGCCCAGCTCCGCCAGCCCGAAGTAGCCACGGCAAGCCCAACAATGGCTCCCATGCAGCCACGTCAACCCAAAAGCACCAACCCGAAGCACGATGTAGAAGCGCAAGGACTGTGGGGTGTGTTCGGGGCGAGTTCCGCAGTGAATGCAAGAAAAGGGCCAAAAGTGCGCAAAGCGCACCCTTGACCCGGGTTTTCGTAGCATTCGGTACGAGGACCTGTCTGAGCCCTGAACACAGCCCACAGGCCAGGGGGAAGCCTACAGCCTGAAGAGGTATCCCACGCCGCGCACGGTCTCGATGTGGTTGGAAATCTGGGGGCCGAGCTTGGCGCGGATGCGCCTGACATGGACGTCCACCGTACGGGAGCCGCCGCAGTAGTCGAAGCCCCACACGCGGCGCAGCAGCGTCTCGCGCGAGTATGCACGCCCAGGGTGGGTCACCATGAAGGCAAGCAGCGAGTACTCCATATAGGTGAGGTCGATGGGGGCGTCACCCACGCGCACCTGGTAGGTGGCAAGGTTGACCATGAGGTCGTCGACCTTGACGACGTCGTCGTCGCTGGTCTCCTCGCCGGGCCACAGCAGGTGACGGATACGCACGGCATATTCGGCGTCGCTTGCCGTGGTGCAGATGAAGTCGGCGACGGGGCGCATGGGCAGGTGCAAGTCAGGCATCTGGCTCTCGGTCACCACGAACAGCATCGGGGTCGAACTGTCGGCAAGCGTCATCTCGATGTTCTCAACCTGCGAGGCCTGAACACCATTGGTCTCCAGCACGACAAGGTCAAACTCGCGCTCGAGAATCGCCTGGGAGAAGCGCGAAACGCTTGCAAGCAAAATGGAGACGTCGAGCACCGACGACAGGCGACGCATACGCTCGTGACCGTCAGCCGTCTGTGAAAGAAACAAGGCTGTCTTGTGGTGCATCTCAACCTCCCATAAAAACGAACCCAGAAAAGCAATCTTTTCCAATCAATCATTATTGCAGAGATTAAAAAAGATGTGTTGCAGAACCATTTCAATTGTTGGGCAAATCAAACCTCGTTGTTTCATCACAGCCATGTGAGTTACCTGACACCATTGTTACGTTTTAACAAACTGGAGCGGCATTTTCGCTTTCGAAACATTCTAAGCGGACAGTTCAATATGTCATTGGTCTGTCCCGATTCCCTTCTCTTCGACCACAGGGGAATAGGGACGCTCATCATGCACGTTCGTTGGAGGTTTGTATGAACGCATCCGCCACCCTGCCGCCCGAGGCATGGGGACTGTATCGCCCGGAGTTCGAGCACGATGCATGCGGCATCGGCGCGCTGGCAAACGTCAAGGGCGTTCGCACCCATCAGATGCTCAGCGACGCCTTGTCGGTGCTTCTCAACATGGACCATCGAGGCGGCGCGGGCCTGGAGTCGAACACGGGTGACGGAGCAGGCATCCTCTTCCAGGTGCCGCACAGGTTCTTCCGCAAGGAAGCCCAGAAGTGCGGCCGCCTTCTGCCCGACGAGGGCGACTACGGCGTCGCCATGCTGTTCCTGCCGCGCGACGAGAATCTGTTCGAGCAGGCCCGCACGCTCGTAGAGCAGTGCTGCTCTGAAAACGGCCTCCCCGTGCTCTTTTGGCGCGAGGTGCCCGTCGATGCACACGACCTGGGTGCGACGGCACAGGCCTGTCAGCCGCGCATCTGGCAGGCCTTCATGGTGCGGCCCGGCACGGTTGAGCGCGGCATGGAGTTCGAACGGGCCCTCTATATCGCACGCCGCTCCATTGAGAAGCGCGCCCAGGGCATGGGCATGCCGCAAAAGGACGTCTTCTACGTCTGCTCAATGAGCGCTCGCGTCATCGTGTACAAGGGCATGCTGCTTGCCAGCCAGCTCAGGACGTTTTACCTGGACCTTTCCGACGCAACGGTCGAGACGGCCATCGCCTTGGTCCACTCGCGCTACTCCACAAACACCACGCCCTCCTGGGAACGCGCGCATCCCCAACGCTACATCGTGCACAACGGCGAGATCAACACGCTGCGCGGCAACGTCAACTGGATCCGCGCCCGAGAAGCCGACCTGTACTCCCCCATCATTCCCCGCCTCGACCGAGTGCTGCCCATCATCGACCGTGAGGGCTCTGACTCGGCAATCCTGGACAACGTGGCGGAGTTCCTGTACATGAACGGGCGCAGCCTGCCGCGTGCCATGAGCATGCTCGTGCCTGAACCCTGGGACAACAACGACTCGCTCAGCGCCCGCCGCCATGACTTCGACTCCTACCAGTCGTGCCTTATGGAGCCGTGGGACGGCCCGGCCGCAATCGCGTTCACCGACGGTGTGCGCATGGGTGCCGTGCTCGACCGCAATGGACTGCGCCCCGCCCGCTACACGCTCACCCGCGACGACCGCCTGATCCTGGCCTCCGAGACGGGCGTGCTCGACATTCCGCCACAAAACGTGCTGCTCAAGGGTGGCCTCATGCCCGGACAGATGCTTCTTGTGGACCCAGCGCAGGGACGCGTCGTGTGGGACGACGAGATCAAGGAGGACATGGCTTCGCAGCGTCCCTGGCACGAGTGGATCCAGAAGAACATGATTCGCGCGGCAAGCCTTCCGCTGCCCGAGGGGTATGACACCGAAGGCGCAGGCCAGGAGTTCCCCGAACTCGAGGTCCTCGCAGGTGAGACGCTTGCCAGCATCTCAAACCGCTATGGGGTGTGCTACGAGGACGTCGTGTCGCAGATCGCCCCCATGGCGAGCAATGCCCACGAGCCCCTCGTCTCCATGGGCGTCGACTCGCCGCTTGCCGTGCTCTCCGAGCAGCCCCGCAAGCTCTACAGCTACTTCAAGCAGCTGTTCGCCCAGGTCACCAACCCTCCCATCGACGCCCTGTGCGAGAAGATCGTGACCTCGACCATCTCCTACCTCGGCAACCACGGCAACGCGCTCGAGGATACCAGCGCCAACTGCCGCCGCATCCGCCTGGAAGCCCCCATCATCGACCGAGAGATGTTCGAGCGTATCTGCTCCATCAAGAAGACGGGGTTCAAGGTCGCAAGGCTGCGCTGCGCCTATCCGCGCGCCCATGGCGAGCAGGGACTTCGCGAGGCCCTCGACGCCCTTGCCGAGCAGGCGTTTGAAGCCGTGGAGGCAGGTTGCAACATACTGGTGCTCTCCGACAGGGTCACGACCGGCGAGGTGCCGGTGCCGAGCCTTCTGGCCTTGGGCCGCGTGCATCACCATCTCATCCGCAAGGGCGTGCGCACCCGCACCGACCTGGTGGTTGAGACAGGCGACGCCGTGAGCACGCATGACTTTGCCATGCTTGTGGGCTACTCGGCAAGCGCCGTGTACCCCTACCTCGCCCACGCCCAGGTGCGCGACGCCGTGCGCAAGGGTCTCGTCACCCTGCCTGAAAACGAGGCAATCGCCAACTTCGACAAGGCCGTGACGGCAGGCATCGTGTCCATCATGTCGAAGATGGGCATCTCCACCATCCAGGGCTACCATTCCGCGCAGATCTTTGAGGCGGTCGGCATCGCCGAGGACGTCGTGCGTGACTGCTTCACCGGCACAGTCAGCCGCATTGCAGGCCTGAGCTTTGACGAACTTGCGCGCGAGGCAAATGAAAAGTACGACCGTGCCCTGGCCATTGCGGCCAGCGCCGTGCCCGACCAGCTCCCCGACTCGGGCGAGACGGCCTGGAGGCCGGGCAAGGAAGACCACCTCATCGACCCCACGACCATCTTTGCGCTGCAAACGGCCACCCGCACGGGCTCCCAGGAGGCCTGGGACGCCTACAGCTCCATCGTCAACCGCCCTGGTCGCGCCGTCGTGCTGCGCAACCTGCTCGACTTTGACACGCGCACCTGCACGCCCGTGCCCCTTGACGAAGTCGAGCCGGCCAGCGAGATCGTAAAGCGCTTCAAGACGGGCGCAATGAGCTACGGTTCCATCTCCAAGGAGGCCCACGAGGCGCTCGCCATCGCCATGAACCGCCTGCACGGCTTCTCCAACACAGGCGAGGGCGGCGAAGACATCGTGCGCGAGGTGCCGCTGGCCAGCGGCGACACGGCACTTTCGGCCATCAAGCAGGTGGCCTCGGGCAGGTTCGGCGTGACGAGCCGCTACCTCTCCACGGCCCGCGAGATTCAGATCAAGCTCGCCCAGGGCGCAAAGCCCGGCGAGGGCGGCCACTTGCCCGGCAAGAAGGTGTACCCCTGGATTGCCAAGACGCGTCGCTCGACGCCGGGCGTCAGCCTTATCTCGCCGCCGCCGCACCACGACATCTACTCCATCGAGGACCTGGCCGAGCTCATCTTCGACCTCAAGAACGCCAATCCCGCGGCCGACATCTCGGTCAAGCTCGTGAGCGAAACGGGCGTGGGCACCATCGCCACCGGCGTGGCCAAGGGCGGAGCCGACAAGATTCTCATCTCCGGTCACGACGGAGGCACCGGTGCCGCGCCGCGCAACTCTGTCTACCACGCCGGTCTACCGCTTGAGCTGGGCCTTTCCGAGACCCAGCAGACGCTTTTGCAGAACGGCCTGCGTTCGCGCGTCATGCTTGAGGCTGACGGCAAGCTCCTCACGGGCCGCGACGTGGCCATCGCATGCCTTTTGGGCGCCGAGGAGTTCGGCTTTGCCACCGCGCCGCTCATTGCCCTGGGTTGCCTCATGCAGCGCGACTGCCATCAGGACACCTGCCCGGTGGGCGTCGCCACGCAAAACGAGCACCTGCGCGCCCGCTTCACCGGCAAGCCTGAGTACGTCGTGAACTTCATGCTCTTCGTCGCAGAAGAGCTCAGGGGCATCATGGCTCGCCTGGGCTTCCGCAAGCTCGACGACATGGTGGGCCATGTGGAACTGCTGCACCAGATCGAGATCCCCGGCAACTGGAAGGCCAACACGCTCGACCTTTCTACCGTGCTCGCCAAACCCGAGCTCGTCTTCGGCGCAAACATCCCTGGCGCGGACACGCCCCACTTCGACCCAGCGATGGCGTTCAACCACAAGCTTGGCAAGACCCTCGACGCAACGCTTTTCGTGCCGCTCACCCAGACGACGCGCGACAGTCTCGCGCCCACCCGCTTCCACGCCGACATCACCAACGTCAACCGCTGCGTGGGAACGATGCTGGGTGCCACGGTGACGAAGGCCTACCCGGAGGGGTTGCCCGCGGGCTCCATTCGCATCGATTGCTCCGGGTCAGGCGGCCAGAGCTTCGGGGCATTCTTGCCCGCAGGCATCGAGCTCAACATCTGCGGCGACGCCAACGACTACTTCGGCAAGGGCCTGTCGGGAGGAACGCTCGCCGTGCATCCCGACCCCGCGACCCCCATCCAGTTCGACGAGAACATGGTCATCGGCAACGTTGCGTTTTATGGCGCCACCGCAGGATGCGGCTATGTCAACGGCATGGCGGGACAGAGGTTTGCGGTCCGCAACTCCGGCGCGACGCTCGTGGTCGAAGGCGTGGGCAACCATGGCTGCGAGTACATGACCGGAGGCGTCGTGCTCATCTTGGGTCCCGTGGGCCTCAACTTCGCAGCAGGCATGAGCGGCGGCGTCGCCTACGTCTATGACGAGTTCGAAACGCTCGACGATTGCACCAACCACGACATGGTGACCATCGAGGCGCCCTCCCCCGAGGAGATCATGCAGATTCGCACCCTCATGACCAACCATGTCAAGGCGACGAACTCGCCGCGCGCCATCAAGATGCTTTACCAGTTTGAAAACGTGCAGCACCGCTTCAAGAAGGTCATTCCGACCGATTACAACCGGATGCTCACGCTCATTGCAAACGAAGAAGACCAAGGCAAGACGCATGACGACGCGCTGCGCGACGCCTTCGCGGTCATGACCGGCAACCAGGCATAAGGAGAGACGATGGGACAGATTGGTGGATTTCTCACACAGGAGCGCCTCGACCACGCCACACGGCCCTGCCTCAACCGCCTCGCCGACTGGAACGACATTGCCGTGCCCAACGACGACGACACCCAGCGCAAGCAGGCCGGTCGCTGCATGGGCTGCGGCGTGGCGTTTTGCCAGTCGGGAATAGCCTTCGGCGCCTCTCGGGCCCTTTCGGGCTGCCCCTTGCACAACCTCATCCCCGAGTGGAACGACCTCGTGTGGCGCGGGCTTTGGCAACAGGCCTATGAGCGCCTGACGCTTACAAACCCCTTCCCCGAGTTCACGGGGCGCGTGTGCCCGGCGCTGTGCGAAAAGGCATGCAACCTGGGCCTGCACGACGACCCCACCTGCATCCGAGACAACGAGCGCGCCATTGTGGAGCACGCCTTCGAAAAGGGGTGGGTCAAGGCCCCCGTTCCCCGCGTCAAAACCGGCAAGCGCGTCGCCGTTGTGGGTTCGGGACCCGCGGGCTTGGCCTGCGCCTGGCAGCTCACCCAGGCCGGCCATGACGTCACCGTCTTTGAGAGCGCGGACCGCCCGGGCGGCCTGCTCATGTACGGCATCCCCTGCATGAAGCTGCCCAAAGACGTCATCATGCGCCGCGTTGCCCTGCTGGAAGAAGCCGGGTGCCGCGTTCTGCTCGAGACCCAGGCCAGCTCTGAGATTACCGGGGATTTCGATGCCATCGTCGTTACCACGGGAGCCAGAAAGGCACGCGCGCTCGATGTCCCCGGCGCACAGGCCCAGGGCGTCACGCTTGCACTTGACTACCTCACGGACGCCACAAAGGCTGTCCTCGACGGCACAGCCCCGTCAATCGACGCCCGTGGCCTTGACGTCGTCGTCGTGGGAGGCGGCGACACGGGCACCGACTGCCTGGCCACAGCACTCAGGCAGGGGGCCAAGAGCGTTACACAGCTGCAGTATCACCCCGCACCATCGCCCGTGCGCCAAGAGTCCAACCCTTGGCCGTGCTGGCCCGACGTGTACACGAGCGACTACGGCCAGCTCGAGGCGGCAGCCAAGCAAGGTGAAGACCCGCGCCAGTGGTCCACGAACACCCTCGAAGTCATCACTGACGAGCAGGGCCATGCCCGCCAGCTCAAGGTGTGCGAGGTTCGCTGGGAGGGCGGCAAGCCTCAGCCCGTTGCAGGAACACAGCGCCTTATCCCGGCAGACCTCGTGCTGGTGGCACGCGGCTTTGCCGGCCCTGAGCCCGAAGCGTTCGGCGCACTGGGAATCGCGATGACAAACGGGGCAAGGCGCCTGCCTGTCTGCATTGCACAAAGCGGCCCCGACATGTTCAAGGTGGCCGGTCGCGACGGCTTCTTCGTCTGTGGAGATGCGCGCCACGGCGCAAGTCTCGTCGTCAACGCCATCGACGAAGGCATGCGCTGCGCTGCTGATGTCGATGTCTGGCTCAAGACCCGCTAACGTCCGAAGCACATACAAGCAAGCCAAAAAGCCTGCAAACGAGAGGCGCCCGTCCGGCACAAAGCCAGGTGGGCGCCTCTTTTTGAAACGACAAGGAGCGATGGAGGCAGAAACACAAAAGGGCCGCACCGCGCCTCAAACGCGATGCGGCCCCATAGCGTCATTCTTTACGCGGGGTAGTTCATGTGCGCATCGTCGATGCGGTACAGCGTGTTTTCCAGGAACCTCCTGGCATACCAATGGGCAAAGTCGATGTTCTGGTCACGCCAGTTGCCACAGTCACGCGGGGCGGCACCGGGGATGTCCCCCTCGAAATCGCGCACAAATTCAAACATGCGCGTGAGCACATCGACAACGTCTTTGCTCTCAAGGTCGCCGGCAAAGATGACATAGAAGCCCGTACGGCAACCCATGGGCCCGAAGTACACCGTGCGCTCTCGCCACTCGGGGTCGTTGCGCAAAAACGTCGCGCCGAGGTGCTCAATCGTGTGGACCTCACCCGTACCCATGACAGGCTCGTCATTAGGCTGCGTGATGCGCACGTCGAACGTGGTGATGCACTCGGCGCCGATGCGATCCTTGCGCGAGACGTAAATGCCAGGCTCAAGGTCCTCATGGTTTACCGTAAAGCTTGCAATCTTGTCCAAGACCCTTCCTCTCCCCTTTTCAACGCGTGTCGTCGTTTAGAGCATGGGCAGGTAGCGTCCGAGCTCCCAAGCCCCAACATGCGAGCAGTACTCTGCCCACTCAGCCTTCTTCTGGGCAACGATGTAGTCGAAGACGTGCTCGCCAAGAACCTTGCGCATGAGCTCGGAAGACTCGAAGTTCTCGATGGCCTCGCCCAAAGTGGAGGGAAGACGCTTGATGCCCATCTCGCTCAACTCAGCCTCACTCATCTTCGCAACGTTCTGCGGCAGGGCGGCAGGCAGCGGCAGCATATCCTCAAGGCCGCGCAGACCGGCGGCAAACACGCCGGCAAAGGCCAGGTACGGGTTGCAGGCCGGGTCGGGGCTGCGCAGGTCAAGGCGCGAGGACAGCACCTTGCCCGCCTTGTAATGGGGCACGCGCACAAGGGCGGAACGGTTGGCCGGCGCCCAAGTCACATAGAGCGGGGCGTCGAAACCGCTGACAAAGCGCTTGTAGGAGTTGACATACTGGTTGGTGAGCAGCGTGTACTCAGGCGCATAGCGCAAAAGGCCAGCCAGGAAGTACTTTGCGGTCTGCGAGAGCTGATAGCCATCCGGGTCGTGCGGATCGTAGAAAAGGTTCACACCGTCGAGGTTGTGCAGCGCGATGTGCAGGTGCATGCCCGAACCGTCATAGGCCGCGCAGGGCTTGGGCATGAACGACGCATAGCACCCATGCGACTGGGCCACCTGCTTCACCACAAGACGATGCGTCATGACGGCGTCGGCCATCGAGCAGGCATCGGCATAGCGCAGGTGGATCTCATGCTGGGAAGGGGCGTTCTCATGGTGGGAGTACTCCACCGGGATGCCCATGCGCTCGAGCATGAGGACACTCTCACGACGCAGGTCGTTGCCCGAGTCGAGCGGCATGCTGTCGAAGTACCCGCCGCAGTCGAGGGGCTCGACGCCCTTGGAGTCCTTGAAGTAGAAGTGCTCGATGGCGGGGCTCAGACTGCAAACCATGCCGCGATCGTAGGCCTCGTCGCACACCCGGCGCAGCACGGCTCGCGTATCGCCCTCAAAAGGCTCGCCGTTGGGGGTCTTGATGTCGCAGAACATGCGCGCGGCACCCTTTTCCTGGGGGCGCCACGGCAGGATCTGAAACGTCGAGGGGTCGGGGACCGCCACGCAGTCCGACTCCTCGACAGGCGAGAAGCCGGCTACGCTCGAGCCATCGAAACCGAGACCCTCTTCAAGCGCGTCGTCAAGCTCGCCTGAAGTCGCGGCAAACGACTTGAGGTTGCCGAGCGTGTCGGTAAACCAAAACTGTATGAAGTGCACGTCGCGCTCTTCGACGGTACGGAGCACGAACTCGATGTCCTCGTGGAGCATGCTGGCCTTCGCCTCATCAAAGCCCATATCATTCGCCTCGACCATAGCGCGGCAACTCCTTCCATCCGGCGGCTTGTACGCACGTCCAAGCACGCATATGTATCGCCAGCCTACTTTGACATATGAATGTTACCGAAGGGTTGCCGCAGGTGCATCGGCGCTGTCGCTCTACTCTTTCTCACCAGGACGCACAACGTGCTCCGTGCGGGGGCCGAGTTTGCGGTCGATGTCGTCGAGCGCCTTGCTCACAGAGGGACAGGCACCATCTTGAGGATGCCCGCTGCAACCTTGCTCGTTGCATCCAGTGCAATGACCCTTGTCAGTGCCGCGCTTGAGTGCGCGCAGGGCAAGGAACAAAAGGGCCGCGAGCACGATGAGCACGGCCACGGTCTGGGGATTCATGGGACCCTCCAAGATGTTTCTACAGAAAAGTCGGGGCCGAAGACGCAAGCCTCCGACCCCGACTCAATGACATTGCTGGCTCGCTACAGCAGACTCTACCCTACTTTGCCGTATCGAACTTCGGCATGGGACGGAAGAGCTGGAAGAGCATAAGCGCCAAGAAGATAAACGCCACGACCGTCCAGAACCCAAACTGACCAAGGGCAATGAGGTTGTAGAACTGGTTGATCATGAGGGCGACCACCCAAGCGAAGCAGCACTCATAACCAATGGCGATCCAGAACCACTTTGCAGAGTTCATCTGCTTGCGGATGGTACCCATGGCGGCAAAGCAAGGGGCGCACAGCAAGTTGAAGGCACCGAAGGCAATCATGGCACCGGTGCTGGAAACCATCGTGCCAAAAGCCTGCCACATCTCGGCGTCGCCCTCGCCGAAGTCGGCGAGATTGTACAGGGTACCGAAGGTGGAGACAACGTTCTCCTTGGCAATGAGGCCCGTGATAGTCATCGAGGTGGCCTGCCAGGAGTCAAAGCCAAGCGGGGCAAAGATGATACCCACGGCACTGCCGAACGCAGCGAGGATGGAGTAATCCATGTAGCTGGTCACGTTGGGGTCGACAATCTCCATGTCGGGATCAAGCATCTGGAAGACGCCGTCGACCCAACCGAAGTTGGAGAGGAACCACACAAGCACGGTGGCGGCGAAGATAATCGTACCGGCCTTGACGATGAAGGACTTCACGCGCTCCCAGATGTGAAGCAGGTAGCTGCGAAGCGCGGGCATGTGGTATGCGGGGAGCTCCATGATGAAGGGGCAGGCCTCGCCGGCAAACCACTTGGTCTTCTTGAGCATGATGCCCGAAACGATGATGGCAGCGATGCCCATGAAGTAGAACAGCGGCACAACCCACCACGACTCGGAGTCGGCACCCACGAGTGCGCCCATGAGCAGGGCGATGATGGGGGCCTTGGCGCCGCAGGGCATGAACGTCGTCGTCATGGTGGTCATGCGACGCTCGTTCTCGTTCTCGATGGTCTTCGTGGCCATGACACCGGGAACGCCGCAGCCCGTGGAGATGAGCATCGGGATGAACGACTTGCCCGACAGGCCGAAGCGGCGGAACACGCGGTCCATGACGAACGCGACGCGGGCCATGTAGCCGCAGTCCTCAAGCAGGCACAGGAAGGCGAAGAGCACGATCATCTGAGGCACGAAGCCCAAGATTGCGCCCACACCGCCGATAACGCCGTCGACGACCAGGCTCTGTACCCAGGGCTCGACGTTGGCGCCCTCAAGGGCATCGCCCACAATGACCGGGATGCCGGTGATGTAGGTGCCGAAATCATGGGGGTCGACGCTGTCAGCGTCGTCGCCGGCGGCCTCGACCGCCTCGTCATAGGCCTCCTGGCCAGAGCCGAGGAACCAACCGTCACCAAAGACGCCGTCGTTGGCCCAGTCCGTACCCCACGTACCCACCGTCACAACGGCGACATAGTACACCAGGCACATGACCACGATAAAGATCGGGATGCCGAGCCAGCGGTTCGTGACAATGCGGTCGATCTTCTCAGTGGTGGAGACCTTCTTGGGGGCCTTCTTGAGGAAGGCTGCAACCACCGAGGCGATGAGGTCATAGCGCTCCGCCGTCACGATGGATTCTGCATCGTCCTCAAGTTCCTGCTCCATGGCGGCCGAGATGGCCTTCACGCGAGCCTGTTTGTCGCCCGAAAGACCGAGCTGCTTGATGGCCGTCTCGTCGCCCTCGAAAAGCTTGACGGCGTACCAGCGCTTGAGAGCCGCAGGCGCGCTAGCACCGGCGATCTCGTCAATCTTGGCAAGGGCGTCCTCCATCTTGTCGGAGAACTTGACCGTGGGGGCAGCAACCTTCTTGGCGGCAGCAGCCTTCTTGGCGGCAGCGATGACCTCGTCAACGCCAGCGCCCCTCAGCGCCGAGCATTCAACAACGGGGCAGCCGAAAAGCTCAGAAAGCTTCGCGGTGTCAACGACGTCGCCGTTCTTCTTGAGCAGGTCGGTCATGTTCAGGGCGATGACGACGGGAAGACCGAGCTCAAGAACCTGGGTGGTCAGATACAGACTGCGCTCGATGTTCGTGGAGTCGACAAGGTTGATCACGACGTCGGGGCGGTCGTTGACCAGATAGTCGCGCGAACAGACTTCTTCGGGCGAATAGGGCGACAGTGAGTAAATGCCAGGCAAGTCGGTGACGACAACGTCCTTGTCGCCGAGCAGCTTTGCCTGCTTCTTTTCGACGGTTACGCCAGGCCAGTTTCCAACGTAACCATTTTCGCCGGTGATGCGGTTGAACAGCGTGGTCTTACCGCAGTTGGGGTTACCGGCGAGAGCAACTTGAATGCTCACAGTTATTTCCTCCCGGGAATTGCCGGTGGGGCACCTTTGCCCCACCTGCAGGCCATACAGCCTGTCTTTGTTTTGGGTCGACCGTGCAGGGCCAATTACTCCTCAACGATCACGTTCTCTGCTTCGTCCTTGCGAAGCGACAGCTCATAGCCGCGTACGGTGACCTCGATGGGGTCTCCCAGGGGCGCAACCTTGCGAACGTGCACTGAGGCACCCTTCGTAATGCCCATGTCCATGATGCGGCGCTTGAGGGGACCCTGGCCGGCAAGACGCACAACAACGGCATCGCCACCCACGGGGATATCGCGCAACGTTTTCATCCAATTCCTCCTTTCCGTACTCGTACCTGCTACATCACGTAGACGTGACGAGCGGTCTGCTCGTTAAGTCCCAGACGTGAACCCTTGATGGTCACGATCACCGTGCCCGCGCCTTGAGAGACGACCTCGAGCTCGGCACCGTCGACGAATCCGAGAGACTCGAGGTGGCGGTGCATATCATCGTTGCCATGCACCGACTCAACGTGCATGACGCGACCACCCTGGGCCAACGACAAAGGCAGTGCTCCCGACATGGCTCCTCCTTCTCCAGACAATAAGATTGCTCTAGCTAACAAATCGGAAGGTATTCTAACTGCAATGTTCGCTAAGGTAAAGTTCGATTCAGGTAATTAATAAGAAAGTTATATACGGAGAATTTTGAAGTTGTGAAAAAAGGCGGGTTCCCCTTGCAGGGAACTCCGCCTCTCTCGTAAAACCAGGTGATTTGATATCGGGATTCAAGCCTTTACAGCATTCGGCCCGTTTGTATTGGCAGCAGTCGAAGCGCTACTTCTTCTTGGAAGCCCCATGAGCCGCATGAACGGGATCGCTTTTGCCGCCCTTGGTCTGCAAGCGAACGATGCAAGCGACGGCGGCAGCAAGGATGACGCCGCAGACCGCAGCCACGGCAATGACGACGGGCGACACGGCAACTTGGGCAGTCGGTACGTCCTGCTGGACGGCGTTCTGAGACTCAAGCGTTGCCGCCGAACCGCTCGTGGCCAGCTTCTCCTTGGCAGCCGCCGTGCTGGCGGTGAAATTGGGCCTGCCATCGGGGTAAGACACCGTGGCGAGCAAGCCCGTGCCCGTGTCCTCAACCTTGACGGTGACACGATACGAGGGCGTCTCCCCACTCGAAGCCACGGCCGACAGAGACGTGCCCTGCGCAGGGCGAACGGTGTAGGTGTACTCCCCCGCCTCAGAGAGCTCGATGGTGGAGAAGCGCACGGTACCATTGGCATCGTTGGTGCCCGTAGTCACTACGGCACCAGAATCGTCGACCACATCGAACGTCATGCTGCCGGCAGCAGACTTGCCGCCCGGCTGACTCACTGACGCGGTGATGATCACAGCAGCGGCATGATACGGCTCGGAAGCAGCGGTGCTCGTCTGAGCCTGTGATGAAGCAGGTTCAGCTGCCTTGTACGAGTTGACAAAACCTTGCGTTGACGAGGGGGTCACCTGAGCAACGAGGGCAGTCTTGTCAGCGTTTGCCTCAACATCGACAGTGAATGTGAGAACCGAGTCGTCATAGGTGATGCCGGCCGCATCGCCGGGCACCTGGACGACCTTGTAGGTGTAGGTGCCAGGCTTGGTAAAGGTCGCCCCGCCAAAATCAACGACTCCATCCTGCGTGTTAACAGCCATGGTGGCCGTAGGTTCAGGAGCGCCGTCGATCAAGGTAATCTTGAACTGATACGCACCCGCGTTAAGATCGGCTCCCTTGAGGGTCACCTTTGTGGACAGGCTTGCCGTCACAGGAGCCAGGGCCGCTTCCTCGGAGCCGCCAGACGCATGCATCTCATTAGAGAACATCGGGACATCAGGCTCGGACACGGTAAGAGCGCCGTCTTGGCCGTCGACATCGACATGGACGACCACATCGAAAGACGACGCATCATAGGTGACACTGGCAAAATCACCAGGTACCTGGGAAATGCGGTAGGTGTAGTCTCCGGGAGCAGAGAATGCAACTTCACCAAAATCAATCAGGCCATCCGCATTGTTTGATGCCTGGGAGAGTTCCGGCTGAGGGGCACCGTCGAGAGGCTCGATTGCAAACAAAAACTGATTGGCGGCAAGCCCGGAGCCTTCAAGAGAAACCTTTGCTTGAAGGTGTGTTTTTGCAGCCGAGGCCTCAGCAAAGCTTCCTTCACCATTTCCCGTCTGCGAGCCGCCAGCTCCAGGAGTCTGCTCAGAAGAGGCTCCGGCCCCAAAGGCAAAGACGTTCTCGGAAGCCTTCTCAAGTCCCTCGAAGTGATATTCGGCGTTCAGCGAGGTTGCCATATAGACGCCGCAGGACAGCGCCTGTTCTTGGGAAATACCGTAAAGATGAACCACTTGCGTAGTAGCATCGGCTACATCGGTGGCTGTCTGAGACGCATCTGCGCTGGTCTGGGCATCATCTGTGCTCGTAGCTGCCTCATCGTCAGCCTTCGAGTCCCCATCGGCCTCCCCCGAGTCAGTCGCATCCGCGCTCACAAGACCGTCGAGCGCCCCCTCAGGGACGACGACATAGGCAACCTTCAGGTTTGCCAGAGCCGAAACGTCATAGGACTTCCCGCATTCAAGCACGCATGCCATGACAGCCTCGCTGTCGGCAAGCTCTTGGGGAAGACTGGACGCATCGATGAGCGCATACACGGCCTCGGCCCGGGTGAAAACAGAGCGCCCGCCAAGACACGCATCGACATCCTCGGGCTTCACCGCACAAACCGAATCAACAGACGCATCGCTTTGTGCAGGCTCGACGGCGTCGACGCCAGAAGTTGCGACAGTAGTAGCAGCGTCGCTTGCAGCCTCATCGGCAAAAGCGACGGAAGTGTAAGGCAACACAACGCAACCAGCACAAAGGGCCGCACAGGCCAAGGGCGCGACAAAAAGACGCATGCCCAGAGAAGTTTGCAGGCGGACCATAATGGCCTCCTAACGTACGGGACGGGCGCGGCCAGTGCAGCAAAAGCACCGACCGCGCCCATTCAGGGTCCTCTTCAGTATACCGCGCGGGCACATCACCATGCGCCGGCGGTCAAATCAACGCGAAAAGGTCCGCTACATACCTTAAGGCACTTTAAAGCACGCGCAGGGAAACTTCCTTGAGCTGCTTCGTGCTGACCTCGCTGGGCGCCGCGCTCATAAGGTCGCTGCCCGAAGAGGTCTTGGGGAAGGCCATGACGTCGCGGATGGAGTCGCAGCCGCACAGCAGCATGCAGACGCGATCCAGGCCCAGGGCGAAACCGCCCAGGGTGGGGGCGCCGTAGCCGAGCGCCTCGATGAGGTAGCCGAACTGGGCGTTTGCCTGCTCCTCGGTGAAACCAAGGCGCTTGAGAACGCGCATCTGCAGGTCGGCGTTGTGGATACGGATACCGCCGCCGCCGGCCTCGTAGCCGTCCATGACGAAGTCATAGGTGTAGGAGCCCACGCTCAGCGGGTCGTCCTCGATCTTGTCGAGGTCCTCGTAGCAAGGCTGAGTGAAGGGATGGTGCTCAGCGGAGTAGCGCTTCTCATCCTCGTCGTACTTAAACATCGGGAAGTCGACGACCCACAGGAAGTCATGGCCCTCACGCTTGATGCCCAGGGCATTGGCCATGTGGGTACGCATGCCGCCCAGAATCTCGTCGGCAAGCACGCGGCCGCAGGCGGCGAACATAACGAGGTCGCCGGGCTCAACGTTGGCGCGCTCCTTGAGAGCAGCCATCTCCTCGTCAGAGAAGAACTTGACGATGGGGCTGTTGACGGAGCCATCCTCACGGAAGGCAATCCAGGCAAGACCCTTGGCGCCGAAGGTCTCGGCAACCTTGGGAAGCTTGTCGATCTCGCCACGGGTCCAGGTGCCGGCGCCCTTGGCGTTGATGCACTTGACGACCTGGCCCTCGGTATTGGCGGCCGTAGCAAAGACCTTGAACTGCGAGTTTGCGAAGATGTCGGTCAGGTCGACCAGATGCATGCCGTAACGCGTGTCAGGTTTATCGCATCCGTAGGTGTCCATGGCCTCCCAGTAAGGCATGCGACGCAGCGGGGTGGGCAGCTCGACGCCCACATGGGCGAAGGCGTCCTTCAGGACATCCTCAAGAAGGCAGATGGCGCCGTCCATATCGATGAACGACATCTCGAGGTCGACCTGGGTGAACTCAGGCTGACGATCGGCGCGCAGGTCCTCGTCGCGGAAGCACTTGGCAACCTGGTAGTAGCGCTCAACACCACTCACCATGAGCAGCTCCTTGAGCAGCTGGGGCGACTGGGGAAGAGCATAGAAGTTGCCGGGCTGGATGCGGCTCGGGACGATGAAGTCGCGAGCGCCCTCAGGCGAGGACTTGAACAGGATGGGCGTCTCGACCTCGAGGAAGGCACGATTGTGCAGAGCCTCGCGCATGCCCCAGCAGAAGGAGTTGCGCACTTTGAGGTTGTTGAGCATCTCAGGACGGCGCAGGTCCAGGTAGCGGTAGCGCAGACGCGTGTCCTCGGCGGTATCGATGCCATCCTCGATCTGGAAGGGCGGGGTCTTGCACGTGTTGATCACCTTGATGTCGGTGATAAGGACCTCGACCTCGCCGGTGACCATGTTGGGGTTCGTGGTGTCGTCAGGACGATGGCGCACTGTACCGGTGACGGAGATGGGCCACTCGGGACGGATGGTCTCGGCGGTGTGGAACGCCTCGGTGCCAGAAAGCTCCGGGTCGAACGTGCACTGCGTGAGACCCTCGCGGTCGCGCAAGTCGACGAAAATGAGACCGCCGTGGTCGCGGCGGTGCTGCACCCAACCATTCAGCGTGACGGTAGCGCCAATGTCGCTGGCGCGCAGCTCGCCACAGGTGTGGGTGTGCGTTGAATGCTCGTTCAGAACGCTCGTCATTGGGGGGTCTCCCTAATCGGTCTGTGTCACCCCGTGTCGGTTCGGGTGACTTGCCTACAGACGCCCGGCGTGCGTAAACGGCGCACAACCAGGCAGTCGCCTCCCGGGCGGAAGGCGACAAATTCCAATGATAACGCTCTTTTGTGAATTATGCATTAAGAGTTCTTGAGCATGACTTTCTGCATGACACAAGCAACGTCCTCGCATACGTCGCAGCAGGCCTCCATGTGAGAGAACATGCCGTTCCACGAAATGAGGTACGCGGCCGAGGCATCAGGGTGGTTGGCAAACAGATCGCGCTTGTTCTCGATGTAGAACTCGTCGCCCTCAGACTCACGGTCATGCACGGCAATGAGAAGCTTTTCGAGCTTCTTGGGCTTCTTGAACTCGTTGAATGCCTTCGTCGCCTCGTAGAGCGCCTCAACCGCGGCGTCGATGACGCGCGCAGTGGGCACAACCGCAGGATGAAGCTCTTTGAAGTCGTACATATAGATGTGCTGCACGACCTCCTCGATCTCGTCGGTCACATCGTCGAGCAGCATAGTGAGCTCGGTGACGTCCTCGCGATCGATGGGAGGCAAAAACTCGGTGGCGAGACGCTCGATGATCTCGTGGGCGATGTCGTCTCCCTCGTTCTCGATGGCGTGAATCACCTCCATCTTCCCGCGAAGCCACTCAGGGTCGGGCTTGAAGTTCTCGACGACATCGAGCAGAGCCTGCGACTCCTTGCGAGCGATGTCGGCCTGGGCACAAAACGCTTCAAAATAGTCGAACTTGTGCTTCTTCGGCATGAGAAAGCCTTTCGTTTTGGAAGATAAACGCACGACTTATTTATCATACCCACCTTGAGCCCCCCACAGGCAGAAAAGCATGCCTTCATCGCTGAGAGGACATACGGCACGGGTACAATTCGACCCGTCAAACACGATGAGAAAGGTTGAGTTATGGCCGATACGTCCAACCAAACCGCGCGCAACCTTCATGTAGGCGATGCGCTGCACGGTTTTCGGGTCGCACGCATAGAGGACTTGCCCGAAATCGACGGCCGGGCCGTGGTGATGCGCCACGATCAGACCGGCACGCCGCTCATGTGGCTTGCAAATGAAGATGAGAACAAGTCGTTTTCCGTCACGTTCAAGACACCGCCCGTCGACAACACGGGCGTCTTTCACATCCTAGAGCACTCCGTTTTATGCGGCAGCGACCAGTATCCGGTAAAGGAGCCGTTCGTCAACCTGCTCAAAACCTCGATGCAGACGTTCCTCAACGCGCTCACGTTCTCCGACAAAACGATGTACCCAGTCGCAAGCACCAACGAGCGCGACCTCATGAACTTGATGAGCGTCTATCTCGACGCCGTGCTCTTCCCCCAGCTCTACCACAAGCGTGCGATCTTCGAACAGGAAGGCTGGCACTACGAAGTGGAGGGCGAAGGCGCAGACAGGCACCTCGTGACCAATGGCGTAGTGCTCAACGAAATGCGCGGGGCCATGTCCGACCCGGACGAGGTCGCCCTGGCAGGCCTCAACGCGGCGCTGTTCCCCGACACCGCCTACGGATACGAATCCGGCGGCAACCCCGCGGCCATCCCCGACCTCACCTATGAGTCGTACCTGGACACCCATGCGCGCCATTACAACATGGCAAACGCCCGCATCGTGCTGTACGGCGACATCGCTCTCATGCCCGAGCTCGAGCTCATTGCAGGCTTCATCGACAAGGAGCGTCAAAGCGGACGCGCGGCCGGTTCTGCAAACCCCCTGGAACTTCAGGCACCCGTCGTACGTCTCGACGTGCATAAAGAGATGCAGACGAGCCCCGACAACGCCTGCGTCACGGAAGGATTCGTCATCGGAACGTTCCGCGACCGCACGCGCGTCCTGGCCTGCGAGATCCTGTGCGACGCCCTCATGGGCAGCAACGAGGCCCCGCTCAAGCGCGCGATTCTCGAATCGGACTTGGGTTGCGACGTGGACTGCTTCGTGTACGACGGCCTGCTGCAGCCTTATGTGGTCATCGAGCTGCGCGGCGCACGCGCCGGGGCGGCAGACGAGCTCACCGAGCTACTGAAGACCGAGTTTTCCCGCATGGCACGCGAGGGCGTGCCGCGCGCAGAACTCTCGGCGGCACTCGACGCCGCCGACTTCAGCCTGCGCGAGCGTGACTCGGGCATGGCCGATGGCGTGGCGCTGGCCATCAACGCCATGTGCGGCTGGCTGTACGACGACGAGATGCCCTGCGATTACCTGCGCTACGAAGACTCGATGCGCACGCTGCGCGAGGGCCTCACCACGACGTTTTGGGAAGATACCGTGCGCGACATCTTTGTCGACACAAATCACCACAGCCGCTGCGAGCTTATTGCCCTCGAAGAGGACGAATGCGAGCCGGAACAAGACCAGGTTGATGCGGCCGAGGAGGTATCACCCCAGCAACTCGACGATGTCGAGCGCGCAGCCAACGAGTTGCATCGCATCCAAGACGAACCCGACTCCCCTGAGGCGCTTGCCACCCTGCCACGCCTGCACCTGTGCGATGTGGGGCAGGGCCCGACGGAGACACCCCTCGTTTTGGCCCAAGACACTCCGCTGCCGTGCGCCCATTACGACCTGGACACGCGCCGTATCGATTACACCTATCATTATTTCCCCCTCGACGACCTCGCTTGGGACGAGCTCTGCTATGTGACGCTTGCCTGCAGTCTGCTCGGCAAGATGGCCACAACCAGCCACAGCGCCGCAGAGCTCGACCTGCTTGTGGAAAGCCGCCTGGGACGCCTTGGGTTCTCCACCCATGTGACGCGCCGCGAGGACACGGGACAACCCTGTGCCTGGCTTGTCGTGGGGGCCTGCGCCCTTTCGGAAAACGTCATCGACCTGGCCGAGCTGCCCGCGCATGTGTGGTCGCAAACGGTCTTTGATGACACCGAACGCATCCGCACGGTCCTTACGCAGCAAAAGCTCGATGCTGAGCAGGCCTTTGCAAACTCCGGCCATTCATACGCCCTGGCGCGCGCCATGAGCTACACCGATGACAAAAAGAGGCTGGGCCAGCACTTTGGTGGCGTCGATTACTACCGTTTCGTCTGTGATCTGCTCAAAGACTGGGCGGGGGTTTCTCGCGGCCTTCCGGCCAAACTCACCGATGTCTGCAAGCGCACGTTCAAGCGCGGGAACGACTATCACAGCTTCGCCGGCCCCAAGTGCGACCTCGCCGCTTACTGGGACAAGGCGGGTACCCTTGGCCTGGAGGAAGCAAAGGCTCAGCAAACGCGCCTCGTCATTCCCCCTGCTGCGCTCGTCAACGAAGCATTCGTTGTTCCCACTGACGTGTGTTTCGTCTCCAAGGCCCTTTGCGGACCTCTTTCTGGCAGCACGTTCTCCGGCGTATGGAACGTGGCACAAAAAGCCATCAACTATGAGTATCTCTGGAACGAGATTCGCGTGAAGGGCGGCGCCTACGGCTGCGGCATCAAGCCTGACATCGACGGCGAGGTGGGCTTCTATACCTTCCGCGACCCCAATCTCGACGACTCTCTTGCTCGCATGGACGCCTGTGCCTCCTGGATTGAGAGCTACGAACCCACTGAGGAAGACTTGGAAGGCTACATCGTGAGCACCCTTGCGGCCCACGACTCTCCCAAAAAGCCCTACCAGGTGGCACGCAGGCAAGACGGCCTTTACCTTGCCCGCCGTGACCCCCTCTGGAGAGAGCGTTTGCGCAACGAGGAACTCGCAACGACCCCGCAGGCGTTGCGCAACCTTGCCCAGACCCTGCACGGCGTCGCCGAGCAAGGTCGGATCTGTGTTTTCGGCAGCCGCGACATCATTGCAAAGGCGTCTGCGGACCTCACAGTCGTGGACCTGATTTCCAAGCAGTAAATCGACCTCTTGTGGCTTTGGCCCGCTTGAGGGCCACTGGGAGCAAGCCATGCTGCTATATTAGTTTTCTGACTTTTGACGTATTATTGGCTGATTCTTTACAAAGTTGGGGACCGATGGCACTCACCCTTTCCGCTTTCATCGAACAGGCTGCTATGTATCCTGTTCTGTGGCTCATCGTTGCACTCGTTATCGCCGTTACCGTCATCTCGGGCGCAACCGACGCACCCAATGCCATCGCGACCGCGGTTTCCACACGGTGCCTGCGCCCCGGCACGGCCATCGCGCTCGCGTCGGTCTTCAACTTCGTGGGCCTGCTCGGCATGACCTACATCTCTACCGCTGTGGCCCACACCATGTTCGGCATGGTCGATTTCTCGGGAAACACCCATGCGGCACTTCTCGCCTTGGTGGCCGCCATGATAGGAGCCATCGTCTGGGGCGTATTCTGTTGGCTCATGGGCATCCCGGCCTCGAAGTCCCACTCGCTTATCGCCGGCATCACAGGCGGCGCCATCGCACTCAACGGCTGGGCCGGCGTCGTTCCCAGTGAGTGGGCCAAGGTCATCTACGGCATGATTTTCTCCCTGGGAGCCGGCTTCATCCTTGGCTGCCTGCTCATGAAGTTCATCAACTTTGCGTGTCGCAACGCCAACCGTCGCAGCGCAAACCGCTTCTTCATGGCCGTTCAGGATGTGTGTGCCGTGGCGCTCTCGTTCCTGCACGGTGCCCAGGACGGCCAGAAGTTCATGTCCATCGCCCTTCTGGGTATCGCGCTCTCCTTCGGTTCCTCTGAGCCGAGCGCCGACGGCTTCCCGCTATGGCTCATGATCGTGTGCTCGCTGGCCATCTCCCTGGGCACGGCCGTAGGCGGCAAGCGCATCATCAAGTCTGTTGCCATGGACATGGTCAAGCTTGAGGTTCCCCAGGGCGTTGCCGCGAGCCTCTCGACGAGCATTACCCTGCTTATCGCCTCGCTCACAGGCATGCCGGTTTCCACCTCGCACGCCAACACGTCTTCCATCATGGGCGTGGGCTTCATCAAGAACCCCCACAAGGTGAAGTGGGACATTGCCAAGCACATGGTCGCAGCCTGGGTGCTCACCTTCCCCTGCTGCGGTCTCATCGGCTTTGCCTTGGCCAAACTGTTCATGACTATCTTCTAGGTCCGCCATTCGATATCACGCGGCGCACCAACAAACACCAACGGGCCGGGCTTGCCTCATCGCATGCCCGGCCCGTCTTGTTTTCTGACGCTAAAAAGGGGCCCGGAATGAATCCCTGAGCCCCTTGTCAACCACTTGTTGCTACGACCGTGTTCTTACGCCAGGCCCTCAGCATGGAGAACCGTCGCGATGCGCTCCATGGCCTCCTTGCAGTCGGCCGTGCTGCCGAAAGCGGAAAGACGGAAGTATCCCTCGCCAGCAGGACCAAAGCCAACGCCAGGCGTACCTACTACCTGGGCTTTCTCAAGCAGGAAGTCGAAGAAGTCCCACGAGCTCATCTGGTTGGGGCATTCAAGCCAGATGTAGGGAGAGTTCTTGCCACCAGTGTAACGGATGCCGAGCTTATCGAGACCCTCGGCAATCGTGCGGGCGTTGGAGAGGTAGATGTCCACCTGCTCGGCCGTTTCCTTCAGGCCCACAGGGGAAAGCGCCATCTGAGCAGCACGTTGCACAATGTAGGGCACGCCATTGAACTTCGTGTTCTGGCGGCGGCGCCACAAAGCGTTGAGGTTACCGTCGGCAACCTCAAGATCGGTAGGAACGATGGTGAAGCCGCAACGCACGCCGGTGAAGCCAGCACGCTTGGAGAACGAAGAAATCTCAACCGCACACTTGCGCGAGCCTTCAATCTCAAAAATCGTATGCGGAACACCCGGCTCACGAATGAAGCTCTCATACGCGGAATCGAAAATAATGAGGGCCTTGTTTGCAAGCGCGTAATCGACCCATGCCTTGAGGCCGTCTGCGTCATAGGTGGCACCCGTGGGGTTGTTCGGCGAGCAAATGTAGATGACGTCGGCATGCACGTCACTGTCGGGACAGGGAAGGAATCCGCCCTCAACGTCGCTGCTGGCAAACAGGATATGGTTTGCCGCCATGACGTTGGTGTCGACGTAAGCCGGATACACGGGGTCAGGAATGAGCACGTTCGAGCCGGGTTCGATGATATCGAGGAAGTTGCCCAGGTCGCTCTTGGCACCGTCGGACACGAAGACCTCGTCGAGGCCGACCTCGACGCCCAGGCCGCGGTAGAAGTCCTTTACCGCCTGGCGGACAAACTCATAGCCCTCAGCGTCATCGCAATATCCGCGGAACGTCTCGGCAACGCTCATCTCATCCACCGCTTTGTGCATGGCCTCAACGATGCAGGGGGCGAGGGGCAGCGTCACATCTCCGATACCGAGTCGAATAACGCGCTCTTCGGGGTGGGCCTGCTTGTAGGCGGCAACCTTCTTTGCAACGGTGGAAAACAAATAGCTCTGCTCGAGCTTGCTAAACGACGGGTTGGTCTTCAAGGCATGTCTCCAATCTGGATGCATCGATGCATATCGGAAGCGATGATACGTTACCAAGGTTTCAAAACGTCGTCAGGATATTGAACGCCCCAAAACGTCAGGCCACAAGCCGGAGCACAGGGGCCGGCGGCGCAGCGTTCGCATGCAACCAACGCCTGGCTTACCCACTCAACAGGCCTTCTTCCAAGACCGACCTCCACAAGGGTTCCCACAATGGAGCGGACCATAGAATGGAGGAACGCGTTGCCCACAATGTCAAAAACGAGCGTCTCCTCTCCAAGCACTACCTCAGGCTCAAAGAACGCTGACATCACGTAACGACACGTCGGCTTGTCTACAGCGCTCTGGGCCTTGCAGAAGCTCTTGAAGTCATGTTCGCCTATCAGGCAGCGTGCCGCCTCGTTCATGGCATTGGCATCGAGCGCATGGGGCTGAGCGGTACGAATCCACCAGCTCCAGTTGGCACAAAAAAGCGGACCGACAGGGCCCGAACAGAGATGATACCGATATCGACGGGCACGGGCGTCAAATCGCGCAGAGAAGCCCGATGGAGCGCGGTACAGCTCATACACGCGAATGTCCGGCGGAAGAACCGCGCCAAGCGAGCGCAGCAGGCGCTGGGAGGAGCGCTGCTCAAACTCCTCGGCTCCAAACGGCAGGCTCACGTATTGTGCGCGGGCATGGACCCCCGCATCCGTCCTGCCTGCACACGTCAGCTCAACATCACGGCGAAGCACCGTGCGCAGCGCTTGTCGCAACTCGCCTGCCACCGTCTTGACATGAGGCTGCTTCTCCTGCTGCGCAAAACCAGCATAGGAAGTCCCGTCGTAACCCACACGCAGCACGAGGGTCTCGTCGCCGCCATCTAAGGTCGCCTGGTTTTCTGCTTCCACGCAGAGACACTCCCCTTCTCAATCTCATTCGGACACGCACCGTATCGGGTGGCGCACCAACAATGCACGGCTAACAGAAAACCGCCAAGCCGGCAGCAATCATCACGCCCGCACCGGCAACAAGCCAATCCAAGGCGCTCATGGCATGGGCATGCAGCTCAACGCGGTTCACGCCCGTAAAGCCTTTCACGCTCAATGAGAACGCGAAATCATCAGCATAGCGGAACATGGCAACGCATAGCGGCACCATAAGCGGGACATAGGAAAGAACCTTTCGCACCGGATTGCGCGAAAGGCCAATAGCCGCACCGCGCGCGTTCTGTGCCATTCGGATTGTAGCGAGTTTCTCACACGCAAGGGGGATACACCGCAGCGCGAGCCCCAACATAACCGCGATATCGCCGGCCGGAAAACCAACCTTGTCCAACGGCTTCAAAAGCCCCGTAAGAGCCTCGCTCATTTGAGCTGTCGTGCACGCGCACGTCAAGACAAGCGAGAAGACCACGATAGACATGAGGCGGGCGCAGGTAAACGCGCCACGCGCGAGACCCGTCCACGAGATGCCAGCGGCTCCCACAATCGCAACGTCACCCGTTCCATCAAATACAAGGGCAGCCGAGATGACAATCAGTACGTAAAGCACCCCAAGCAAGGCAAGGCTGCGGCCAAGCAGGGCAAGGCTTCCGCCCAAACGCACATACAGAACCAGGGCCACAAGCCACAGAAGCGCCAGGGTCAAAGGGGATGAAACCGTCAAGGCGCAGACAGAAAAGGCGCATGTCAACACGAACCAAACTCGTGCATCGAGCGAGAAAGCAGCAAGGGCGGGCATGGGAGCAGAGGTTTTCTTGGCATCGGTGCCGCCCGCGAATGTCGGATTGGCGGGACGAGCTTGCCCTTGCATAGATGCAGGAGTCGAGGCAGAAGGGACGGCGTCAACACGGCCTTCAGTCGTGGGGCACGTGTCAGTTTGCGCAATGGAAGGGGCTGACACGGAGGGGTCAGGGGCGCGGAATTCCTTACGCATCGACGTTTCCCCTTTCATCTGCATACATCGCCTGGACACGACCGTTCTCAAGCACATATGCCTTCTCGGCAAGTCCAAAGAAGGCCTCAGGCTCATGAGTGACTACCAGCACTCCCGTGCCCTGCTTCAAAAGGCATGTAAGCATTGCAAGAAGGCTGCGTATACCGGCAGCGTCAAGCCCGACAGTCGGCTCGTCCAAGATAACGAATTGGGACTCCATTGCAAACACCCCGGCAAGGGCCACGCGTCTCTTTTGCCCGCCTGACAGACACTGGGGATTGAGGGTGCCGATCGACTCCGTATCTAGGCCCACATCGGCAAGTGCATGAGCCGCCACGCGCAAGGCATCACGACGGCGCAGCCCGCAGTTTTGAGGGCCGAAGGCAACATCGTCGATAACTCGAGCCTTAAAGAGCTGGTCTTCAACACGTTGGAAGGCAAGCCCAACGGAGCCAGGAGTGACACAGTGCCCATCAAGTGTGGCATGGCCCGAGCAGGGCGCAAGCAAACCGGCGAGAATGCATGCAAGCGTTGTCTTGCCAGATCCCGAATCGCCCACGAGAAGGGTCAGTCGAGCCGGCTCGGTTTCCAAGTCAATATCCCTCAGCGCAAATGAAGAGGCCGCATCAAAAGAAGCGCCCGACATGATAGGCCCGGATTCTTTGACCTGTGGCACATATGAACACTGCTGTGCCCGGAGCAAAGAGGCAGCAACAGCCTCACCCCTGGTTGAATTCTCATGACTCAAAGATGTCCAACCCGCATGAGTAAACCTGGCCTCATATGGCAGGGCCTCGCACGTGGCATAGGGCGTCGTCCGCAGTCCCATCCTCTCAGAAAGGCCTGGTTGCGCCAGAAATTCTCGAGGACTACCCTGCCAAACGATACGCCCCGCCTCGAGTGCAATCACAGAATCGAAGTCAGAAATTTCATCAAAACGATGAGAGATTTGGATGAGCGAGGTTTGCGAATCAAAGCTTGCAAGAGCCTGCCGCACACAAGCGCGCGCGTTAGCATCAAGCATGCTGAACGGCTCATCAAGCAGCAGAACGCGGGGCTTCAACGCCAATGCCGCCGCAATGCACACTCGTTGCTTCTGCCCGCCAGACAACGTCGAAAGGCTTCGATACCGAAGATGTTCAATGCCACACACAGCGAGGGCTTGCGTCACGCGCGCCCTGATATCGTCTGGCTGCATCGCCGTGTTGCAGAGAGCAAACGCAACTTCGTCTTCCACCGTTGAGGTGACGAAACTTGCATCGGGGTCTTGACCCACATATGCAAAATCAAAACGATTGGCCGAGGATTCCACCTCAGCGTTTAAAGGGTCGTCATCGAAAGCAACCAAACCTTCCAGCAAGTCGATTGTCCCCAAAAGGGCACGTAGCAGCGTTGACTTTCCAGAACCGTTCGGACCGACAAGAGCAATCTTGCCCGCTTGCGGCACCTCAAAGTTCACGTTTGTTAGCTGAAAGGCAGATCCTGGACACGAGGTTATGGGCCTCGTGGTCAGGGATGCGACTCTCAATGCCATGAACGGCCCTTTCTAAACGAAACTCTCTGTTAGACCACCGTTGACATAAGTTGTCCGCCCCCGCCGGTAGGATGCCC
>UQBS01000024.1 GCA_900539345.1 uncultured Coriobacteriaceae bacterium | reverse complement strand
ACGTGAGTGGCACGAGGAGAGGGGGCTCCCCCAATGGCTCTCTCATATCGTCTCATTCCAACTCGCGGTAGAGCTCCTCTGCCGTCACGAAGCGCAGGTCGCTTCTCGCCGCCACTTTCTCACGGGTTCCCTCGCTCACGTCGCGCTTTGTGAAGAGCACGTGGTAGCACTGGCTGAACCCTCTCAGAAGGGTCGCGCGGTGCTCGAGCGCCTCGATCGCAGCCGTCTCGTCGAACGAGTTGCGCCACTTGCATTCCCCGACGAGCAGCTTGTGCTCGGCCTTGTTCGCTGCCACGACGTCGATGTCGGTCTCCTCGCGGGCCTGTGGGTCGGTGCCCCACCATTTGCCGAACTCAAGTGCCGCGAAGGGAAGCCTCCCCGCAGCGCTCTCGCGACTCACCCATTGCAGGCACGCCAGCTCGAACTGTCCACCGAGATAGGTTGCGAACGCGGCCCCCGAGGTGGCGTATCCGGCCGCAGCCGCGCCCGCGCCTTCCTCGATTGCCCCGAGATACCTGCTCACGAAGCGGTACCAGTAGGCGAAGAACGGGTCCTTGATGCGGTAGCGCGAGCTGCGCGAAGTCGTAGTCTCCCCAAAAGGGGCCACCTTCTCGATGATTCCCAGCGACACGAGCGTCTTTATGTACTTGCCGACCGAGTTGGGATTTACCCCGGCTGCCTCGGCGATTCGCGTGGACGTGCCGTTGCCCGCCCCGATGGCGTCGAGGATGGAGTTGTACTGGGCGGGCTCGTGAACCTCCTGGCGCAACAACATGAGGGGCTCCTCGTAGAGCATGCCCATGCTGTCGAATAGGAGCTCGCGTACGTTCTCCTCGTAGGTCAGTGCAGGGTCTACCTGCGAGAGGTAATACGGCGTGCCTCCGAAGGTGGCGTAATACGCCAGCTCCTGCTCGGGGGGAAGACGCGGCAGCATCCGCGCGGCGTCGAGGTAGTCGAACGGTTTAAGGTGAATCTGCATCGTCCGTCTTCCGTATAGGGGGCTTTTGGCGCCGAGTACCTCGCTTTCCATGAACCCCTCGTTGCTCCCGCAGAGAATCAGCTTGGTGTTTGTCTGTTTGAAGCCGTGGTCGATGGCGGTTTGGAATATCGACGGCAGGGAAGGGTCCGCCTCGGCCGCGTAGGGGAACTCGTCGAAGACGAAGACGAGCGGCATGCCCCCTGTGTCAGACTCGACCCTTTCGACGACAAATGCCAGCGCGTCGTTCCATGACGAGAAAGCCGGCAGGGACCCGGGCAGGGAGAACGCGGCGTAGGCGGCGGCGCTGAACAGCTCGAGGTTCTGCCGTGAGGTCTTCTGCTGGGCTGTGAAATACAGCACCCGCTTGTCTTTTGTGAACTCATCGATGAGTGTGGTCTTGCCCACGCGCCGCCTGCCGTAGATGACAGCCATCTGAAAATCGCTCTTGCCGTACATGCGCTCTAGAGCTGCAAGTTCACGCTCACGTCCGACGAACATATGCCCTCCCATTTTCGTACTCATGAGTACCGTACCCTAGAGTACCGTACCCTTGGGTACGGAGTCAAACGGTGTCGTAGGACTTTGCACAGCGTGCCGATTGACGGGTCGGCTCTGTCCCGCACATCGCCCTTTTTCGGGCACCGAACCCGCCAAATCTTTCATCATCCCAGCTCAACGTGTCAAGGTGGCTCCTCTCATTCTTTGAGTATGAGCCTGGGAGCGTTGAATTTCATACCTGTCGCGGCATGGTGAAGAAGACGTTGACAGGCCACGATGGGGTCAGCCCGAACGGAAGGCGAGCCGGCAAAAGGGCCGTGCCCGCAGGTTCGGAAACAACCGTGTTGGAAGGGAAAACCATGTCCACCAGCATTACCCGCAGCGACTTCCTCAAGACCGCCGCTCTCGCCGGCGCCGCCCTCGGCATCACTGCCGCCGGTGTGGGCACCGCGCAGGCCGAGGACGCCCCTGCAGACCTCGCGCCCTTTGCCTTTACGCCCGGCACCTATGTCTCGAAGCAGTCTACCGGCTTCGCCGAGATGGACATTACCTGCGAGCTGTCTGAGGACGCCATCACGTCGGTGACCTACACCGTCACGCAGACGAGCCGCAAGGACTACTCCGAGAACTTCCGTGAGGACATCGACGACCTGTGCAACCGCATCGTCGAGGCCAACAGCCCCTACGTCGACGCAATCTCCGGCGCCACGCTGTGCACCAACGTCACCGTTGCCGGCGTGAAGGACTGCATGGTGCAGGCCGGTTACGAGTTCCCGGCCGAGGCCGCCTATGTCGTTGCCACGCCCGAGTGGCTCGGCGACAAGCCCGAGATCGACGAGGCTGATATCGTCGACACCACCGAGGCTGACATCGTCATCGTCGGCGGCGGCAACGCGGGCCTTGCCTGCGCTGTGACCGCTGCCGAGGGCGGCAAGAAGGTCGTCGTGCTCGAGGCCCAGGACGAGGACAACATGTTCTGGTACGGCCTGCATCAGATCGGCACCGTTAACTCCAAGTTCTGTATGGACGCCGGCTGCCCTGAGATTGACAAGTCCGAGTTCATCGCCGACTGGCAGCGCCGCTCTCTGGGTTACACCAACCCCTGCCTGGTGAAGAAGTTCGTCGACAACTCCGGCGAGATGGTCGACTGGCTCATGGAGAACTCCCCCGAGTCCGTTGTTGCCTCCACGAAGATCGAGCTTGTCGAGGGTTGCGCCGACGAGTACTTCGCCAACGGCGGCGACATCAACGGCTACAAGTGCTGGAAGGGCACCATCACCTACCCCATGAACGCCGGCAGCTTCGGCGAGGGCGCAGGCGCTGGCGACATGGCTCAGGAAAGCGGCGGCAAGGCCCTCATCGCTAAGTCCGAGTCCCTGGGCGCCCAGTGGTTCTGGGGCTACAAGGGCATCGTGCTCGAGACCACCGAGGAAGAGGTCCCCTGCAAGGTTGAGCAGGTTGGCGAGGACGGTGTCGACGTCATCTCCGACGGCACCGAGACCCACACCCGCGTGACTGGTGTCATCGCCCAGGATGCCGATGGCAACTACCACCGCTTTACCGGCGAGAGCATCGTCCTGTCTGCTGGCGACTACGGCGCGAACAACGCGATGTACAAGGAGCTCCAGCAGAACCAGCGCGAGCTGTTCGACGCTCACGGCCTGGACATCTCCAAGATGCGTACCGCCGGCTTTGGCCGCGATGGCTCGGGCATCAAGATGGGCATGTGGGCCGGCGGCTCCATGGACCCGATTCAGCGCACCCTCATCTCGCCCGAGGTCGTGTACACTTCCGACAAGTACTCCGTGAACCTGCTTATCCGTCAGGGCACCTACCGCTTCGCCCTGTGGCTTGACACCGACATGCAGCGCTTCTGCGACGAGGAGTTCATGGGCTGTTTCGGCATCATCGAGCAGATGGAGCGCAGGAAGTTCGGTCGCTTCTATGCCTTCTTCGACTCCAAGTACAAGACCCTGCTCTCCCGCTCCGCGCCCGAGCACTTCTGCGCCGGCCGTGATGACTCGCTCGACGAGACGCTGGCCCACTGGGTTGAGCGCGGCCCGCTGGGCGAGGAGACCGCCGGCGGCGCTGGTGAGACCACGTGGTCCACGGGCACGCCTTGCCACTTCGCGGCCAACACCTGGGAGGAGCTCTTCGAGTACATGGGTCTCTCCGACGGGGAGGCTGCTGCTGCCAAGGCATCCATCGACCGTTACAACGAGATGGCTGCCGCCGGCAAGGACACCGACTTCGGCCGCGACCCGCGCGTCCTGCTGCCCATCGACGAACCCCCGTTCTTCGGCATAATTCAGGTGCAGGAGAAGCCCGCACTGGGCACTGTCAGCCTTAACGGTCTGGTCATCGACGCCAACCAGCGCGTCCTCGACAAGAACTTCAACCCGATTGAGGGCCTGTACGCCTCCGGCAACAACTCGGGTGGCCGCTTCGGCACTCATTACTCCACGCCTATCCAGGGTGTCAGCCTCGGCATGGCTCTCACGCTGGGCCGCGTCCTGGGCAAGGAGCTCTCCGGCCAGGAGATCTCGAAGTAAGACGGCTCTTTGAGTTTCGGCCGGCCGCCTCGCAGCATGGTATGCGCGGGGCGGCCGGTTTTCTGCGCACCGGTGCGTTCAACGAGCCGGGGATTGGTTTTGAAAGGAAAGGGGAGGGCGCTATGGGCAACGAGACGAGCGGCCAAGCGGCCGGCACCTATCGGGCGGAGTCGGCCAACGAGAGGCGTTTACAGTCGCTTCTTGCCGACATGGCGCGCATGCAGGACATCCAGGCAAAGCTCGAGGCACACCGCGCTGCCGGGCAAGTGCTTGCCAAATATGCATGTGTCGACGACCTTGAGGGCGACCTCGAGCAGCTTGAGTCGCGCGAGTTCAATCGCGATGCCATCGACCCCAAGCTCTATGAGCGTCTTGTTAGTGAGAAGCGTCTTGCTTTGCGTGACGAAAAGACCCGCTTTGAGCGCGATTTGGCGCACAGCCCGTTTGCAAGCGTGCCTGAAGCTTCTCGTGCGCGCCTGACAGAGGCAGAAGCCCTTGCTCTGGAAGACGAGCTCAATCGGTTCCGAGAAGACTTTGCCTACACTCTGGCCCGCTGTGAGGCCGACGCTGCGAAGGGGGCGTGTGCGTCTGGCTCACCCTCCGCAGCATAATGCGCCCTAGACGCGCCTTCTTCCTTGTAGTGATATCATCCCTGCGTGCCGGATTGCGGTGCGATATGTGCCCAAACGTCGACGGGGGAGACGCCATGGCGGAAAAGGACAGGATACAGGGGTGGTCTGGCGTCAAGGAGTTGCCCGCGCGTCCGATTTTCTGGGTCTGCTTGGAAGCTGCGCTTGTCATGCTCTGGTTCGACTTCGCGTATCGCATGACGCCCGGGCCGGTGTTTACGCTGCCGATTTCCATCCTCAACCACCCACGCGCTGATGCCGGGTGGCTTGCCGCCCTTGCGGGCACGGCAATCGCCGCCCTTGCGACCGGGCTCGTTGGCCGACGGACTGTCGCCGAGGCCCTGCTTGTCTCGCAGGAGTCTGCGGGTGGCATCGGCCATGCGCGTCCTGCTTTCGGAGGGGCTCTTCGCCTTGACGTGATCAACCTGGCCTGTGCCCTGGGCTGCCTGGTGGGTCCTGCTTGCGTCAAGCTGGGCTCTACAAGCCTGGTGCTCACCGTGGTAGGTGGGCTGGTTGGCGGCCTGGCTTTCGGTCTGCTTGTGCCGCGCCTCGTGGCCAATGCCCCCGTCGAGCCGCGCAGCTCCGCGGTTTTAAGCCTGGCTTGTGCGAGCCTGGGGGTGTGCGTGCTCATCAAACTGCTCTTCGGGGCCTTCAACGCCGACGTGTGCGCCGCGTTTGTCTGCATATTGCCGACCCTTGGTGTTGCGTGCGAGGCGCGAGCCCTCGCTGTTCAAGCGCGGCAGCCTGCAGGTTCCAGCGGAATCGCTTCGAGCGCTGCTTGCGCCGCGCCTTCGCCTGCAGCCCGCCCCTCTCAGCTGCGCAGCCACCTTACCGAGGTCGCATGCTGCTCTTTGGGTCTGGGGTTGTACATGGGCCTCATCGGCTTCTCCAATGACGGCCTGGCTCAGGTCGAGTACGTGTATCGGCAGGTTGTGACGGGTGTGGGTGGAGCCCTGCTTGCCTGCGCGCTGCTCTTTCTCTCGATGCGAGCAAATCCCGATGGGCCCTACGTGATGCTTCCGATGCTGCTGGGGACCTCGGCTCTCGTCTTCATCCTTACCACTACAACCATGCCTTCCAATGTGGGACAGACACTGGCCCATGTTGCCGGCAAAGCGACCGACAGCCTCACGAGCGCCCTTGCGATGTGCGCGATGGTGGAGCTGCTCGGACTTGCCCGAGCCGGTCAGGAGGGCCTCAAGAACCCCTCCTGGGTTGTGTGCATCTGCTCGTTTGCCCTGCTTGCGGGCATCCTGGGCGGAGGTGTGCTCATGAGCACAGTGGGTTTGGGGACTACCTCGATTGTTCTTGTTGCTGTTTCACTGCTCTACGGCGCCCTGCTCAGCTTGGGTGTGACTGTGCAGCAGCGCGCTCGCGACCAATTCGTCATCGTGCGCAACCCGCATGACATGGTCCTCATCGCGCAGGTGCAGGCCGATGCCATCGCCGCCGAGCTGGGCACGCTCACCCCGCGCGAAACCGAGGTTCTGCCGTATCTGCTGCAGCACCAAAGCGCCGACGCGATTGCCGAGAAGCTCGGCATCTCGCGCAATACGGTAAAGACGCACACGGCTCACATCTACGAGAAGGCGGGCGTCAACACCCGCGCTCAGCTCGTCGATCTTGCGGCGACGAAGACTGTGGCAATCTAGCAGGGTTTTCAACCCAGTGCGTTAAAGCGTGGACCGCCCCCCATTTCCCGGTGTGCGACGCCAGGGGGAGGGGGCGATTTACTGTGTTCTTGGTTGCCTGGCTCGTGTGGGTGGTTTGGATCGTGCGGACTTCCTTGCCGTGTGGGTGGTTCGACCCGCATGGGCGAGCTGGTTTGTTCCTACAGTCTGGCTTGCCCTGCTGGGTAGGCCCGCACGGCTGGTGTCATCCTGCTGCCACGCGCACATGCAAAAGGCGGGCGCCCCGTGTGGGACGCCCGCCTTGTTTTACCTGCTACCTGCCTTACTTACCCGCGTTTGGCGCGCAGCTTGAGCACGAGGCCGGCGGCCACGGCGAGGACGCCGCCGGAGGCGAGCATGGCGGCAAGGACGGGGCTCGGCGAGGGGTCGGCGGTCTTCGCGACCTCGGCGCCGGTGACGTTCACGTGCGCGGTCACCGCGACGCCTGCAGCCGTGCCCTTCACGTCGAAGGTGCCTGCCTTGGCGTAGAGGGCGGGGTCGACGGCATTCCAGCTGATGGTTTCGTTGGTGGTCTTGCCGTTGCTCCAGGTCACCCGTGCGGTGGCGGGAAGCGTGGGCGCGACTCCCTCGGTGGTGGAGATGACGCTGTTGTCGAGCACCGCACGCACTGCCGTGAGCGCGGTGACGGTCACATGGGCCGTTGCCTGGATGCCGGGCGCGGTGGCGATGCTGCCGGTGACGTCAAACGACCCGGCCTGCGCGTAGGCGCTGGCAGACACCGCGTTCCAGCTGACGACCTCCTTCGTGGTTGTGCCGTCGCTCCAGGCGACCTCGACGCTGGCGGGGAGCTGGGGGGCAACGCCTGCCGTGGTGGTGACGTCCACGGCCTTCGCGGAGACGGCCGCCGCGGCAGTCGCGGCCTTCACGGTGACCTTGCAGCTCACGCCCTGGCCGGTGGAGCTCACCTTGCCGCTCGCGGTGAACGTGCCGACGTTCTCGTAGAACGAGGGATTGATGGTATCCCAGGTCACAGCCTCGTCGGTGACGTCACCATTGCTCCAGGTGACGCGCGCGGTGGCGGGCAGGGTAGGGGCGGTCTTCGCGGCCGTGGACACGCCGGCGGGCTGCTCGACGGCCGTTGCGGTGGCGGGGCTCACGATGACGCGCACGCTGACATCGGCCTTGCCGTTCGCGGTGCCCTCGCCAGAGCCGGGCGTGGCGCTCACGGTGCCATGCACGCTGAACTCTCCGCCCATGCGCACCTTGTAGGAAGCCTCGTCCACGGCATCCCAGGCAATGGTGCCCGTGCTCGTGCTGTTGTCGCTCCAGGTGACTTCGACCTGGCCGGGAAGCGTCGGGGCCGTGCCGGAGGGTGTGGTGAGGTCGGCGATGGGGGCCACGCTGGCGATGGTGAGGTCGGCGGCAGTCACGGTTACCTGCACGCCGACTCGGGCATCGCCGGCCGAGGGAACCGTGCCGGTGACGGTGAAGATGCCCGCCTTGTCATAGCTGGCGGGATCGATTGCATCCCACGTGATGCTCTCCTGTGTGGTATTGCCGTCCTCCCAGGTCACCTGCACAGTTTTGGGCAGCTGGGGCGCGACGCCCGCCTGGGTGGACACGCCGGCGAGCTCGCCTACGCTCTGCACACCGGGCTGCATGATGCTCACCGTAAGCGACACGGTCTCGTCGGTGCCTTCCACCGTGCCCGTGAGCGTGACGTCGCCGGCGAAGTCCCAGGGACCCTTGCCGTCCTGGGTGAGGCCGAGCAGGGGCTGCCACTCAACCGGCTCGTCGGTGACGTCGCCGTTGCTCCAGGTGGCCTTCACGGTCGCGGGAAGCGCGGGCTCATGGCCGACGAAGGTGGTGATGGGATCGGGGTCCTCAAGCGCCGTGATGGTTGCGGGGGTCACGGTGACGTGCGCCACCGCATAGCCCGCCGCACCCTCGACCGTGCCCGTCACGTCGAACGTGCCGCCCGCGCGAGAGCTGTACTGTGCGGCGTCCACGGCGTTCCAGGTTACGTTCACCGTGCTCGTGGTGTCATCGGACATGGTGGCGTTCACCGTCTCGGGCAGCTCAGGTGCCGTGCCGCAGGGCGTGGTGACGTTGACGTCTTCAAGCGAGACGATCGTGGGGGCGGGCTTTGCCTTGACGGTGACGTCCACCGTCGTGGTGAGGCCTGTGTCGCCCACGGTGCCACTCACCTGGAAGCTGCCGCCGTCGGCATAGAGCGCAGGGTCAACATCGTCCCAGGTCACGGTCTCTTGCGTGGGGTCGCCCTTGCTCCAATAGACGGTGACGGTCGCAGGCAGCTCGGGCGCCACGCCGGCCTCGGTCTCAACGGGTTCGGCGGCTTCGCAGCCTGTGGCCCAAGGTGCCACGTAGTCGGCGTAGACGGTCAGGGTCACCTGCGCGCCTGCGTCTACCAGGGTGTCTCCCGCGGGGTCCTGCGCATACACGACGCCGTTCATCGAGGAATCGGAGGCCTCTTCTCCAGTAAGAGTGTCCCCGGCCACAAGACCAGCCGCTTCGAGCGCGGCGCGGGCATCTTCAAACGTCATGTCGCATACATTCGGCGTGCTGACCTGCTGAGCGGCGACCGTGAGGTCGAGCGAGGCAAGGGGCTCCGCCCCATCCGTAGCGCTTACGCTGACGGCGGCCGAGCCGCTGCCCACGGCGCTCACCAGGCCGTTGCCGTCGACCGTGACGACCGAATCGTCGCTGCTCGTCCAGGTAAGCTGCGCCGCCGCGGCATAGGTGCCACCCTGGGTACTCGTGAGGTTGAGGCCCAGCTGGAGCGTCTGTCCGGTTGTAAGGGAGCCGTCCCAATCCTGGGGCGTGGCGATGCCTGCCGCAAGGCCTGCCGTCTCGGCGTTGATCTGGGCGACGCACGCGCCGTCAGGCTGCACGGCGGTCGAGTCGCTGGCGGTGTTGGAGAACTCGCCGGCCAGATAGGTTCCCCCGTCGGCGGCAATGAACGAGCCGAGCCCGACATAGGTGTAATCGTCGCTGATAAGTGCGGCATAGTGGCCGAAGTCGCCTTCCGAGACGCTCGTGTCGCCGTTCAGATAACGCTCGTACGCGTCCTTCTCGGCATACCAGAGCTCGAGAGCCGAAGCGGTGTCGGACGCCTGGGCGAGGTTCTCGGCCAGAACGGTGGGGTTGGCGCCGGCAACGAGGGGGCCGTTGGTGTCCAGCACAGTGCCGCTTCCGTCGGGGCGCGTGTGCGAGAAACTGTACGAGGACTCGACCGCGCGGGTCTGGGCCAGCTGCTCAAGGCCGGTGCTCCAGGTGAGGGGCGCGCCCGTTACGGCGACGCCGCTCTCGTAGTCCACGAGGCCCTCCGCGGCGGCCTCGGCACGAATCTCGTTGA
Source organism: uncultured Coriobacteriaceae bacterium (assembly GCA_900539345.1). Taxonomy (GTDB): domain Bacteria; phylum Actinomycetota; class Coriobacteriia; order Coriobacteriales; family UMGS124; genus UMGS124. Next base: position 30,949 of record UQBS01000024.1, on the reverse strand, counting down.
TGCGCGCAAGAAGCGCCTGGGCCTGCGTGGTGTCAAAAGAGCCGGGTACGCTCAATGCGAGGCACGATTTGCTTGCGGTGGCCGCGGGAACGCTGGCGACTGCCGAGAATGTCGGGGCGCCCTGCGTACCTGCGTCGGCGGTGTTCTGGCTGTCCTGCTGGGTGTCGCCGGTGGGCGCGCTGTCACCAGCCGCGGCGTCGCCGTCTCCTGGGGCGACGTCGGAGTACGACGCGTCGCTCGCGACCGTGTCATAGGTCGCGTCCTCGGCAAGGACGGGATAGGGTTGCATGGCGATGCCTGCGACGAGTGCGCCGGCCGCGATGATGGCGCCGGCTCCTGCGGATGCGAGCGTCCGGCGTGTAGTCTGAGAGGCGTTCATGGGACCCCCTTCTTGTCATGTCCCGCAAGGTGTCGTGCGGGGCGCGGTCCGTTTGCTTCCTTCTGCCCCAGTATAGAGGCCGCTATGTGTCGCAAATGAGGAACACACACGGCATATCTAAGGCCTTGCAATACTTAAAGACGTATCGGAGGCGGGCTAGGTCACAACATTCTGCAAAAAGTTCCCTCCTGCCTCGTCGTGCCTCCTGCCCGAAGGGCCGGCGCCAGCGTTTGGATTGGACCGCCATAGCGTTTTGTTGGTGCGCGGCGTGGTGCGAACGCGGGGGTGCGGCCGTTCAAAATGGCCAATTGGGCATCGCCAGATTGGGTGATGTGCGCTACGCCCGCGCATTTTTTGTTAGTAGAACTGTGCTTCATTTTTGGATAGAGCGTTACAAAATAGCAGGTAAACAGCCTAATTTGAAAACACCAATATGGTCGATATCCGAGAAGTGCCCCACTCTGCCATCATGGACGCTGCCGATGCCTGGCAAAGGCACGCGATGCGATTGCGGGGAGCGTCGCAGCAGGTTTAAAGGGGGCCGAAGGCAATGGACACTGAGTATATACGCGAGTACGTGCGGGTTGCGTCTGAGGGAAGCATGACCAAAGCTGCCGCCCAGCTTAACATCTCTCAGCCTGGACTGAGCAAGCACATGGTGGCCTTGGAGAAATGTGTGGGGGGCGAGCTGTTGCAGCGCAGCAGCATGGGGGTCACGCCCACGCCGCTGGGTCGGGCGTTTCTTGAGAAGGCGTACGATATCCTGCGCGTCTACGACAGCGCGATGGATTACATGGGGAAGATGCGCGACTCCAAGCCGCTGCACCTGCGCGTGAACGCCTTGTCCGACTGCGCCTTAAGCGACGATCTGCTCTCTTCGGTCGACATGGAGCTGGGGCAGTGCGGCTACAGCCTCGACCTTGACGTGCAAGACATTCTCTCTTATGCCAGCCTGCGCCATCCCTTGATGGGAACCGCCGACCTATGTCTGTGCCCGCAAAGCGATGCGGGGCGCGTCGACGTCGCGGGCGTGCGCTCGGCACGCCTGGTAACCGATCCCTTGGTGGCCGTGGTGCGCAACACGCACCGGCTCGCCCAGCACCGCAAGGTCTGGATGTCCGACATGGGAAGCGACACGGTCTGGTCGTATGACCCGGCCCTGACCGGCGGGCACAAAAGCGAGCTTGAGGGCGTGCTGCGCAAGAACGGCTGCGACCCTGAGGTCGTGCTCATGCCGTGGGCGGGCATGCACGGTCATCACGCGAACCTGATGCGCTTTAGGAGCGGCGTACACGTGACGTATCGAAGCATCGCGCGTCGCATCACGCCGCTCTCGCTTTCCGACTATCGCATCGTGGAGTTCTGCAACAGCGATGCCCAGAAGTACGCGCTGTACGCCCACTATTGCGAGGATACGGCAAACCCCGCAGTGCCCCTGGTGGTCGATGTGCTCAACAGGGCCGTCGAGCACATGGGAGCCGCTCAGTAGCAAGACGGGCATTCGACGGTAAGAGCCAGCCCGCGCGGAGGAGTCCGAGGCAGCCCGGAGAAACCGGGAAAGACCAGAAGAGACCTGGAGAAACGAAAAGGGAGCGTCGCGCGAGTGCGCGGCGCTCCCTTCTTACATACCTACTTTGAGCTGCGAGATTAGGCGCTCAGGTCGGTATTGATGGAGTCGGCCATGATGTAGCCGAAGGTCATCGCGGCGTCGAAGCCCATCTTGTAGTTGCAGCCGTCCTTCTCCTCGATGGAGCCGCAGACGTCGCCGGCAGCGTAGAGGTTGGGGATGACGCTGCCGTCCTCGCGCAGCACGTGATCGGCCGTGTCGATGGCAAGGCCGCCCGTGGTGAGGTAGAAGGTGGGCATGACGGAGATGGCGTAGACGCCCGTGCGGGTGTCGATGAAGGGGACAACCTTGCGGCCCCACTCGTCGGGCTCACCGGTGAGGGAGACCTCGTTGTTCTTCTCGATCGTGGCAGCGAGGTTGGGGAGGTTCAGAGCCTCGGCGGCCTCCTCGACGGTGTCGAAGTGCTGGACGAGGCCACGGTCAAAGACGGCCTCGTAGGTGTCGAATGCCCACGTGTCGTTCTTCTTGGTGGTGACGGCGGCAGACTCGTCGAAGATGTGGTAGAACTTGCCGCCATTGGACTCGTCGAGCAGGGCCGCGGCCTGCATGCCGTGGTTGTTCGAGGTGATATTGCCGAACTGGTCGCCGTTGGCGTTGACCATGATGCCGGGCGTGGTCTGATAGAGGAACGCGAGCTCGAAGAAGGAGCCGTCAGAGCCGTCGGTGGACAGGTAAGCGCCCAGGTCGCGGTCCATGCACTCGACGTAGCCGCCGGCAGCCACGCCCATCTCGATGCCCTCACCCGTGGAGCAAGGCGAGCAGTTGAACACGTGGCCGGCGTACTTGGGGCTGTACTGGGCAATCATGTCCTGGTTGGCACCGTAGCCGCCCGTGGCGAGCACGACGGCGCGGCCGCTCACGGTGTAGGTGCTGCCATCCTCGCCCTCGGCGTTGACGCCCGTCACCGCGCCGGACTCGTCCTGGACAAGCGAAGTGGCCTTGACGCCGTAGAAGATCTGGCCGCCCAGAGCACCCACGCGGTCAACGAGGAACTCCATGGCGAAGCCGCAGCCGCCCTCGTAGCAGCCGGGGGCCAGGTAGGGGGTGATGCCGTAGGCCTTGTTCACGCCCATGGTGTAGAAGCCCACACCGATGGAGTGCAGCCAGTCAACGAGCTGACCAGAGGTGTGGTACATGGTGGTCTGGAAGGGCATGGCACCGTCATGCGTGTCATGATCGGGGTTGATGTAGTTGGCGAGCAGGCCGAGCATGGCGTCGACGTTGTACAGGGGGCTGTCCTCGAAGCGGCCGCAGGCGTAGTTGGCCTGGAGCTGCGAGCCGGCAGCGGCGACACCGCCGTAGGTCATGCCCATGGAGCCGCCGGGGATGTCCTGCTTCTCGAGCAGGGTCACGCTGTAGCCCATCTCGAGCAGGCGCGTGGCGCAGATGAGGCCCGAGGTGCCGGCGCCGACGATGACGACGTCCTGGGACTCGGGGAACTCGGGAACGACGAACGAGGAGGGGGCGGGAGCGCAGAAGTCGACCTTGGGGTCGCCGCCGGCGTCGGAGATGGCCTGGCGCACGGCGCTCTTGATGGCCATGGAGGTGAGGGTTGCACCGCTCATGGCGTCAACCTCGACGCTCTGGGCGGCAACGATGCGGCCGGGCAGGACCTCGCAAGGATAGGTGCCCACGCCAGTGGTCTCGTCGTTGCGCAGCACGCGGCAGTTGGCGATGGCGCCGCCGGCGAAGGTGGTCTCAACATAGATATAGTTCTCGTGGCCCAGCCAAGAGGTGACGTACTTGCCGTCCTGCACGCCAGCGGCGGGGGCGGCGGTCTCCTCGGCAGCAGCCTCGCCCTCGGCGGGCTTGGCCTCCTCAGCGAATGCCGGCACGGCGGCAAGCATGCTGGCGGCGGCGACGCCGGCGGTGGTCTTCACGAAGTTGCGGCGGTTCATTTCCATGGTGCTCCTCCTTGTTTCTCAGCGACCCTGTGGTGCGCTGTTGCATCTCAAGGTATGGCACCTGGCGGCTCCAGATGCATCACCGATAATCGGTTAGGGTTGTATTTTGCCTGGTAGATGCTATGGTAAGGTGTGGTAAAATTTTTTTCGGGGTGTTTGGCTCGAGACTTTCCGAGGCTAGGGCCAGGCAGTGCGGGCGCACCTGCGCCTGACCTGCGCGCCGACGAGGTCACCGTCGGCGGCCTATGTGGCCCGCTTCAAAATACGTCGGGGCATGTGCCATCTGTAATCAGGTATCATGGGCATACCACTGGATGACGGGCGAAGGGGGCGCGGGTGTCAAAAAGCGTGCGCACAACGGCGCTGCTTGCGGCAGGCTATGGTCTGGCGCGCGCTGTGACGTCCAACGCCTACATCACGGCGTTTGGAGCCGAGGCGGGCACGAGTCACGGTTTCGTGGCGCAAACCTCCTTCTCGCTTATTACCAATATTGTTGGTGCCTTCGCCACGCTGGTGCTTGTCGCTTTCGTGCTGGCCGGGTTTGCGCACGGGGGTTCCCGCGACATGCGCCGGCCGTTTTCGTTTGTAGGCGGGTATGTCCCGCCTGCCTCGTTTGTGTGCTCGGTAGTCATCATGCTCGCGGGGTATGTCGCTGGCGCGTCGGGATTGCTTTCCTCGCTCGATCCCGGCGTGGGTTCGCTGGTGTGCGGGCTGATATATGCGGTGGGCTCGGCGGTCATGACGCTTGCGTGGTTTGAGCCGTTCGTGTTCGAACCCGACGTGCGCGTTGCCGTGCGCGGCCTTGTTTGCGGCTTTCTCATGCAGGCGGCGGGGTATTTTGCGCTCTCGTACGTAGACGGGTGGGCGCTGTTTGCGGCGGTGTTTGGCGCACTTGCGCTGTCGGGGGCTGTACATTGGTACCTTGTGCGTGAGATAAGCGCGGAGGTGGACGCGGGGCGTGAGGATGGGGGAGCTGTCGCCGTGGCCGGCAGCGATGTCTCGGCCGCTGGTGGGCGAGGTGCTGCTTCCGGCGGGATGCGCGAGGTGCTTTCCCTGCTAAAAAAGACGCTGCACGGCTACTTCAGCTCGTTTCTCTGCATATTTGTGTTGACGGCCGTGGTGGGCTTGCTGCATACCTCGGTTATTGGCAGCACGTTCGAGCCCGTGGTGGGCGCTGTTCCCATGGCTGAGGCGCTTGTTTTGGCCGCCGTGCTGCTTGCTGCAGTGGTCTTGCTTTCGCGCCGCGTGCCCGAGACGTCCACCGTGTATCGAGTGCTGTTCCCGTTCATGCTTGTGGCGCTCTCCGCCCTGCCGTTTATTCCGGGGGCGTTTGGTCACTATGCCGGCATGGTCATGGTGGTGTGCTACGACCTGGTGGGCATGGCGTTCGTGCTGTTCCTCGTGGAGACGGCTCGCCGCGTGTCGGTGCCGTCCGTGGCGCTCATGGGTGTGTACCAGGTGGGCACGCAGCTGTCGCTTGTGGTGGGACTTGCGCTGGGCATGGCGCTCAACGGACTCGAGGCGCGCGCTGCGGCCTCGTATGCCACCATCCTCATCCTTGTATGTATATATCTGCTCGCGATGGTGCCGGCTGTCTTGCTGCGCCGTCGCGACAAGGGTGCGGCTGCGGTCGTTTCGCCTGGGGCGAGCGGCGAGTCGGTCGCCGCTGATGGGGCGGCGCAGCCGGAGGGCGCGGTGACGGTTGCAGATGCCGGCGAGCAGGATTTCGAGCAGCAGCAGGAGGTGCGCGGCCGCGTGGGCGCTCGCGTGGAGGAGTGGGCAATCGAGCATGGCCTTACCGCGCGCGAGTCGCAGGTTCTCGTGCAGCTTGCCCGCGGCTGGAGCGCAAACGCCATTGCCGCCGACCTTGGAATCACCCAGAATACCGCGTGGGCGCATATCAAGCGCATTTACGTAAAGCTTGACGTCCATTCCAAGCAGGAGCTTATCGAATATATCGAGCGAGAGGTCATCGATCGCCCTGAGGCCTAAAAGATTTTTGCCCGCGGGCAGACCTGCATTACGAACTGACACGGAACCCGCATCATCCCAGCTCAAAGGTGGGCAACACACATTTTGGGGGTAGGGTTGGCCGCCTTTGAAAGGCCTGGAAAAGGGTGTCTAACCAATGCGTCGGTGATGCGCAAATAGGTTGGGCTGCGTATGGTTGTACCTAGGCATGGCCGCAAGGGGCGGCTGTGCGGGGGACAAACGCTTACAGGTATATGGTACTGGCGTCAGGGCGGGCAAACCCTTCCTGAGAGCTTGGACCAGGCGTGGCTGCGCCGGCGGTTGCCGTCGGGGCGGGGCGCGCGAGCCTGTGGGCGCTCGCCACTACGACCAAGGAGGTCACAATGATCGACACCGCTTCTTCCCGCCGCAACTTCCTCATGGGCGCAGGCGCCGTCGCCGGCATCAGCGCCGTTGCCGGCACGGTCGCCGTCAAGCAGGCCCAGGCCGACGAGGCAGCTGCCGAGCCCGAGGGCGGCTACACCTACACGTGCGACGTCGTTGTCGCCGGCGCCGGTATCGGCGGCCTGGCTGCCGCCGTCGCCTCCGTCGAGGCTGGCGCCCAGACTATCCTCGTTGAGGCCTCCGGCCACGTGGGCGGCACCTCTCGTTTCGCCGCCGGCGCCCTTGGCCCGCGCTTCGGCATCGACTGGAAGGCCGTTTACGCCAAGGTCCCGCTGTCCGATCCCGACCTGGGCAAGGCCATGATTGTGAACTGGGAGGAGACTGTCGACTGGATCAGCGGTCTGGGCCTCACCGTCGAGCAGCTCGCTCCCGGCAGCTCCTACCTGTGGATGGGTGGCCGTCGTCCCGCCGAGCAGGGCTCCAAGTCCTACACCGACGAGTACCTGCAGCAGTTCGGCCAGATCTTCAACGACAAGGGCGGCACCACGCTGCTCCTGACCCGCGCCACCGACCTCATCTGCGACGAGGCCGGCAAGCCTTGCGGCATCGTGTGCACCGACGCTGAGGGCAACAAGATCACCATCGGCGCCAAGCAGGTCATCATCGCCACCGGCGGCTTCCAGTGCAACAAGGAGATGATGACCCGTTATCTGGGCCGTCACGCCGACATCTCCCAGGCCCAGTGCGTGCCTTACCTCGACGGCGCGGGCATCATCATGGCCGAGAAGGCCGGCGCCAAGCTCTCCAAGAGCTTCGGCTCCTACTATGGTCACCCCCAGCCCTGGCCCCAGACCAGCTACTGCACCTATGACACGCCCGAGGCCTACGAGGCGTGCGAGAACATCGACGACGTGCACATGGCCTACTATGGCGCCACGGTTCACGCCATCCAGACCCTCGGCGTGTACGTCAACTGCGACGGCAAGCGCTTCGTGAACGAGGGCCTCACCTCCTCCCTGGTCAACCAGGAGATCATGCAGCAGTTCTACGCCCGCGCCTACCTCTTCTTCGACGAGGCCGCTCACCAGACCATGGTTGAGACCGCTTACTGCAACGCTGCCGTTGTGGGAGGCGATCGCGTCGAGTGGCTGCGCGAGCACGGTGCCACCGTCGTCCAGGCCGACACCCTCGAGGAACTGGCCACCAAGGTCCAGACCGAGACTGTCTCCGGCGACAAGTTCAACGCAAACGCCTTCCTGCGCACGGCCAACGAGTGGAACGACGCCATCGCCAACGGTGCGACCGGCAATCTCGACGTGCCCGTGAAGTCCGGCGTGCCCCTGACCACCCCGCCCTTCTACTGCATCCCCGTCGTTGCCGGCGTTATGGGCACCTTCGGCGGCATCAAGATTGACGTCAACTCCCAGGCCATCGGCTACGACGACCGTCCCATGGACGGCCTGTGGGCCGTGCCCGGCGCTGCCGGCGGCATCATGGAGGGCGACTACTGGTGCGTCATGAGCGGCTACACCGTGTTCGGTCGCATCGCCGGCACCAACGCCGCCACGGCTGCCCTGGGCGGCAACGTGCCGCTGGCTGCCGACGTCATCGCCGCTGACAACGAGGCCGCCGAGGCTATCAGCATCGCTGCCGCCAAGGCCGCCGAGGAGGCCGCTGCCGCTCAGGCTGCCGGCTCTTCCGAGGAGAAGGCCCGCGACTCCGTTGCTTCTGACGCTGAGGCCAAGTGGGCCGACGGCACCTATGAGGGTGACGGCAAGGGCATCGGCGGTAGCGTGCCTGTGACCGTGACCGTCGAGGGTGGCGTCATCACCGCCGTCGAGGTTGGCGACAACTCCGAGACCGACGGCATCGGCACCAAGGCCATCGCCGAGATCCCCGGTGCCATCATCGCCGCCAACGGCACCGAGGGTGTCGACACCGTCTCCGGTGCCACCATCACCTCCAAGGCTATCAAGGACGCCGTTGACGCTGCTCTCGAGGGCGCTGCTCTTTAAGAAACGTGTTGTGCGAGGCAAGTTCTAGATAGCGATAGGCTCCAACAAGGCCGCCGTGCCCGGAAATCACCGGGTGCGGCGGCCTTGTACGTTTGAGCCCTTGCGGTGACCTTCGGCCGCCGATCTGCCGACGTGGAGGGGGTCTATGTCCCGAAAGCGGCATAAGTATGCGTTATAGTTGTCAAGGACGCTGTGCCTGCAGAGCCACGCCTCATCTACCTGGGGTAATGCTGGCATGATTTGTTGGATGTCGGGCAGAAACGCTTTTTTGGGAAGGTATAACGCATACTTTTGGGCTTTTTGGGCTCATTGCCGCCGCCGTGCGCTCCGTACGCGCGCTTCGCCGCTGGCGAACCCCCTTGCGACATTCGATGAGATTGCAATAATTAAGTATTGACTTAAGCAAAAACAGGCGTAGAGTGTGTTTTGTCCTTGTTGGTTAAGCGATTGCTTAATTGACGCGTGAAACGCCGGGAGTCATTGGGAGGGGAGGCAGCTCGATGGACATGTGCAAGGTCGCAAAGGCACTTGGCGACCCCACGCGGTTCAAAATGTTCTTGCTGCTGCTCGAACGACATCACTGCCCCCGTTCGCTCGCCCAGGCGCTCGGCATCAGCGAGGCGGCGGTGTCGCAGCATATGGGGCAGCTTAAAGACTGCGGGCTTGTGACTGCCGTGCGCCACTGTCGTCACGTGCACTACATGGTGGACGAGACGGTGTTGGCGCAGGTGCGTGACCAGGTCAGCGAGTGGATCGGCCTCACGCGTACGGCCTGCGATTGTCAGGGGCAGCCACGTTGTGCCTTCTGCGAGGGTTGCAGGTGCACGAGCGTTGCGGGCAGCGAGGACAAGTAGGGGTTGTCGTCCGAGGTAGATTGGGCTCTTGCAGCCTGCCGGTTCCCTGCGAAGGACCGGGGGCTGTTCTATACGGAGAGTGCGACTTCACCGTCGCACAACGGAGAAGGAGATTCACATGAGGGTTGCGGTTCCCAGCGATACTGACCAGGGCCTCGAGAGCACGCGCAGCGGTCACTTCGGGCATTCGCCCTACTTCACCATCGCCACGATTGAAGATGGCAAGGTGGAGAAGGTCGAGGTCTTCAAGAACGTCGACCATGATGAGCATGGCTGCGGCGGCGTCATCCAGTACGCGCTCAGCCTGGGCATTGACGCCATCGTCGTGCTCGGCATGGGTCAGCCCCCGTTCCGTGCGTTCACGCAGAACGGCGCCTCGGTGTACATCGATGCCATGGCCCCCACGGTGGGTGCCGCCATCGACAAGTTCATCGCCGGCGACCTGCGTCCGATGAGGCTCGACCAGGCCTGCGTGCACTAAGACGCTGGAGTCCGAAGCCCAATACGCATGTTGGCGGGGGTGCCGTAGGGGCGCCCCCGCTTTTTTGTGCAGGTAAGCGGGGGCCGTAGGGCATGTTCGCGCGCCCGCGCGCATGTGGGCGCCGTCATCACGTGGCTATCTACGTTTTTAGTGCGAGTGTTGCTGTGGTCTCCACAGGGGCGCCCCGCTTTTTGGTGTGCTCCCGAGCGGGGGCGTCACGCACATGTGTCTGCCCGAGCAAAGGAACGATATTCTCGCCTGTGTCCATCCGAGGATGTGTGTTACGGCCTCGAGGGGCGGGCGCTACCGCTTTGGCTTGCGTATTTTGGTACAGATTGGTATCAGTTGGTTCGAAGCGTCTGCATGCATGCATTGATTGATACAATGTAACCAAGTGTTTACAGATTTGTCATGCCCGTGGTGTGGCATGGCATGCCTGGAGATGCTTTGCGTTTGGGTGTAGTTTTATTCATGCACGTTGCCGCCGTATGCAACTGTCTTGGGTATCGGCGGCATCGAGTGGGTGTGCTTGCGGCCCAGTGAGAGAATCTGCGGTCGCCAATTAGATTGTGCGTCCACTCTTTTCGCCCTGAGTCATTTTACAATGCGTTGACCGCACCGGGCGATGCCGCGCGGCGTACTATACTGATAGACAATTTGTCGGCATCGCGGTGGGAGTTATGGATAAGTACTACCTGTACGTTAAAGCTTTCGTGCTCTTCGCGTCACTCATCGCTATTGCCATGGTGCGCGCCAATGTCGTGCTTCCGCGCCGCGTGCAGCGCCTGTTCACGCTTGCATTTGCTGGCATTATCGTGGGCTCAACCTCTGAGTTCCTCACTGTATGGTTTGATGGTGCCGGCGCGTTTGCTCGCCCCATCATGTGCATAGCGCAGGCGCTCGATTACGCGTGCGCTCTCTTCGCGCCCATTGCGGTCTCTGCCGCCTTTATCAATGAGAAAAGCAAGTATGTGCGGATGGCGTTTATCGTCGCCGGAGTGCACGCGGCTGTACAGCTGGCCTTGTCCTGCTCAGGACTCGTCTTCGTCGTCGACGGCAATGCTGCCTTTTCCAGGGGGCCTCTGTATCCACTGTACATCGCCACGTACGGCGCTGTTGCAATCTATGTCATGCGGGAGACGATGCATTATCTCACCCGGCTTGAGATGCGCGTCCGTTACATTCCTTGGCTTGTCCTCGCTTTTGTTGCTGCCGCAATCATTGTGAACGTCATTGATACCTCTGTCTTGATGGTTTGGGCCACACTCACCGTGTGCGGAATCTTTTTCTATATGCTTTACTGTCTGTTTGTCCAGCAGACCGATGCTCTTACATGTCTGTTTAACAGGCAAAGTTACACGGCTCGCCTTGCGAACCTCTGCGACTCGGTGGAGATAATCTTCTTCGATGTCGACGACTTCAAAAGCGTGAACGACAAGCACGGTCACGATGTGGGCGATGAGTGCCTTGTCGCCGTTGCCAAGGCTATTTACGACGTGTACGGGCATGACGGTAACTGCTTCCGTATAGGCGGTGACGAGTTCAGTGTCATTCTGCATCGCAACATGGCGGGGGTGGACGCCCTTGAGGAGACGTTTGCCAAAAAGATTGCCGATTTGAATACGGAGCATTCCTGGATGACCACCGTGTCAATCGGCCATGCCCATTTTGAGCCCGGGGACGACATGCGGGAATGCGTGCGCCGCGCGGATGTCCAGATGTACGAGCGCAAACGTGCCGCGAAGCCGTGTGCCTCCGAGGGCACCGCTCGGGTTTCAAAGTAGCTCGCTGGTCGCTTCTTCACGGTCGTGCGCCACTTGATGGGCCTGCATGAGCGCGGGGTTTGCGCGAAACGCACGAGTTGCGCGGCAGCTGGCTTTGCAGGGAATGGATGCGTACGGCAAGCGTTTTTCCAGGTAGACAGTCTGATAGGCATACTGCGACGAGGGACGGAAGTCAGATGGAGCCGGTTTTTGGGGGCCGCTGGGAAAATTTGCCAAACAAATCCTAGTGACTTGCGGGTATTTGAACTCCTTTTCGCCTATACTGAACCCCATCAAGATCTGCGGCCACGTGCTGCAGGCGGGATTGGGAGTATCAGGGAGAAGGAGGAGCGATGCTCACACTCGAGAACATCGCGTTTGAGGCACCGGCGGGCGTCGACGCCGCAGGAAAGCCCGTTCCCGGCAGGTGCATCATCGACGACCTGTCGCTGAACATCGAAGCCGGCAAAATCACGGTCATCACCGGCCCCAACGGCGGCGGCAAGTCCACGCTCGCGCGCCTGATCATGGGCATCGAGAAGCCCACGTCGGGTAGCATCGTCTTTGAGGGCAAGGACATCACCGCAGCTACCATCGACGAGCGCGCTCGCATGGGCATCGGCTATGGTTTCCAGGCGCCGGCCCGCTTCAAGGGCATGAAGGTCCGCAAGCTTCTCAAGCTCGCCTCGGGCAAGAAGATTTCGGCTCAGGAGTGCAACGAGTATCTGAGCGCCGTGGGCCTGTGCTCGAGCAACTACCTTATGCGCGACGTGGACAAGAGCCTCTCCGGCGGCGAGCTCAAGCGCATCGAGATCGCCACGGTGCTCGCGCGCAACCCGCGCCTGGCCATCTTCGACGAGCCCGAGGCCGGCATCGACCTGTGGAGCTTCGACAGGCTCATCGGCACCTTCCAGAAGTTCCATGATGACCAGCCCGACCATGCCCTGGTCATCATCTCGCACCAGGAGCGCATCATGGACATCGCCGACAACATCGTGGTCATCAAGGACGGCCGCGTCGATCGCCAGGGCACGCGCGAGGAGATGTTCCCCACCCTCATGATTCGTCGCCACGCCGCCAACGTCTCGTGCGGCCTGGGCACTGTAGACACCGAGCTGGGCCAGTGGTCCCTGAATCCGGAGGATTAGAGATGAGCGAAGAGCAGAACACGGCCACGGCCGCCCAGGCGGGCGCCCTTGATGCGAGCGAGATTGACTCCATCACCTCCGACATGCTTCAGATTATCGCCGACATGAAGGCCGGCGAGACCACGGGTGCCATCAACATCCGCAAGGACGGCCACCTCGCGGCGCGTCAGAACTCCGAGAACATCGTCATCACGACGAAGGAGGACCTGCCGGGCATCGACATCAACGTCGCCCCTGGCACGCAGGGTGAGCAGCTCCACATCCCCGTGGTGCTCACCGAGAGCGGCCTCACCGACAAGGTGTACAACGACTTCTTCATCGGCGAGGGTGCCGACGTGTACATCGTTGCTGGCTGCGGCGTGCATAACGACGGCTGCGAGGACTCCCAGCACGACGGCATCCACCGCTTCTTCCTGGGCAAGAACAGTCGCGTCGTCTACCTCGAGAAGCACTACGGCGAGGGCTCGGGCGAGGGTGCGCGCATTCTCAACCCGGTGACCGAGGTCCACATGGAGGACGGCTCCACCATGGAGATGCTCACCGTGCAGATCGAGGGCGTCTCGAGCACCGTGCGCGACACCGACTGCTACCTGGGCGCCAACTGCAAGCTCACCCTCACCGAGAAGCTCATGACCACGGGCGACCAGACTGCGACCTCCAACATGAAGGTCGTCATGGAGGGCGACGGTTCCTCCGTGCAGGTCATCAGCCGCTCGGTTGCCAAGGACAACTCGCAGCAGATCTTCAACCCGCTGGTCATCGGCGCTGCCGACTGCCGCGGTCACGTGCAGTGCGACGCCATCCTCATGGGCAAGGCCAAGGTCCGCGCTATCCCGGGCATCGAGGCCGACTCCGAGGACGCCCAGCTCGTGCACGAGGCTGCCATCGGCAAGATTGCCGGCGAGGAGATCATCAAGCTCATGACCCTGGGTCTCACCGAGGAAGAGGCCGAGGAGCAGATCATCCAGGACTTCCTGAGCTAAGAGAACGCCGCGGGCGAAATCGCGTTTGTGCTAAGGCGCACCTGCCAGGGCTTGAGGCCCGCAGGTGCGCCTTTTTTGGTATGTGGTGGACGGAGATGGTGTCGGCCGTGGTGGGACAACGCCTCTCAAGACAATTCGGCAGAGCACGAGAGAGGGGTCATCACATACTCAAAAGCGTGCGACATGGATAGCCTTTAGCCGCGCATAGTGTGGTACCTCGTGGGCATCGCATACACCAAAGTGTGCGATACGGATAGCAGATATTGGGTATCGTGTTTGCGCCGTAAAACATTTTACCTGGTAGATAGCTCGCAACAATTAGGTATGGCCTTGTGGGTGGGTTTGCCTACCCTTAGGTCCAGTGCAGGCGCCGCGCTGCGAGCGGAACGGCGCCTGTGATCTGTCATACGGCTGCGGGCTCATCGCCCCGGCCTTCAAGAGGAGGTATCTGCATGTCCCAGGCTTCCCGTGTTTCCCGTCGTTCGTTCCTCGCCGCTGCCGGCGCTGCCGCGATGACCGTGGCTGCCAGCGCAGCCTTGGCCGATGCTCCCGCCGAAGGCGGTGCTCCCGAGGGCGGTGCGCCTGCTGGTGGTCCCGAGGGCGGTGCACCTGCTGGCGGCCCCATGAGCGCCGAGCCCACCACCCCGCCCTACTCCGGCGAGGACGACGTGGCTCGTGTCGACGAGAACGGCGACACCGTCTACTACTCCATGCGCCGAAACTGGGTGGGCGAGGCTCCTGTCATCGCCGACTCTGACATCGCCGAGACCATCGACGCCGACGTTGTGGTGCTCGGCTTGGGCTACTCCGGCTCGCAGTGCTTCCGCATGGCGGCCGAGAAGGGCCTGACCGTCGTGGGCATTGACACCCAGGACAAGGACGGCTTCACCACGTACGGCGGCGAGCTGGGTCACTTCAACTCTGAGTGGCAGGAGAAGGTCCTCGGTGTGTCCAAGGACACGTTTGACCCGTGGGACTTCATCGACTCCTACCAGCTTCAGAGTGCCGGCCGTGCCCAGCCCGACCTCATCAAGCAGTTCGCCAAGCGCAACGGCGAGATGGTCGACTGGATGATGGAGCTTCAGCCCGACATCACCGCTGTGTCGTCTGTGTGCACCATTCAGCCTGGTAGCGGCTATAGCTATAAGAAGGGCTACTTCTGGACCTATCCGGCCACGCTGAACCTCGGCTCCGGCGTTTTTGAGAGCTCTGGCGCTTTCTGCACCGCCTCCGTCGACAAGGGCATCGAGGCGAGCCCCGATTCGCAGGCGCTCTTTGGTACCTCGGCCGTCGTCCTCATCAAGCAGGATGGCAAGGTCACGGGTGCCATCGTGCAGGACAACGAGACCGGTGCCTACAAGCAGCTCAACGCCAAGCTCGGCGTGGTGCTGGCCATGGGCGACTTCTCGGCCAACTCTGACATGTACAACGCCCTGTGCACCGAGGTGCAGGAGTGCAACCCCTACACGCAGCTCGTGGGCTCGGGTCGCGACGGCTACGGCATCAAGATGGGCATCTGGGCCGGCGGCGTGATGGAGATCGGTCCTCGTGCCGCCATGGGCGGTGCCACGAGCGCCCTTCCCATGGGCTTCTTCGGTGCCGCTGCCGGTTGCTGGATCAACAAGTACGGCAAGCGTTTCTGCAACGAGGCCTTCGGCGTGCCGTTCGTTGCCGGCTGCCAGAGTGCCCGCCAACCCATCGATTCTGACATCATCCAGGTGTGGGACAACGGTCACTGGCGCGAGTTTGCCCAGAACCAGGCCCTGGGCCACTTCAACTGCGCTGACATCTCCGACGCCAAGATGGATGAGTACGCCGCCAAGCTCGAGGAGGCCTACGAGGCCGGTGCCGAGGGGGCCAACGGCGTCCTCGCTGCCGACGACCTGGAGACCCTCGCTGGCTACCTCGGTCTCGAGGGCGAGGCTGCGGCCAACTTCGTCGAGAGCGTCGAGACTTACTCCAAGTACGCCGAGGCCGGCAAGGACGAGGACTACGCCAAGCCTGCCGACATGATGTGGCCCATCAACGAGGGCCCCTTCTATGCCGAGAAGAACACCCGCAACGCCAACATCGTGCTGGTGACGCTCTCCGGCCTGTTCGTCGACGGCAACCAGCAGGTGCTCGACCAGCACTTCGAGCCCGTTGAGGGTCTCTTTGCCACGGGCAACTGCTCGGGCGGTCGCTTCCCGCTGCAGTACACCGCGCCCATGAACGGCATTTCCATCGGCTTTGCCACCGTGTTCGGCGCGCTGCTCGGCGAGCACCTCGGCAGCCTGGCGGAGTAAGGTATTCTCCGGGTAGACCAGCAGGTTATGAGGGGTGTGGGCGGCGCGTATGCGTGCTGCCCGCACCCTTTTCGTCGGATATTGGCGGGGTGGTTGGCGTGCCAATGCTCTAAACCCCCGCATGTTTGCGTTTTAATTGCGACGAGGTGACCATCCGTTCAATGGGCGGTTGTATCGTCGCAGGTAGATGAGGTGCGGCTTTTGACTGTACGTCCTACTCTTTCAACAAAACGCAAACGTGCCGGTTTTTTGTACGGCATCGGTCGCAAACGGGCATGGATTCGAGGGGAGCGCGCGAGGGCATGGGTACAAACGACGGTTGCAAAGGTGATTTGCGGGCTGTGGAGTGCAAAACGATGGCGGAAGGGACGGGTTTGCGTCCCGTCGTGGTCGAGCTGCGCATGCCCTTCTCGCCGGAAGCGGGCGCCATGCGCGTGCCGGGCATGCTCGACCCGCGCATGGTGGACGGCCATGCCTATGTGGAGGCGCTCACCCGCGAAGTGCTTGCCAGCGCGCCCGATTATGCCGACTGCCAGGTGCAGGCTGTGGCGCTCACCGGCGGCATGGCGGCACATGTGGCTGATGACGCCCTGGGGGCGCTCCTGCGCGACGTGCGCCAGGACTTCAACCTTGCACCGGGTGCCGAGATTGCACTTCGCGCCCGGCCCGGCATGGTGGCGGCCGCCTCGGTGGACGCTTTTCGCATCGGGCATGTGAGCCGCATTGTGATGGATTACGCCACGAGTTCGCTTAAGGAGTGGCGAGCTCTGGGTCGCGTGCTTGATCCGGGCGCTATGGACGTGACGCGCATGGTGCTTGGTGCCCTGTCAGAGTGCGGCCACGGTGTGCGTCTGGCCGGCCGCGAGGCGGACCTTGCGTTTGAGCTGCTCGTGGGCATTCCGGGGCAGACGCCCACCTCGGCGCGCGAGAGCGTGGAAGCGGCTTTTGCCTATGGTGCAAGCGAGGTGCGCCTGGGGGATTGCAGGCCTGCGGCGAACCTTGCCGTGGCCGCATCAGCCACGGCCTGCACCCCTAGCGCCGAGGAGGCGGAGCAGGTACGTGCGGCCATGCAGGAGGCTCTCGCCGCAGCCGGCTTTGCCGAGTATTTCCCTGGGTGCTGGGCCCTGCCTGGTCACGAGAGCCCCTACGAGGTACTTGTGGCAACCGGCACCACGGAGACGCTCGGCTTCGGCCTGGGCGCCCGTACGCTCTTTGACGGCGTCGAGGCTCGCAATACGTCCGATCTCTTTACGTACCTGCGCTTCTCCGACGACCCCGAGAAGTGCGTTGCAACCGTGCGCAGGGTGGGGTAGGAATCGCAAGAGAGCGCTGCGGCATGCCTGCTTGGATGCCGCGGCGCTTCGATATCGGCTGATGTTCGGCTGTGGTGACCAGCGCTTAGGGACAACTCGTGGCAAATCTACAATCCATTTGACCGTCGGTGCTGCCGATTTCTCGGCCTCTCCCGTATTGGCGCTGGAAAAGCGTCTGGGAGGGGCCGCGGGTATTTTTTGCGGCTCCGCCTAAGGGGTCTTCCGTCGCTTCTCTAGCGCATTCTCTGCTCGAGAAGCGCTCGAATGGTGGTGTATTTCTTCTCGGGGATCGGCAGGATTGTTCCGTCGTGCAATTCAACTTGAAAACGTGAGATGCTTGAGATGAAAGCCGGGTTGACCAGGTAACTTGCATGGCAGCGCATGAGCAAGTCTTGGTAGAGCTTGGCGATTGCCGAGAGTGACTCGGTGGTTTCATAGACGTCGTCGGAGGTATGGACAAGCGCGTGGCGGCCGCAACTCTCTGCATACATGATGTGCTCGTGATCGAGGTAAATCGACGTCCGCTCCTTTGTGCGCAAGCAGACTCTGCCTGAAGCGGGAGCCCCTGCGTAGTGCATCTCCGTTCCAAATGTCTCGTCATAATGCAGGGGATAAATGGTGTCGCGCTCGTCGTATGCGATGGCATTTGAGATATGGCACAGCAGAATGCGCGGCGTCTCCTTGCAGCCCACCCAGCTGAGATGGATTCGCTGGCTTACGCGGCCGCTTGCCCCGTTTTGCCAGAAGGTGTCGACGAGGAACATCAACACCACCTCGACGACCGAGGGGCTTCCGGTGGGAAGTGCGGTGACACTGAGGTCGTGAACTGCAAACTTGAGATTGTTTTTCTCGGCATAGAAGGTGTTTCTGAGCGTTTCCTGCGTGTGGATGATCTGACCTTCGCCGGGGCCAATCCAAAGCACGTTCGGGTGGCAGGCGTCCAGAAAAGGCTCGATATCGTTGTCGTAGTACGCAAGCAGCACCCTTGCCGATAGTTCCGCAATGTCTTCGCAACGCATGTTGACCTCCCGCGCCTCTTGTTGGGGCAATGATAGCCCTAGAGGGAGGCTTAATATAATTTCGTGTATCTGGAGTACATCTATTTAGTCAGAATCGTGTATTCCAAATACATGATTTGAGAGTTCCTCCAGGCCCCGATAATCATTGGGTGACAGGCGTGGTTCACCGCCAGATAGGAACATTCGAGCGTATCCCGCCCACAGGTATACCGGTCTCATGTTTTACAAGCGTGCGGTTAATCCCCGGTTGTGGCTCGATGCGATGGAATCGGACGCGATTGTCGGATCGGCCGACTTCCGCGGTGCCTTGGCTGAAAATTTTGCCATGCAGGCTCTTTGCTCCAATAACTTGCAAACATACTACTGGACGCCTCCTTCATCCTGGAAAATGACGGGTGAGCTGGATTTCCTCCTGCAGACCGACCGCATGGAGGTCGTGCCAGTGGAGGTAAAGTCTGCACGCAACGTTCGTGCTCGTACCTTGGCCTCATTTATGGAAAAGGCTGGGGCCCCCTATGCGTACCTGCTCTCGGAGAACGACTTTTCCCAGGTGACGGCCGAGGGGGGAGCTGAGATACGACAGATTCCCCTGTATGCTGCGCATTGCATCGGGAAGGGTTGCGTGAAAGCAGGAATGTAGACGCTGTTTGCTGTTCGGTAGGGTAACTGGTGCGCACGAAAAAGGACCGTCTCTTTGTCACGACGCAGCGCATGACATTGGGTTAAGATGAGCAGCGTTTGCCAAACCGCAGTTGGAGGATGCCTCGTGGAGAACGGGCCTACGTATAAGAAAGCTCACTTCCAGGAGCTCGTGGCTGAGATGTCCCAGCTGTTCGACGTGGTGCGTTTGGTCGATCCCATCAGCATGACGGCATACACCATTGAGGACGGCAAGCTTCATGCCCAGCCTGACAGCTGCTTCCACGTGTGGAGCAAGGCCGCCCGCTGCGAGAACTGTGTGTCGGTGCGGTGCTTCATGGAGCGCGACCGGTATTCGAAATTCGAGTTCATCGTTAGCGACATCTATCACGTGGTGGCTCAACCCGTGGAGGTCGACGGCAAGCGATACGTGCTGGAGGTCGTCACGGCCTCGAACGACAACGTGCTGCTCTCAGCGTTTGGCAACAACGAGTTTGTCGATCGCGTCACCACATTCAACCGCAAGATGTACACCGACGATCTCACCGGGCTCTCCAACAGGCGCTATCTTGACGAGCGTCTGGACATCCTTATCAACCGTTCGGTTCTCGATGGCACGTCGCTCGCCGTTGTGATGCTTGACATCGATGACTTCAAGGGTATCAACGATTGCCTGGGGCATCTGGCGGGCGATAAAGCGCTCTCCCAGGTGGCCGATGCCTTGCGCGAGGCCCTGGCACCTACGGCCGAGGACATCCTGGCACGCTATGGTGGCGACGAGTTCATTGCCGCGCTGCGCAACGTCAGCGAGGCAGAACTTGAGCGCCGGCTGCGGTCGATTCCGCCTATCGAAGTCGACGGGGGTATGAGGGTTACCTTCAGCGTCGGTGCCTACTACCAGGAGAAGGTCGAGAACTTGGACGCGCAGGCCCTCATCCAGCGTGCCGACCGCGCCATGTACGATGCGAAGGCCACGGGCAAGAGCAGTTTCGCGGTAGAGGGGTAGCGGGTTTTGCCAGGTTGCTGGGCCTGCTTGTTCACGAGCGCTGGCAGCTTGGCCCTTGTGTGCGCCCGGCTCTGTGTGTGCGCACAAGGGCCCTCTGTCCTGGGAATATGAACCCTATTGTCTAGGGCCTCTCTGCTACCCATGCCCCAACATTGTGCGTGAGACAATCAAAGGTCATTCCCAAGAGCGTCGCTTCGTCTGTGCCTGCTCGCCAAGGCTCAGCGTAGCCGTGCTCGCGAATTTGGATGAGAGCCCTGTGGGCTGCTTTTTTATCGGCGGCCTCCCCGCTCGCCACCTTGACCTCTGTGACAAATACGTGCCCTGGGGCATGCATGACCATGTCGATGCGCCCGGTCGAGGTCGTCACTTCGGCGGACACGTACATGCCGATAAAACGTAGAATTGCAACGGCGACACATTGGTATGCCTGCTCGGTCAAGCGATCGGTGAGGTCGTAACCGATGGAGGAGAAGAGACTCTTAAGGGAATTGACAAATTCCTCGGCGTTACCCGTGGCAACGGCACGCCTGCATGCGAGCGCCCAAGCGGAAGTCTCTGCTTCGTCCGCATCGGTGTATGTCCCGGTCAACCATTCGTTGAACCCGTCCTCTACCTCGTGGTTGGGGAAGCCGAGGTGGTAGATTCGAGAGCGACCAAGTTCCTCGAAATCCTTGATTGTAAGATAGCCTGTTTGGAGAAGCACGGCGGGTATGGAGGGGCTGGCAGGCTCGTATGTTCCCAAGGATGCTTCGGGCACGTCAAGAGAGTCTACCTCGATGGGCGCCTTTTTGGCATATGACATAAGCCAGCCAGGGGTGCCCGTCTCAAACCAGTAAGAGCGCATGTCTGCCGAATCCAGGCAGCGGCCCAGCGACACGGGGTTGAAGACGCGGGTAAGTGAGCGGTCGAAGCAGTAACCGTCATACATGGCTTCAAGGCGCGCGAAGGCACCGTCGATGTCGGTGTCCAGGGCCTGTGCCAGTGCGGAGAGCCTGTCGGGGAAGTTTGCACGTACTTCATCGTGCGTATAGCCCAAAAGTGCGGCGAATCGCGTGTCCATGGTTATGTCGGTCAGGTTGTTGAGGTCAGAGAAAATCGAGACCTTAGAGAACTTGGAAACGCCCGTCATCAGACAGAAACGCTGGTGGGACTCTGTAAGCTTTACCATGGAATAGAGGGTTTTTAGAAAGGCCTGGTAGGGGAGGACCTCGTTAGAGCCAATCCAGCGGGTGAGAGGTTTGTCGTATTCATCAATGAGGAGCACACACTGACCGTCGGGGCTTGTTGCCGCTACGTCCTCGATGAGGAAACGAAATTGGGCGGGGAGAGGTTCGCTCTCGTGCAGGGCAATGCCGAGTCGCTTGGCTTCGGCGCGCATCGTGGAGATGACAAGGGCCTCGGTGGCGTCAAGCGTTTCGCCCGAGCACGCTGCCATATCGAGCCTGATCACGGGGTATGTCTTTGTCCAATCCCACGGCAGGGAGTTGATGGCCAGCCCCTCGAAAAGCTCGCGTCTGCCCTCGAAGAGACATTGCAACGTTGAGCACAAAAGCGACTTGCCGAAGCGCCTAGGCCGAGAGAGGAAGAACTGATTGCCCATGAGCCCGTTTGCCAACGTGTGGATATAAGCGGTCTTGTCCACATACGCAAGGCCCGTTGTGCGGATGCGCGCGAAGTCGTATGTGTTGGTGGCAATGTTCTCCACGGTGGCCTCCCTGGCGTCAAACTGTTCAAGGGGATTATAGCGCGCATGATTGCATGCGACTTCTGGGGGCAGCGCAGCGATGTTGCCCTGGTGATACAGCGCGGAGGGCTTCCATCAGTCACCTATAGGTCGTGAGGTGCTCGGCGATGACTCTTGCATGTTCTGTTGCAAGTACGTGGGCGATACTCAAGATTTGACAGGTGGCCGCCTCTCCAAAGATGGTCGTCCAGTAATTCATGAAACGGGTACTCGTTAAGTATACTTACTCATAAAGTAACTTGTAAAGTATTATGCATACTGATAAACTGCTTATCAAGTTTATAAGTCGGGGTTGGGATGGCGCGATGCTTGACTTTGCGAATATGGATGATGAGGGGTTTGCACGGCTGATTGCGTCTATGCGCATAGCGGGGACCGACAGAGTCTCGTGCGAGGTCAAAACGGCGCGCGGGGGCTTGCCGCACGACATCGGGTCTACCATCTCGGCTTTTGCCAACGGGGCGGGCGGGTTGATTGTCTGCGGCCTGAGCGAAAAGGATGGCTTTATCCCTGTCGAGGGGTTTGATGCTGCCCACATCCAAGACATGCTTGCTACATGGTGCGGCGAGCGTATGACGCCTCCGGTTCGTGCGATTATCGATGCGCGGCAGTTCGAAGGAAAAGCCGTTGTGACGGCATATATTCCCGAGATGAGGCCTAAGGACAAGCCGTGCTATGTGAGCGCGTCGGGCAGATATATGGGGTCGTATATCCGTATGGCAGATGGGGATTGCCGCCTTTCGCCTTACGAGGTCGACCGCTTCATGGACGAGCATGAACAGCCCCGCTATGACGCGCGCGTTGTTGGGGATGCGTCGCTTGCCGATTTGGACCCCCAGCTGGTGACCGGTGTTCTTGCGCGCGAGAGGGCCGTGCATCCTCGAAATTTCGCCCACCTCGATGATGAGACGGCATTGACCAAGCTTCGCGTGCTTGCAAAGGACGAGGCGGGGGAGCCGCGTCCGACGTTGGCGGGTCTTGTGGCTCTAGGCGCCTATCCCCAGGAGTTTTTCCCTCGACTTTGCGTGGTATTTACACGCTATCCAGGCAATACCAAGGCCCAGCCCACATCGGATGGGCGGCGTTTTTTGGACATGGCCACGTGCGTGGGATCGATACCGGCAATGGTTCAAGACGTGTTGGTTGCGGTCGGGCGCAATATGCGCACGGGGGCGCGAATCGAGGGGGCGTTTCGCACCGATGTGCCAGACTACCCGCTTGTTGCGGTGCGAGAGGCCGTGGTGAACGCACTTATGCACCGCGATTATTCCGATGAGGCACTCGGAACACCCGTCGCTGTCGACATGTACGACGACCGGCTTGAAGTGAGAAATGCGGGCGGACTGTACGGCTGTGTGACAATTCGGTCGCTCGAAGACGTTCCTATAGCATCTGCTCGCAATCAATTCTTGTCGGCCTTGCTGGAAAACACGCCTCTGGAGGGTGGCGGGTTCGTTGCGGAGAACCGAGGCACCGGCTATCAGAGCATCTGCCTGGCACTTCAGGAGGCGGGCATGCCTGCGCCGGAGCCGCATGATTCGCCTTCTGCTTTTACGCTGGTTATGCGCCGCCGCAGGGAGGGCAGCCTGTCCGCCGGCGCGCTCCGTCTGGCTGACGTGCCCTCGGGTTCTGCCAGTCGAGGCGTTCGCGAGGATGCCGTTGCTTGTGCCAAGGGCTTTGTGAAGCAGGACGAGGCAATCATGAGGCTCGACGACTTTATCGTCGAGGTTATCACTATGCGCGGCACGGCGAGTATGGCCGAGCTTATGGAGGAGTCTGGTCGGTCACGGCCCACGGTGCTCAAGGCGGTTCAGGGTCTTGTTGCCCAGGGGGTGATTCGACCCACCCAGAAGAAGAACAGCCCCCGCCAACGCTACGGGCTGGCATCGGGGCTGTAGGTCTCGAGTGCTGGAGGAGGTGTATCTTTGGCGTTGTTGGCACCTTCGTGGTGGTCTGTGCTGGTGGGGGCTTTGCCTCTACAGCCCGGTCTCGGCATCGCTTTCGCGTTGGGCGAGGCTGATTTCGAGGTTGCCGTTGCGGCAGCGCAGCTCGTCGAGGAAATCTTTTTCGCTTGCTTGTGGCAACATTGCCACATCGTAGGTGAGCTTGAAGAGGCTGCCCATGTTGCATGTCTTGACGCTCGTTTGTTTGGCGCATGACGTGAACCGTTCGGAAACATCGTCGAAAACACCCATGTAGTTGAGGTCCTCGGGAATAGTGATGCGCAGCGTGCGTTCAAGTTCGCTGGAATGAGCGGCCCCTAGGCCTGCGACCTGGTAAACGGCCATGGCCCCGGCGAGCACCAGGGTAAACAACGCCGCATAGGCGGGGTAGCCCATGCCTACCACAAGGCCGGCTGCCATGGCGAGGAATATGGTCCCGATTTCCTTGGCGCTACCGACCACCGAACGGAAGCGCACGAGGCTGAAGGCGCCCATCACGGCGATACCCGCTCCGATATTGCCGTTTACCATAAGTATGACAACGCACACAATGGAGGGCAGCAGCGCAAGGGTCAGCACAAAACTCCTGGTAAAAGAGCTTCGAAACATATATACCGCGGCAATGGCCAGACCAAGGAGCAGCGAGACTGCAATGCTTGACAAAAATACGACGGGCGTCAGTGTGCCGGTGGTGCCGGTGAGGATGTTGGAAAACAGGGTGTCGGTCATGGGGGTTCCTTAGCGTCGGTGGATTGGGGTGGATTGGGGCGCGTTGCCGCTCATGCGTCCGTATGCGCGGCCGTACTTGGAAAACGAGGCGGGGTAGAGCTGGAATTCCGCGAGCATGTGCGAAGCCCAGAGGGGGTAGGCTCCGCCGGCCTTTACCTCCATGAGGATGCGGCCCTCGGGCAAGAGCTCCTCACCGCCGACGCCGCCCGTGAGTGAGACGTCCCAGTCTCGCCAAAGCACGTTGTCGTCGAAGGTGATGCGAAACTCGCGGTCGTCGCAGGCAAAAAACGCCTCGCGTTCATAGGAGAGAAACACCGCGGGTTCGAGGTCGGCGTAGCGCGCCCGGAAGAAGTCGATCTCGCGAACGACCTGGCTGTCGGGCAAGTGCTTGTCGCCAAGCAAATAGTCGTGTGCCTCATGCTGCGTCGTGGCCACGCGGCGCTTGTAGACGGTCGATTTGTACTTCTTCTTTATCTCGATGAACGCAGCAGTGTCGGGTTCGGCAACCCCGTAGCTGCGCACACGGAGCTTCTCCTTGTAGAGGGGGTGCTCAAGTGAACGGCGTATGAGCAGGTGGTCGGGGGTGTCGAGGTATACGTTGCAAAGAGTTGAGCGCCCGTGCTCATCGGGGCGCATGCGCTGAAGCATGGTCTCTTTGAGCCGGTCGACGTCGTTGCGGGGCACAAGGTACTTCACTTCGCGACGCTTGAAAACGAGCTGGTATGCCATGGCTGCCTCCTTCCGTTTTTGCTGGTGCCATGACGACGAAGGGCAGGATAGGCCCTGTGGCTTTAAAGAAAATGAAAAGGGGCTTTGCATGCGCTTTACAGACTCTTGACAGATGTTTTACACAGATAACTTGAGCGAAGCTGAACAAACAGCAGGACCAGCCGTGGAACAAAAACCATGCGTGGCATGGCGAGCGCAATGTATCTAGCGGCTTTAAGGGGATCTTCTACAAGTTGAGAATTTGTAGGGATGTTTCCGGACGTTTGACATGGGAGCGCATAGACGGGGTAGGTTAACGCAATACACCTGTTTTAGCCTGGCGTCTCCCTATGCGTCGTTGGAAGGACAAGCTCAGCCCATGCTCAGCCGATTCTCTGTCAAGCGGCCCTACATCATCGTTGTGGCCGTTATCGTCGCTCTGATTCTGGGCGGCGTGTCCCTCTCCAAGATGAAGACCGACCTGTACCCTGAGATGGACCTGCCCTATCTGGCGGTTATTACCACCGACCCAGGCGCGACCGCCGAGGAGGTGGAGTCCGAAATCACCGATGTGCTTGAGGGCAGCCTCGCCACGGTAAACGGCGTGTCGAACGTTACCTCAAAGAGCTCGGACAACTACTCCATGATCTTCCTGGAGTTTGAGGACGGCACCGATATGGACTCGGCGCTCGTCAAGGTTTCCTCGGCAGTGAACGAGGTCTCCTCGCAGCTGCCTGATGACGCGGGCAGCCCCAACTACATGGAAATCAGCTCCGACATGATGGCCACGGTTTACCTGGGCGTGCGCGATGACTCCAAGGACATATACGAGCTCACCTCGTATGTCGAAGACAAGATCGCTCCCGAGTTCGAGCGCATCGATGGCGTTGCCGACGTTTCGATTTCTGGCGCGGTGGAGCAGTCGGTGGAGGTGCGCCTCAACCAAAAGAAGATTGACGTCGTCAATGACAAGCTTGCAGCGCATGTCGACGACTCCCTGGCCGATGCCAAGCAGCAGCTTGACGATGGCGACGCTCAGCTCGCGCAAGCCCAGTCCGACCTTAACACCCAGCGCGACCAGCTCGATCAGGCGGGCGGACGCGACGCCAACCCCGACGCCTACGCGCAGATCGATGCCGCACAGGCTCAGCTCGACGAGCAAGCGGCCCAGCTCAAGGCCTCTCGCGAGCAGTTCAACGAGCAGCGCGACCAGGCGCTTGCCCAAGCCAACATCGACGCCCTTGTCAATAAGACCACGCTGGCCCAGGCCATCTCTGCCCAGAACTTTGCCATGCCTGCCGGCTATGTGAGCGATGCCAACGACGACCAGTGGCTCGTGCGCGTGGGTGAGGGCTTCACCTCGGCGGACGAGCTTTCTAATCTTGTGCTCGCCGATATCGATGGCGTGGGCAAGGTCAAGCTTTCCGACGTGGCCGACGTCACGCTTATCGACAATGCGGGCGAATCCTACATGCGCCTCAACGACGGCAAGGGTCTGCTGCTGTCGGTGTACAAGAGCTCGACCGCCTCAACCTCCGACGTATCGAAGGCCTGCGCCGCTCGTGTCGCTGAGCTCGAGAAGGACAACTCCAACCTTGAGATTGACGCCTTGTACGACCAGGGCTCCTACATTGAGCTGTTCATCAGCAACATCCTGCAGTCGCTGGTTCTGGGCGCGGGCTTGGCTGTCGTGGTCCTCGCCCTGTTCCTTAAGTCGGTGAAGCCCACGCTCATCGTGGCGTTCTCCATCCCGTTCTCGGTGCTGTGCGCGCTCATTTTCATGTACTTCTCCGGTCTCACGGTGAACGTGCTCACCCTTGGCGGCATCGCGCTGGCCATCGGTATGCTTGTGGACAACTCCATCGTCGTGCTGGAGAACATCTATCGCCTGCGTAGTCGCGGAATTCCTCCGGCGCGCGCCGCAGTGCAGGGTGCCAAGCAGATTACGGGCGCCGTCGTGGCCTCCACACTTACCACGGTGTGCGTGTTCCTGCCTGCCATTTTCACTTCGGGTCTCGTGAGCCAGCTGCTCGTGCCCTTTGCGCTCACCATTGCCTATGTGCTTGCGGCATCGCTGCTTGTGGCGCTCACGCTCGTCCCCACGGTCTCCACGTACATGTTCAAGCGCATGAAGCCCGCCAAGCCGGGCTGGTTTGAGCACTTGCGCGATGCCTATGGCCGCTCGCTCGAGTTTTTCCTGCGTCACAAGGCCCTGCCCCTGTTGGTTGCCGTGGGCCTGCTGGCGTTCTCGGTTGCAAGTGTGCTTGGCATGGGCATCAACATGATGCCCTCGATGGCGAGCAAGACCATCGTTGCCCAGGTGACCATGCCTGAGGGTACCGACAAGGAGACGGCATGCGCCACGGCCGACCAGGTGGTTGACGCGGTTCTCGATATCGACGGCGTCGATGTGGTGGGCGCTATGGACGGCAATGCCATGCTGTCGGTCATGTCCTCCGCCGCCGGGTCCACGGGTTCCGACAAATCGTTCAACCATTTCACGTTGTATGTCCAGCTAGACGATACGGTGGAGACCGAGCAGCAGGTTTCGAACATCGTAGACAAGATTGGAAAGAACACGCGCAAGCTTGACTGCGAGGTCCTGACGAGCGCTTCTTCTTCCGACGAGATGAGCTCCATGATGGGGTCGGGTCTGTCCATCACCCTCAAGGGTCCCGACCAGCAGACGTTGCTCGACATGAGCCAGGATGTCATGGACATTGTGGCCGAGGTCGACGGGTACGAGAACATCGACAACGGCATGGAAGACGCAGCAAATGAGCTCCAGCTCAACATCGACCGCAACAAGCTTGCGGCAAAGGGTGTCACGGTTGCCCAGCTCTACCAGGCACTTTCGTCGCAGATTAAGACCGAGGCCACCAGTGCCGACATCACGGTTGACAATGCGAGCGTCACGGTGACGATCGTTGACGAGACTGACCCCGTCACCAAGGCGAACCTCCTCAGCCGTGAAATCACGGTGGGCGATACGACGTTCAAGCTGTCCGACGTTGCCACGGTGACGGAAGGCAAGGCTTCGACCTCCATCTCGCATGAGAATTCCGAGCGTACGATGACGGTCACGGCCGACGTCAAGGACGGCGAGAACAACGTGCTGCTCTCCCGCGAGCTGCAGGAGAAGCTCGATGATTATGACGTGCCCGATGGTTGCACGCTCGTATTTGGCGGCGAGCTCGACAACATCTCGACGATGCTCAAGCAGATGGGCCTCATGGCGGCACTTGGCCTCGTGCTTATCTACCTCGTGATGGTTGCTCAGTTCCAGAGTCTGCTGTCGCCCTTCATCGTGCTGCTCACGGTGCCCCTGGCCTTTACGGGAGGTTTCCTGGCGCTGCTGCTTGCCGGCCAGCAGCTCGACATCCTGTCGCTCATGGGCTTCCTCGTGCTTATGGGCACGGTTGTGAACAACGGCATTGTGTTCGTCGACTATGTCAACCAGCTGCGCCGCGGCGGGCTTGAGAAGCGTGACGCGCTCGTGGCGACCGGCGTCACGCGCATGCGCCCCATTCTCATGACGGCGCTCACCACCATCCTCTCCATGCTGCCGCTCGTGCTCAGCCAGGATGTGGGTGGCACCATGCAGCGTGGCATGGCGCTCGTCGTTGTGGGCGGCATGACCTACGCCACGTTCATGACGCTCTACATCGTGCCTATCATGTATGACATCCTGTACCGCAAGGTGCCCAAGGAGGTCGATCTGGGCGACGAGAACATCGACGACGATCCCGGTGATGCGGCTGCCTACCTGCAGGAACGCGCTGAGCGCCTGGCCCGTGAGGCCGCCGAGGCCCCCGAGGTGTCCATCACGCCGGCGACGCCCGAGGTCCCCGGTGCCACTGGCACCCCTGGAGCGCTTCCGCCGACCGCCTAGGGCATGTGGCCGTGACTTGGGCCATGCAACGCTGATGGCAATGCCTCTCGATTGCATGGCGCAAGAGGCCGCCCACACATAAAGACCGTTTGCGCACACAGGTACATGGCAGCGCCCCGTAGACCTTATGGCCTACGGGGCGCCGTTGTGTTGAGTCGGGTACATGCTGTTTGCGCGCGAACTGGTGGTACGGCCTAGCGAATAAATCGTGGGTTTAGATTTGGGCCGTTCGAATGAGGCCGGGTGAAGCGCATGAGCGCTCTTTGTAGCCGAGGACGCGACAAACGGCGCCAGGATATCCGGCTGCTCGGGCATCGTCGATACGACAAACTTGCGGCTTTCCTTCTAACTTGCCCTCAGTAAACTCCGGTGCCTCGTCTAATTCGTCTTAAGTAGACGCTCCAGCTCGAGTTGAAGCTCGTCGCGGCTGTGGACGTTGGCTTTCTCGTAGACGTGGCGCACGTGGGTCTTTGTGGTGCTGTTGGCAACGCCGAGCTTTTTAGAGATATAACCCACGCTTTTGCTTTGGCACAGAAGGGACGCAACCTGTGCCTCACGCGGGGAAAGCCCCAGCGTGGTTGCGATACGTCCCACTTCTTCAGAATCAAATCCGAGTTGGGTATCGTCAGACGGGATGAGGTTTTGTGCATTGGCCATGCTGTCGCTCAATGCAGCGCCAGTCTCGGACTGCTGTGCGGCCGCTTGTTGTGCGGCTGACTTGCACGTAAGGCTGCTTGCCTGCCAGAAGAAGTCGGCGACCACGATTGCGGCCACGAGCACGAAGGCGCGGTTCGCGTCGGCAATGGGCAGAGCCCCGAACACGGCGTTGCCCAGAACCATGCCGGTGCCGGCCGAGGCGCCGATATGAAGCAGGCGCAAGGTGATGGACCGAATCGAGGCGCTACGCGGCCCTCCGTATCCAAAGCGGAACATAAGGAACAGCCAGATGACGAGCGAACCGCATCCTGCGAGGAAGAAGGCAAAGGCATTGCCAACGCCCGCAAGAGCCCCCAGGCACAGTGAGAACACGACGAGTGGCACGGCTGCAATGCGCAGAATATGGATGTTGCCGCCAAAGGGAAGCAGGCAACAAAAAAGCAGGACGGCGAGCAAACCAGCTCCCTGCTCGACCTGGGGCCCGCCGAAACCCAACGCCGAGAAGCCGGCGCCGAACAAGGCGAGAGTAAGCGTTACGGCGATGGTTTGAGGCACGGGGGGATGCACCCTATTGGAAGAACTCTTCTCCTCAGGGTTTGAGGGCGGCTCGTTTCCCAAGTCCATAAAAAGCGGAGGGCAAGTGAGCAAAGGAAACAAGTAGCTCACGACACCCGCATGCGGCACAACGGAAAAGAACGTGTACGCCAGGTAGGCAATGCCGAATACGCCTGCGAGCTTCGTGACTTCACCTGCGGCCTCGCTCGCCTGATCTACCCAGAGCCAAAGGACCAGCAGGCATGCAGAAGAACAACCTGCCAAGGCGGAGCCGAGAAGCAAGAGTTCGGCAGAGCGCTGCTGTTCGGCAACCAGCAGAACGATCCATGCCGCTTCAAGGGCGATACCGCTGCCGACGCACCATGTACGCCTTGCGCGAAGACCCCAGGGGCGAAGGGACAGCGTCACAAGCGTAAGGAGTGCGCCCAGCATGCAGGCAAGATAAAAAGACGAGGGGCTCACGATGGGCGCGGCATAGGGCGCGTGGGCGAGTAACATGAGAATTGCGAGAAACAGCGGAGAAGCGGGCAACGACCAGTGAAGGAGATGGGCAACCGCACTAGAGAGACGTGGATCGGTAGACATATTGTGTCCCCCTTTGAGTAAACGATGCGGGTGATGGCCGGGATGAGGCGTCCTGCGCACTCAGTTGCTCTCCAGTATACGCGGAAGAAATCTATTCGTAATAGATGCAAAGTGTACGGGGCACTAGGGCACATGATTACCTTAAAAGCTGCTTAAAAAACCAGCTAAAAGTACGTATCAAAAAGTCAATACTTACGTGATTCGCTATCAACCTCCCCCTAGTAGGTTGATGTGCGGACGAGGTGCTCGCGTCGTTTTGGCGAGGGCGCGGCCGATGCGCGGCGGTTGCGGCCCAGGCTATAACTTGAGTCGTCAAAGGCGCCTGGCGAGGGCGCGCCGGACCCGCGGGCAAGACGCACGCGGAC
>UQBS01000023.1 GCA_900539345.1 uncultured Coriobacteriaceae bacterium | reverse complement strand
GCCTACGACATCTTCCTCACCTCCATCCGCCGCACCATCGGCTCGTACTTCTTCGAGCTGGCAGGCGTTGACGTCATCGTGTGCACGGCCGGCGTGGGTGAGAACGACCCTTATGCGCGCCGCCTCATCTTCCGAGGCTTGGAGCCTTTCGGCATCCAAATCGACGAGGAGCGCAACATGGTGGCCGAGAAGGTGGACCGTCGCATCTCCACCGACTCTTCTACCGTGGAAGTGCTCGTCATTCCCACCAACGAGGAGGCGGAGATCGCCCGTGATGCGGCCCTCATCGCCGCCGGCGTGGACATCTCTGACCCCTGGGCGAACTAAAGGCTGCGTGACCTGCGCGAACTTGCGCGGGCTTGCGCTGCCCCAATGCGCCCATGGGTGTATGCTTGCTCGTGCTATCCAATACATCACGACGAAAGGACCCGTCTTCTATGGAACGCCCCAACGCGTGGAAGGGCTACACCGACTCTCAGCTCGCCGAGCTTGACGGTCTGTGCGCCCGCTATACCGACTTCATCTCCGAGAACAAGACCGAGCGCGAGTGCTGCGCCGCGGCTGTGAAGCTTGCCGAAGCTGCCGGCTACCTGCCGCTTGAGGACTGCATCGCCCAGGGCAAGAAGCTCGCCTGCGGCGACAAGGTGTACACGACCGCCTATGGCAAGACGCTGCTGCTTGTGCATCTCGGCACCAAGCCGCTCCAGGAGGGCCTCAACATCCTGGGCGCCCACATCGACTCGCCGCGCCTCGACGTGAAGCAGAACCCGCTTGACGAGACCAACGAGATCGCCCGCCTCGACACGCACTATTACGGCGGCATCAAGAAGTACCAGTGGGTTGCCATGCCGCTGGCCTTGCACGGCGTGGTGTCGCTGCAGAACGGCACCAACGTCGAGGTCTGCGTGGGCGAGGACCCTTCCGACCCCGTGCTCTACATCTCCGACCTGCTGCCCCACCTGGGACAGGACCAGATGGCCAAGAAGGCCTCGGAGGTCATCGAGGGTGAGATGCTCGACGTCATCGTGGGCAACCGCCCGCTCGTCGTAAAGCCTGTCGAGGGCGAGGGCGCCGAGAAGGCTGAGGAGCCCAAGGACCCCGTGGCCAAGAACGTTCTGGCCATCCTGGCCGACAAGTACGGCATCGAGGAGGAGGACCTGGTTTCTGCCGAGCTCGAGGTCGTTCCCGCGGGCCGCGCGCGCGACTGCGGCCTGGACCGCTCTCTGATCGCCGGCTATGGCCACGACGACCGCGTGTGCGCCTATCCGAGCCTTCTGGCCCAGCTCGACACCGCCGCTTCCGCCCGCACCTCCGTCACCTTGCTTGTGGACAAGGAGGAGATCGGTTCGGTGGGTGCCACGGGCATGACGAGCCGTTTCTTCGAGAACGCCATGGCCGAGGTCCTCGCTTTGGCGGGCGAGCCCGGCGACCTGCCGCTGCGCCGCTGCCTGGCCAGGTCCTGGATGCTCTCCAGCGACGTGTCCGCCGCCTTCGACCCGAGCTTCGCGAGCGTCTTTGAGTCTAAGAACGCCTGCTACCTGGGCCATGGCCTCACGTTCAACAAGTTCACTGGCTCGCGCGGCAAGTCGGGCTCCAACGATGCCAACGCCGAGTACGTGGCGCGCATTCGCCGCATCATGAACGAAGGCGGCGTCTTCTTCCAGACGGCCGAGCTGGGCAAGGTCGACATCGGCGGCGGCGGCACCATCGCCTACATCCTGGCGGAGTACGGCATGCAGGTCATCGACTGCGGCGTGCCGGTGCTTTCCATGCACGCGCCCTGGGAGGTCGTGAGCAAGGCCGACGTGTACGAGGCCTATCGCGGCTACAAGGCGTTCCTGGCCGCTGAGTAAAACCCGCACGTGATTGTCTGCGGGGCCCGTCTCCTTGTGTGGGGGCGGGCCCCGCGCTTGTCGCGCACGGCATCAGCCGGGCGTGCCCGACTCTCTGCCTGCGTGCTTGTTCTGCCCGCTCTACCTGCGAAAGGCTTCTCATGCTCACTATCGGTTGCCACCTGTCCGCCTCGAAGGGCTATCTCGCCATGGCGCGAGACGCCGTCTCGATCGACGCCAACACGTTCCAGTTCTTCACGCGCAATCCCCGCGGCGGCAAGGCCAAGGACATCAACTCCACCGACGTCGAGGCGTTTCACGCTTACTGCGCCGAGCACGGCATCACGACCATCCTCGCGCACGCCCCGTACACGCTCAACGCTGCGGCGGCAAAGCCCGAGGTGCAGGAGTTCGCCCGCGCGACCTTTGCCGACGACCTCGTGCGCATGGAGGCCACACCGCACCAGATGTACAACTTCCATCCCGGCAGCCATGTGGGTCAGGGTGCGCAGGTGGGAATCGAAAAGATCGCAAGCGTGCTCAACGAGGTCCTCGCCCCCGAGCAGACCACGACGGTGCTGCTTGAGACCATGGCCGGCAAGGGGACCGAGATTGGCCGCACCTTTGAGGAGCTGCGTGCCATCATCGATCGCGTGGGGCTCTCCGACCAGCTTGGCGTGTGCCTGGACACCTGCCATGTGTGGGACGCTGGCTACGACATCGCGCACGACCTCGACGGCGTGCTCAACGAGTTCGACCGCGTGGTGGGCCTGGGCCGTTTGCGCGCCATCCACCTCAACGACTCGATGAACCCGCTTGGCGCCCACAAGGACCGTCATGCCGCGATAGGGCAGGGCTTCATCGGCTTCGAGGCGCTTCACGCGGTGACGCGCCATCCCGCCCTGTGTGACCTGCCCTTCTTCCTCGAGACGCCCCATGACACGCTGGACGGCTATGCCGAGGAGATTGCACGCTTGCGGTAACTTCGCCATCAATAAGGAGACCCCATGCGCATTTTGCACGTGAGTGCCCAGAAGCCCGACTCCACCGGAAGCGGCGTCTATCTCACTCAAGTGGTGGTGGCCTGCGCCCGTCTGGGTTGCGAGCAGGCCGTTGTGTGCGGCATCGGACCCGATGACGTGCCGGTGCTGCCCGAGGGCGTGGCTGTGTACCCGGTGCGGTTTGAGAGCGATGAGCTGCCGTTTCCCGTTGTGGGCATGAGCGACGTCATGCCCTATCGCGCCACGCGCTACCGCGATATGACGCCCGAGATGGTGGCGCAGTTCCGTGCGGTGTTCGAGCGCCGCCTGCGCGAGGCCGTTTGCGCCCTCGAGCCCGACGTGATTTTCTGCCACCATCTCTACCTGCTCACATCCTGGGTGCGCGAGCTGTTCCCCGATCTTGCCGTGGCTGCGCTCAGCCATTCGAGCGATCTGCGCCAGATGCGCCAGCATACCCTTGAGCATGACCGCATCGTTGCCGGCATCCAGGGGCTTGACCTCGTGTTTGGCCTGCACGAGGGCATGCGTGACACGATTGCGGACATCTACGGCATGCCTGCCGAGCGCGTGCATGTGCTTGGCACGGGCTATGACGCCGGGGTCTTTTGCCGCGAAGGCGCCTGCGCCCTGCCCATGGGCGAAGGCTGTCCGCCTCGCATCCTCTATGCCGGCAAGATTGCCTACGCCAAGGGCGTGGCAAGTCTCATGCGCTCGCTTGCGCTTTTGCCGCCCGAGCTGGCAGATGCGGAGATCTACCTGGCAGGAGGCGCGGGAGACGTCCAAGAATATGCCGCCATCGAGGCGCTTGCGGTGGCAAGCGGCCACAAGGTCGTCTTCCTGGGAAAGGTAAGCCCCTCCGAGCTCGCCTCGTACTACCGTTCGTGCGACGTGTTCGTGCTGCCGAGCTTCTACGAGGGTCTTCCCCTTGTGGTGGTGGAGGCCATGGCGTGTGGGTGCAAGGTCGTGGTGAGCGACCTTCCCGGCGTGCGGCCCTGGCTGGGCGAGAACCTGCCCGGTGCTCCCGTGCGTTATGTGGAGCTTCCCCGCATGGAGGAGGTCGACGTGCCCGTCGAGGCTGACCTGCCCGCCTTCGAGCAGCGTTTGGCCGATGAGCTCGCAGCGTCTCTCGCCGAGCCCGCCCGCGCGTGCGACCCCAGCAGCTTGTCCTGGGACGGTCTGGCCACACGCCTTGTGGATGACCTCGGTGGCGTTGTCGCATACAATCGTTAGGTTGGGGCGTGTCGTGCGTCTTGCCCCCACGGGGCGATTGTGGCCGGCTACGAGTGGTCGCTCACGCCTGAAAAGGATGCTCGTCCCGAGTAAGCGTCGGTGCCGCCAGATTATTCGCAAGAAAAAAGGCCTCCCGAACCCTGCGGTTTGGGAGGCCTTGCTGTGTTTTCTGGCGGAGATGCATGTGAATCGAACACACCCGAGACGTTCTGCGCGCCCCGCAACGGTTTTGAAGACCGCGGAGACCACCAGGCCTCATCCATCTCCATATGCTCACCAGGTAATGTAGCCTAGCCAGTATACAGAAAAGTACCTGCTCAAGTACGAGAAACTGATTCCTACTTCTGGCTGCACAAGGTTCGTACATCCCCGTCGCGCCTCGTAAGGCCGCACTGGTCGAAGTATTCCAGCAGGGGCATGGCGTACTTGCGCGTGGTGCCCATAGCCTCCTTGAGCTCGGCGGCAGTGGCGGTGCCGTGGGCCTCCAGCCAAGCGCGCGTGGCCTGCTTCAGGCTTTCCAGCGCTGCGGCTTCCATGTAGGAGTCGGGGGCGTAGCGCACGATTTTGCCGGCGCGCTCCAGCTCGCCCAGGGCCTTCTGGCCCGTCTTGGTGTCGAGCTCAGCCGAGGTGATGGAGTCCTGCGCGCCTGCCGGCCAGATGCCGGCTGCCTGGTACACGGCGAGCAGGGCGTCCTGGGCTGCCTGCAGGCGCATCTGAGCGCCGGCGCCCGCCGTCTTGTGGGCAACCTTGCCCTGGGCCGCCGCGGCGTTGGGGCACATGCCCACAAGCACGTCGAAGCATGCCTGGCTGGTCTCGGGGCACACTTTGGCGCGCAGCGTGGCCTTGTCGATGCCGGACTCGTTGGGGTTGGTTGCATGGAAGGCGAGCAGGGCCTTCTCGATCGCTCCGCCCAAGCGCTGCACGCCCTGCTTCGTCGCGATGGCGGGGTTGTTCGCATCTCCCATGGTTATGACGTCGCGAGCTGCGGCGATCGCGTTGAAGGGAGTGCTTACGAGCTCGCGGGGCACGCCGAGCCCCTCGGCGACCTCGCCGGCGTTCACGGGCCTGTCGCTCGAGCGCACGTAGGCTTCCACGGCGGCCGCCACGTCGCCGTTGTCGAGGGCGCGGACTTCCTTCTCGTCGGCCTCGTTGAGGGTCGAACGACGCTTGGGGTGAGCGCTCAGCACACCGCCGCCGCCGATGACGCGGGCAGGGGAGAGCGTGCGCACGATGAAACGGTCGCCGTAGGTGAGCGGCAGGTCCTCATCGAGGCGAATCTGCACGAGGTTGGAGCTGCCGGGCTTGAACTCAGAGGCGCCCTCGAGGCTCAGGACGCGTCCCTCCACCTCGCGGGTGCCGTGAGCCACGCGCACGCGTGCGCCGCTTTCGAGCACCGTGCCGCAGGAGAAGGGGTCGAGGTAGTCGAAGCGCGCGTCGAATCGGTTCGAGACCTGTACTGCGCCCGGCGTGGCGAGGAAGTCGCCAGGTCGCACCTCGTCGAGCGCGGTGTCTGCCAGGCACACGGCCACGCGGTTGCCGGCAGCTGCCTGCTCCACGTTCTCACTGTGCATCTGCACCGAGCGCACGCGCGAGCGGGAGCGCGAGGGGAGAAGCTCGAGGTCGTCGCCTGGGGCGACCGAACCCGACCACAGCGTGCCCGTCACCACGGTGCCGAAGCCGCGCACGGTAAAGGCGCGGTCGATGGGCATACGCATGCCGCCGTGGTCGTGGATGCGCCCGACGCCCTGGGCGGCCTTGTCGATGGCGGCACGCAGCTCGTTCAGACCCGCGCCGGTGCGGCTCGAGCAGGGGACGATGGCGCAGCCCGCGTAGGGCGTGCCCTCCATGTACGAGGCGATCTCGCCGGCCATGAACTCGACCCACTCGTCGTCTACCAGGTCTATCTTTGTCATGGCGACGACCAGGCGCTTCACGCCCAATACGCGAAGAACTGCCAGGTGCTCCACCGTCTGGGGCATGATGCCGTCGTCGGCGGCCACCACGAGCAAGGCCACGTCGACGCCGGTGGCGCCGGCCACCATCTGGCGCACGAAGCGCTCGTGGCCGGGCACGTCGACTACGCCCATCGTGCGGCCGCTGGGTAGCTTGAGCTGAGCAAAGCCGAGCTGGATGGTGATGCCGCGGCGCTTCTCTTCCTCAAGGCGGTCCGGGTCGGTGCCGGTGAGGGCGCGTACGAGGGAGGACTTGCCGTGGTCGATGTGGCCTGCCGTGCCGAGCACGAGCGAGGCGTTGGTCTTGGGCCTGGTCATGGCTACCTCGATTCCTTGCGGCCCTGCAGGCGCGCGTAGTCGGCGAGCGCCGCGGCCACTTCGCCGGCCTCGGACTCTCCCATGAGGGTGCGCACGTCTACGAGAAGCCTTTCGTTCTTGATGCGAGCGACGATGGGCACCTGGCGCTTCGTCTGCAGGTAGCGCTCGCAGTCGATGGCGCTGCCGGCGCCGAACGCCACGGCCACGCAGCGCGTGGGGATGTCGTAGAGCGGCAGCGACCCACCGCCGGCGCGCGAGACCTCGTCGATGACCTCGCAGCTCAGGATGCCCTGGGCCGTTGCCTCGATGTTGCCGCTCAGCTCCTGGGCCAGCGGGTCGAGCTCGGCGGCCGTGGCGGTGAGCATGCGCACCGTGGGGATGTCGCGGCGTGCCTGCTCGGGGTCGAGGTAGAGACGCAGCGTCGCCTCAAGCGCCGCCAGCGTCATCTTGTCCAGGCGCAGGGCGCGTGCCAGGGGGTTCTTCTTCAGACGGTCGATGTGTTCCTTGCTGCCCACGATGATGCCGGCCTGCGGGCCGCCGAGCAGCTTGTCGCCCGAGAAGCTCACCAGGCCGCAGCCCTTGAGGGCCTCGGCCACCGTGGGGTCGGCCTCGGGTCCCAGGAAGGACAGGTCCACGAAGGCGCCCGAGCCCAGGTCCTCGTACACAAGCAGGGGGTCGGCGCCCACGGCAGCGCGGCGCACGTTCTCCTTGCGGGCGACTTCTGCCAGGTCGCGGGCGCTCACCGTCTCGGTGAAGCCCACCATGCGGTAGTTCGAGGGGTGCACCTTGAGCAGCATCGCGGTGTCGGGCGTGATGGCGCGCTCGTAGTCGCGCAGGTGCGTCTTGTTGGTGGCGCCCACCTCGATCATGTGCGCGTTGGAGTACTCCATGATGTCGGGGATGCGGAAGGAGCCGCCGATCTCCACGAGCTCGCCGCGGCTGACCACGGCGCTCTTGCCGGCGGCGAACTCGGCCAGCACGATGAGCACAGCGGCGGCGTTGTTGTTCACGGCCATGGCGGCCTCGGCGCCGGTGAGGGCGCACAGAAGGCGCTCGCAGTGGTCGTGGCGGCTGCCGCGTGCCATGGTCTTCACGTTGTACTCAAGTGTGGAATAGCCGGTGATGACGTCGTTGACGGCCTCCACAGCCTGGGGCGCCAAGGCGCTGCGACCCAGGTTGGTGTGGATGATGACGCCCGTTGCGTTGATGACTCTGCGCAGCGACGGCTCGGCCAGGCTGAGCAGCCCCAGCACCGCCAGGGCAACGATGTCTTCGCGCTCCACCTTTTCAATCGTTCCGGCGAGAATGCCTGCGCGCACGCTGTCGATGGAGGCGCGGACCTTATCGGCGGCGACGTTGTGCGGCACGCTCTGAGCAAGCATGGCAACGTGCGGGTCGTTCAAAATCTCGTCCACCTGGGGAAGCTGACGTAGGAGGGCGCGTGCGGAGTCGTTTGTCACGATACGGTCTCTTTCTGCTGGTATACAGGCAATTTTGGTT
The DNA here is from genome assembly GCA_900539345.1 of uncultured Coriobacteriaceae bacterium. Lineage (GTDB taxonomy): Bacteria > Actinomycetota > Coriobacteriia > Coriobacteriales > UMGS124 > UMGS124. The sequence goes on along the minus strand of UQBS01000023.1, from coordinate 33,067 downwards.
TCGATATACGCAGTTTGACAGGCATGAGGGTAGCAAAGATGTGTAGGGAAGCTCAAGTGTGCGGCGGGCATTGCCGAATTGCCAGAGCCGATGGGGACGAACGGGCGCATGAAGCCGCCAGGCGGGTTGGGTGAATATTGCTGGGCCGCTGGCGTTTGAGTGCGACTTTAACGTCCCTGCCAAGCTCCGCGTGTGCTATGGTCTGAGTATATTCCGGCGGGGATTCTGCACCCGCCGATGACGCCTGGCCGCAGGGCACTCTCGTGCCGCGGTGGGTGGATTTCTGCATTCATCTGGCTTATTTTCATACCATCATTGCAACCGTGTCCGTTTCAGAGGAAGGATTCCCCATGTTGCTCGACGCTTTTGGCAAGCAGTGCCCCATGCCCCTCGTTATGGCGAAGAAGGCTCTCGACGAGGGTGAGCGCGACGTTCAGATCAAGGTTGACAACGACACGGCCGTCAAGAACCTCTCCCGCCTGGCCGCCAAGCAGAACCTGGGCTTCGAGGTCGAGACGATCGAGGGCGGCTACCTCGTGAAGTTTAGCGCCGACGGCGCGCAGCCCGGCCAGGCCCAGGCTGCCGTGGCCCCGGTGCTCGCCGGCATGGGCGCGGGCGGTTCGGGCTATGCTGTGTTCATCGGCAAGGACCACGTGGGCGAGGGCGACCCCACCCTGGGCCGCAACCTCATGAAGATGGCCATCTACACGCTCGCTGAGTCTGACGACGTCCCCAGCTCCGTCCTCTTCATGAACTCCGGCGTTCAGCTTGTGGCCGGCGAGGAGCCCCAGGTGGTCGAGAGCTGCAACAAGCTCATCGAGCGCGGCTGCGAGATCCTCGTGTGCGGCACCTGCCTCAACTTCTACGGCATCACCGACAAGCTCGAGGTCGGCGAGGTGTCGAATATGTATGACATTCTCTCCCGTATGCAAGAGGCGGGGAAGGTGATAACGCTATAGGGAAGTGCCGCTGGTACCGATCGCGGAGGCCCATCTGCCGCGTTGCGCTCAGGCTTATGTACATCTAGTACACCGCGCCATCGCGCGCCTTGCATATGGGCCTCCGTCTGCTGGGACGCTGTAGAGGGGCTGGCACCGATTGCGGGGGCGCAGCTACTGCGTTCTCCACGGGACTCGTCGCGAAGGGCGCTCCGTGTAGAGCGGCTCATGTACATCTAGTAGGCCAAAGGCCCGCACCGCGCATCTCGCCGCTCTGCGCCTTGCATATGGGCCTCCGTCTGGCTGGGGCGGTTGGGGGCGGCTGCTGCGCAGCGCCCTGGCTTGATTGGGCAAGTTTGGCGTGGATATGGCGTTGCGGGATGGCTTATGTATGCTGGTGGGCCGGAGATCCGTGGCCCGCGTTGCGCCCTTGTTTAGCTGGGATAGTTTGTTGTTTGGGAGTTCAGTTGTTCGTTGATGTCGTTTTCACGTTTGATAGCACGCATGTCGCCATGGCGGCGGACAAGGCGCTGGTGGGGGCTGGGGTCGCGTTCACGATGATTCCCACGCCCACGGCCATCTCGGCGGGGTGCGGTATCTCGCTGCGCCTGTCGTATGGCCTGCTAGAGCAGGCAAGGTCCGTTCTCGCCACACAAACGCCGCCCATTGTGAGCGCGGCGCATGGCTTGGATGAGGCGGGGACATACACGCCTCTCTAGTACGCCGGTGCTGTCCGTGTCATGTTGAAAGGAGCCTGCCGTGTCCGATGAACTTACAAGCTGCGAGATTGCTGCCCCCATCGCGGCGGCGCTTGCTGCTATGGCGAAGGGCGAGCCCCTGCGCCTCACGAAGCTTTCCGCCAAGGGCGGCTGCTCTGCCAAGTGGAGCCCCGCGCAGCTTCAGGAGATTCTTTCTCACATCACCCCGCATGACCCCGACCCCAACCTGTTGCAGGGCTTTTCGTCGAGCGACGACGCAGCCGTCTACAAGCTGACCGACGACATCGCCGTCGTGCTCACGACCGACTTCTTCACCCCTGTGGTCGACGACCCCTACGACTTCGGGCGCGTGGCTGCGGCCAACGCCATCTCCGACGTCTACGCCATGGGTGCCAAGCCTGTCGTGGCACTCAACCTCATGGCTTTTCCGAGCACGCTTGGCCCCGACGTGGCCGGCGAGGTCGTGCGCGGTGGCGCCGACAAGGCTTGGGAGGCCGGCACGCTCGTGGTGGGCGGCCACACCATCGAGGACGACGAGCCCAAGTACGGTCTTGCCGTCATGGGCGTGGTGCACCCCAACCGCATCGTGCGCAACTACGGCGCCAAGCCCGGCGACGCCTTGTATCTCACGAAGACGCTGGGTACGGGCGTTATGGCTGCCGCGCATAAAATCGGCCTGGTGAGCGATGAAGACATGGCTCCCGTTGTGGAGGGCATGGCCGAGCTCAACCGTGCAGCAGGCGAGGCCATGGTCGAGGCGGGCGTCAACGCTGGCACCGACGTCACGGGCTTCGGCCTGGCGGGGCATCTGCTCGAGATGCTCGACGCCAGCGGTGTGTCGGCCAAGATCGACTACAAGGCCCTGCCGCTCTTCCCCCAGGTAGAGAAGCTCGTGGACGACTATTGCCGCCCGGGCAGGCTCTTCCAGATCATGGACCACGTGGAAGGCCATCTCCAGGTGCGCTGCGACGACCCCGTGCGTGCCGACAACATGGCCGCCGTGGTGTGCGACCCGCAGACGTCGGGTGGCATGCTCGTGGCGGTGCCCGCCGAGAACGCCCCTGTCTTCGAGCAAGCCTTCGAGCGTCTGGTCCATTGCAAGCCCTGGCGCATCGGCCACATCACCGCCGACCCCACAGCCCAGATCGTCGTGGAGTAGCGCCGCAGCCTGATTGCCGGCCTGTTTTACCTTTCTCTTGCATAATCGCCTCGTCTTTTGCCCGCCGCTGACACGGCGGGCTTTTTATTGCGCGTCCTTTGCATGCGCCTGGCGGGAGCTTTGCCCCGGCGCCCCATTATTCCAATCGCACCACAGGTATTGGAACAAGACAATCCTGGTAATTGCTGCGACTGCGTTCTGCTCGGGCTCATGTACATCCAGTAGGCCAAAGGCCCGCACCGCGCACCTCACCCTCGCACGCCTTGTCGCAACAATTCCTGCTTTTGTCGAAGGCGCCGCGGGTGGGCCGCGGGGCAAAAAAGAGGAGAGAAAAACATGGACTTCACTATGGACCGCCGTAACTTCGTCAAGGCCGCTTCCCTTGCCGGTGCTGCCAGCCTCGCTGCTGGTGCGACCGCCGCTTTCGCCGACGAGGCCGCCACTGCCACGCCCAAGTACATCTTCCTGTTCATCGGCGACGGCATGGGCAACGAGCAGGTTCAGATCACCAGCTTCTTCAAGGGTGCCACCGAGAACGACGGCGCCGTCGTCCAGAGCCCCCTTACCTTCATGGGCTTCCCCCATGTGGGCAGCGTGACCACCTATGACTCCACGTCCTTCTGCCCCGACTCTGCTTCCACCGCGACCTCCATCGCCACGGGCAACAAGACCAAGTCGGGCACCATCAACATGGACCCCGAGACCCTGACCCAACCTTTCGAGGCCATCTCTGAGAAACTGCACTCCCAGAAGGGCTACAAGGTCGGCGTGCTCTCCACGGTCAACATGAACCACGCCACCCCGGCTGCCTTCTACGCTCATCAGGACAGCCGCAAGAACTACTACGCAATCGGCCAGGAGATGGCCGAGTCCGGCTTTGAGTTCTTCGCCGGCGGCGCGTGGCTTGCTCCCACCGACAAGGATGAGGACAAGACCGACCTCAACGAGCTCGCTGCACAGGCCGGCTATACCGTGGCCACCACGCAGACTGACGCGCAGGCCCTGGGCGCCGATTCGGGCAACGTCCTCATCATCGCCGAGGCCCTGGCCGACGGTGACGCCATGAACTACGAGCTCGACGCCGCCGAGGGCGAGTGGCGCTTCGCCGACTACGTCAAGAAGGGCATCGAGTGCCTGGGCGACGAGCAGCCCTTCTTCATGATGGCAGAGGGCGGCAAGATCGACTGGGCCTGCCATGCCAACGACGCCGCTTCCTCCATCCATGACGTGCTTGCCCTCGACACCGCCGTGCAGGCTGCCATCGACTTCTACAACGAGCACGCCGACGAGACGCTGATCCTCGTGACCGCCGACCACGAGACGGGCGGCCTGTCCATCGGCTACAAGACCACCAATTACGACACCTTCCTCACCAACCTCACCAAGCAGACCATGTCTTACGCCAAGTTTGACTCCGACGTGGTCGCTACCTACACCGCCGAGGGCGCCGAGGTGACCTTCGCCGACGCCATGGCCGACGTCAAGGAGTGCTTCGGCCTCATGCTGCCCGAGGATCCCGAGGCTGCCGGCACCGACCCGGCCGGCGTGAGCGGCTCGCTTGTGCTCACGCCCTATGAGGTCGCCCAGCTCCAGGACGCCTTCGCCCGCACGCTTGAGGTCGGCGGCGGCAAGCAGGCCAAGATGAGCCAGCAGGATTACGAGCTCTATGGCACCTACCAGCCCTTCTCCATGGCTGTGTGCCACATCCTCGACGCCAAGTCGGGCATCACGCACGGCACCTACGCCCATACCGGCGCCCCCGTGAACATTTACGCCATGGGCTGCGGTTCTGAGCTCTTCGACGGCGCTTTCGACAACACCGAGATCTTCAACAAGCTCGCCCAGCTCACCCAGGTGGACTAAGGCGCGGCTTTCCAGCCGACCCGGCCGCGCCGCGCCCCAGCGCAGCCGGGTACTTTCAACCCAGCTGCTCGAAGCTTTTCGGGCGGCTGGGTTTTTGCGTTTGGGAAGGTATGTGTTACGAAGGTGCGAAATCTTGCGTTACAACTGTTCGATTGCGCAGCTGTGTCGCTTGGCCTTTGGATCGTAGGTTATGGCGCATAGCAGGACGTTGTCTTGAGCGGCCGTGCCTCGGAAGGCGGCGGCATAGTTGCGCTCACGCATCTGGGCAAGCGCCTCGGCTGGGGAGTGCCCCCACTTGAGCTCGACTACCACGCCAGGGATTGCGCCTGAGCTTTTGAGCGGTACCATGAGCAGGTCGGCGTAGCCCTTGCCGGCGGGTGCCTCGCGTACAAGTTTCCAGCGTCGCATGGCCGAGTAGAAGGCGAGCCTCAGCGTGCAGGCCAGATCCTCCTCGTGGTTGTAGGCGATGATGCTCGCGACGTCGGCATGCGCTCGCTCCACACCTTGCGCCACGGCCTCGGTGTCTTGCGCCAACAGCGAGTCGAGCAGGGACTCGGAGGCTGCGATGCTTCGGGCGACCTCGCCCCAACCGTCTCCCGCCGTAGCGCTGGCATATTCACCTGCGACCTCGCGATTGGGCACGAACACCTCTCGGCGGGGTTCGTCGTAGGCCAGGTATCCCAGGTGTACGAGCAAGGTGAGCACATCGTCGGCGCGATTGAACGTCGTCATGTCGTTGTCGTAGGTTCGCATGTCGATTTCGACCCGTCCGCCGCCCACGAGCTCAATCACCTTGCCATGCAGGCCGTCCAAATCTATGTCGATATAGCGTCTCAGAGCCTCGAAGGTCTCTGTTTGCGTCCAGTAGCTGGTGAAACGCCCGTCTTCCACCGAGCGCACGACGGAGCGGGGATTGTACACCTCGCCCGCGCCCTCCAGGCGGTAGCCGTCGTACCATGCTTTGCATTCGTTGAAGTCACGTCCCCACTCCTGGCAGAGGCCCTCCACCTCGCTGGAGGTGAACCCCATGTACGGTGCCATCCACGAGGGCTCCAGCATGCTGTACTCATCGAACATGTTGAGCGCCGAGTGGCTGCCGTACTTTTTTACTGGCAGGATGCCCGTCATGTAAGCAAGCGCGACGTAGGGCTTGTCCTTGAGCCAGGCGCGCAGAAAGTCGAGGTAGCGGCGTTGCCCGGCATGATCAGACATAGTCTCGCGCATTACGCAGTCCCATTCGTCGATGACGATGACGAATTGGTTGCCTGTCTGGGCGAAGATGTCTGACATGGTTTGGGGCAGGCTCTGAGGGTCGAACAGGGTTATGTCTGGATAGGCCATCTTCAGTTCGCGGCAAACGAACGATTGCAGTCGCGCAACCAGCGCCTCGACGTCGTGCGTTTCGCTCAAAAACTCCTGCATGTTGATGCGCACGGAATCATATCGGTTGCGCTGCTTGTCGAATGTGGGGTCGTCGGCGATGGCGAGGCCTGCGAACTCGGCGGTGCCGTCCACCGTGCGGTCGTAGTAGGCGCTTACCATGTTTGCGGCCATCGTCTTGCCGAAGCGGCGCGGGCGGCTGACGCAGGCGTATTTGCGCTCGGTGTTTACCAGGCGGTTGAGCCGGGCAATCATGGCGCTCTTGTCGACATAAATCTGTGAGTTGCGGCCTTGCCTCAGCATCGCCGCCCCGGGATTGAGATACACGCCCATTGCCACACGCCGCCTCTCATCAGGAGCATCCAAAGCAAGGTCCATGATATCGCATCGTCGGGATGCGCCCAAGGAATACGGCAGGGAAGTCGCGAGTATCCGTCAACCTTGCGGGATGACACGTCGTTCGGGGTTGTAATCGGTGCCGTCTGCCCATTGCGATTACAGATGTGAGCTGGCCGTATGCCTATCATGTTTTGATTCTGCACGGGACGAATCAAAAAGGAGACAGCATGGCGCAGAAGCACATCGGATCAAAGGGGGCTCGAGTTCTTTGGTGCGTGTGGTTCGCGCTTCTTATGTCTGCCCCCTATGCGCCTGGCACTGGTTCCATGGCGACCATTGGGTGGGGTGCGGTTTCCACATCCAAGGTTTTTGCGTATGTTGCCGCAGGGATTGTCATGGGTCTGTGGTGGGGCACGTTGCCCCGCGTTGAGCGCATGACGGTGAGTTTGCCGGCAGTGCGTGCGGGCATCGGCATTGGGGGAGGGATTCTGTCAGCGGCCGTTTTGGCGGCGACTTGGACGAACCTTGTGCTCGTATTGTTCTGCGTGCCCGAGTACGCCATGTCGTGGGAGGCTGGCCTTTTTGACAATGAGCAGTTGTCGCTATTGGACCGATTGCTGGTGCCGATGATTGATGCGACGCCATTCGCTGCTCTTGTTGCTGCCTTTTTCTGCGGATGGGCTGCCATCGGAGTTTTCTATCCCATGGGGTCTGCTTGTAAAAGATCGGTTGGGGAATTCAGCCAGTTTGCTGGAATCGATGCGCCTCTCGGAATGGCCGCTGGCCTGCGTGGTTTCTTGGGTTCATCCAGTTTATTGAGACTGGGCGCGGTGTTTCTCATGGGAGCAATCCAGCCCTTGGCCTGGGTTCTGCTGATGCCACACAACTCCAGCTTTCCGCAGCCGCTCCTTGAGGTTGATTCCATCGGGTCGTCCTGGGATGTGGGCACCTTTGGTTTCGGACTGGGACTTCTCTGTCTTCCGTTTACCGTACTTCTGACGCTCTCCCTGCTTTGTATGATGCCGCCAAAGCAGGTCAAGGATGACATGCCGATTCTTTTGACCACAAGGAGCATGGGTCTCGTGCCTCTTGCGTCTCTGTGCATGGGGCTTCTGCTTTTTCGCGTGCTGGTACGGGTTTGCCCTGCTATTTTGTGTGCGGGACTTGGTGCTGCGGGAGTTTTTCTTGGGCTATATGCGCTTCTTGCCGGGGTTGTTTTTGCCATGCTTTGGCATCACCGGTCTTGCTTGGATAAGGCTTGCGAAGACCTGTCCGTATCTATTCCTGCCCAGGCGGGCGATGATCCTCTGTCTATTGAGAGGGACCTAACCCAACAAGAGAGGGATTTGCTGCTGTCGCAGGGCCTGACAAAGAAAGAAATGCTGGTCGTTTGCGCCTATATGAATGGTCTGACCTCGGCACAGGCGGGGTCGGCCATGGGAATAGCGGAGGCGACGGTAAGGGAATATCGCCGTCGATGCCGTGTAAAGATTGACGTTTCGACAATGGACGAGCTTGTTGAGTGGATTCATGCTCGCACCGCCGAAGATGCCTTGCCGCTGGATTCCCATACTGATGGTGCCATAGAGACGGGTGGTATTCATGTGGCCGCGCGGGCGTCAAATGGAAAACGGTACATTTTAGAAGTAACGGCACTCGCCGCGGTTGTGTTCGTCTCTGCCGCGCTTTTATTTCCCGCTGCGGGATGCGCGTTAAAGTGGGACGATGTCTGGACGACCGGTTTTGGGTTGGCGGGCGGTTTCGCAATGGCTTGGGTCGCTCTCTTTGTGGCGGGCTTATGTCTGCGAGCCGGTAAGATTCTTGACAAGAAGGGTCTTGCCTGCCTGCTCACGGTCTTCGCGGCGTCTTCGTTCACATTTGCCTTAATGCAAGGCGGCATTGTTGCCGTAGGTTCAGGAGCGTTGTGGCGTGCGGTCCGCCTGACGTGCATCTCGTTGCTTTCCATGTCTGCCATTGTGATGCTTCGATATATGCTGTGGCTGTTTGATTTGCCGCGTGACTACGCCTGCCGATTCGTGTTGCCCGTACTTGTTGTCTCAGGTATCGGGGGCCTTGTTTTCTGCCAATTGGAGAACTCCGTATGGCTCGCCACTGTTTTGCTGACGTTGACGTGCTGCATCGCTCTGGTTCTCGCGGTGGTGGTATGCGTTGTTAAGCCGGAAGCTGATCAAAGCGTGGGACAGGGTACTCTCGTGCCGTCAGGCCACCGGTTCTCATGGCTGCTTGCATTCGGGCTGGTCATGTGGTTATGGGAAGAGATTTGGCGAGCACAGGGATTTGAATCCTCGGCCGATTTCATGCAATGGGGCGTTCTCCTGTTGCTTGGCATCAGTCTTGTAAAGCAAAAGAGAATCCTGGCCGTTGAGCCTGCCGCTGTGCTTATCGCGCTGGTAGTCCTGCTTATTTCCGGGTTGTTGACTGGCGTGGCTCAGGTCGTTGTGCTTGTGTACTGCTTGTTGACGGGCTTTTCTGCTGTGTATGTCGACGAGCCGCATGGCGGGTATGCGCAGGGACGTCCCTGGCATTCGTCGCTCATTTCAGGTGCGTTCTGCCTTGTTGTCGGGACGCTTGTCTCAAATGTGGTGGGGTCTGTGGGTGCGGCGGATATTGTTGATGCGATTGTGCTTGCACTCGATTCGGACCTGTTTATTGGGTTGGGCATTCTGGCAGTTGTTGTTCTGGCTGTCGCCCTTTGCGTTTGGGATATTGCTGCCGGCGATGTTGTCTCGTTGTCGCTCGCAGGTGAAGAGCGTGTGCGGACAACTCTCATGGCTCGAGGGCTGTCGCCGTCGCAAATCGATATTGCCCTGTTGCTTGCGCAAGGCCTATCTGTGAGCGAAGCCGCGCGGGAGCTTCATTATTCGCGTTCAACTGTCGCTCTTGCGCGCCGACAGTGCTATGCGGCCTTGGGAGTAGCAGACCGGGCCTCCCTTGTTGTGGCCCTTGAAACCCTTGCAAGACAAACTTCCTGATAAACCGTGTAATCGTGTAACAGTGACCGCATGTGATTACAGACAGCATGAGTGCTTTCTCCTAGTGTCTGCCTTGGCGTCCCTCACCGGGAGGGACGATTCCGACGCTAGGAGGAAGTTATGGAGCCTGCTTTGCTGGAGGTCATGGGAACCAAGCTCAATCTTACGCGGCGGCAGGTTCTGTATTCGGCTTCGCTTGCGTTGACGGGACTGCCATCCATGCTCGCGTTGTTTGGATGTGGGGATAGTTCTCAATTCGAGCAAACAACGCAGCCCGCTTCGAGGTCGCAGCAACCTACCGAGGAAGACCAACAGATAAATGAGACGCTTGAACAATTGCATGATGAGCATGAGGAAGAAATATCCTCGTATATGCAAACAGTGAGCATCGGGGAGACGGTCACGCTTGCCAATATGGACGTGGAGATAACGGTTACCAACTACATTACAGGCGAAGAAATCAAGACGAAGATGCCTGATTTCGTCCCATGGGATGGAACCCTCGAAGTGTCAATCGATGGGGTGAGCACATACGAATCTATCCAAGACGCGGCATTGGCGGAATCGCTTGGGGCAATCATAAAGTCTGCGCCTGCATCTGGGCAAAGAGCCTTTATTCTTGTTGTGCATATGACATTGACAAATGTTGACGCAATGTCGAGGCGTGATGATGGCCTGTTCAATACGGATGCGTTTAACCCAACTTACACCCTGGCGGATGCCGCGTATCCTGCGTCTTTCCGATCGGCAATTGCTTCGTTCGACGGGGCAGTGGAAGAAGCGAAGACAAACGAGAAGCTGTCGGATTGCTTCAGCCTAAACGTCGGCGAGAAGAAGTCCTTGACTGCTGGCTGGTGGGTAGATGGCGACTGCGACATGTCTACCCTTCAGATACGTCCGTCTCTATCTGCGACAGATCAGGGGCCTATTATCTTTGACCTCGGTTTGAGTGATTCCGATGCGCCCGCTGTTTAAGCTTGAGATGCACAGGGCGTTGCATTGCTGGACGTTCCGGGCATGCCTCGGAGTCAGTGTAGTCCTTGCAGTTATCGGTGCAGCCGAGGGCATTTGGAAGTACTTCGAACGTCATGGCATCACCGACATGTATCTTGAGACGTCGTTTATCAACCAGTATGCCTTGAACGCGTTCACGCAATGGCTTCCCAATGCTGTCATGTCGGCGACTCCCAACTTGTTTTTCTTTGCCATGCCGCTCCTTATCGGCCTTGCATACGGCTGGTCGTGGCGCTCGGACATCTCCGATGGGTATGCGGTATCGGTGCTTGTGCGGGCCAGTCGCAAGGAGTGGGAGCGGGCAAAGGCTTGTGCCGCGTTTATTTCTGGTGGCCTTCTTATCACGGTGCCTATGCTTGTGAACCTTGCAATCGTCTTTTGCGTTTTACCGGCAGAGACGCCCATTGTGGTCGACGCCATGTGGAACGGCGTGTGGGGTAACGCATTCCTATCAGAGACGTTTTACAGCAGACCTGTGGCTTACATGGTTGTCCGGCTTGTCCTTGATTTTGTTTTGGCCGGTTTATGGGCGACTGCGGTGCTTGCCTTGTCGAGATGCATGAGGAACAAGGTGGTAATCGTCGTCCTTCCTTATATCGCGATGCTTCTATTCAAGTACGTGAGCAGTTCATTGGGCGAGCTTGTCTTCAACACTACGGGCGTCTCATGGGGCGCACTGGCAATCGTTGATCTCCTGAGGGTTCGAGCTGATTTTGGTGAATACACCTGGGCGGGCGTCATGTTCTGTGCGGTGGTGCTGCTTGTCATATCCTGGCTGATTCCCGCCGCAACGCGAAAGAGGGATGTCCTATGAGAGGTTTTGCGAGACTTCTCATGTGCGATGTTCGTTACGGCGTCGCGGCGATGTTTCCACGTCTTGTGTTCGTTGCCTGCATTGTCGCAATGGCGTTCTTCGTTGCCTGGGTCAAGGTCTTCATTCGCTTGCCTGAGGCCGCTGGGGACTTGTCGTTTGGGGAGTGCATGCTGCTTATCTGGTACGGCATGATGCCCTATAGCCCAGATAACGGCAATCTGTTCTTGTTCCCCATGGCCTGGTTTTGTGTTCTTGTTGCGGCGGCGTTTGCTGTGGCCGACTATCCTTCGCGGGATTTGGAGGGCATGGGTTCGACGGTTGTCGTCGTAAGCGGCAGCCGCTGGGCGTGGTGGCTGTCCAAATGCTTGTGGGTTGTTCTCATGGGGCTGATTGTCGTCGGTATCACCATGGCGTTTTCGCTGGTTGTGGCGCTTGTTTGCCAGGGCGGTTTGTCGTTGGCGGTTCGTCCTGGCGTTGCCTGCGTTCTTGAAGCTGGGTTCAATTTCGAGATTCAGGATGCTTCGCGTCTTATTCAGGAAGGCGAGGTGGCTGCAGTGGCATCGGCGTTGCCCTCGCTCGATATAGCCCCGGCGATTGGTGTTGCCGCGCTGTGCCTTGTCGCCATCCTCCTCATGCAGACCGTGCTGTCAGTTCACCTGCATCCCGTGCTGGGTATCGCGGCAACCATTGCGGTGCTGTTTTTGTCCGCGTACTTCTTTGTTCCATGGTTGCCGGGCGAGTACATGTTGCTTGCGCGTTCGGGGGTTCTTCTCGATGAAGGCCTGAATCTCAATGTTGGTGTTCTTTTGGGTGTCGGCATATCCGTTATTGCCGTTGCGGTTGGCGGCCTCGTTTTTAATCGCATCGACCTCGTTGGGAAGAGGGGAGAGAACCGATGATTTCTATACAGCATCTCACCAAGCGCATTGGCTCAAGCATGGTGCTCGACGACATTACCCTGCAAATGCTTCCCGGCAAGGTGACGGGCCTGGTGGGCCCCAACGGTAGCGGAAAGACGATGCTCATGCGTGTGCTCGTGGGTCTCGTGAAGCCCTCAAGCGGCGAGGTGACGATCAACGGGGCCGACGCCTGGGCCCATGCGGGTGCCGGCAGCGCCGGGGACGTCCCTGTTCCAACAATTGGCCTGCTGCTTGAGGGCCCTGCTTTTCTTGGGGGCTACACCGGCCTTCAGAACCTCGAGTTTCTCGCCTCAATCAGGGGGCGCATAGGAACCGACGAGGTGCGCGAGACAATTCGCGAGATGGGGCTCGACCCGGATGACAAGCGGAAGTACCGCAAGTACTCCCTTGGCATGAAGCAAAGGCTGGGTATCGCCGGCGCCGTAATGGAGAAGCCCGATATCCTGGTGCTCGACGAGCCAACAAACGCCCTGGATGTTTCCGGCGTGCAACTTGTGCTCGATCAGATTGAGAAAGCGCGCGGCAGGGGTGCCGTCGTGGTGCTCGCGAGTCATGACGACGAGGTCATGCGCGGCGTCGCCGACGAGGTGTGGCATTTGGCCGAGGGCCATATCGACGGCCATGAGATGCTTCGTGAATCGAATGAGCCGACCGTCTCGCTCCGAGGTGATTCCGATGGGCGGTAGGAACGGTGGCCTTACGCGCCGGCAGATGATTGCCGGTTCGCTCGCGGCGCTTCTGACTGTGGGCGTGGGAGTTCGTATCTGGTACCTTAACGTCAACCACGAGGGACTTGAAGTGGTCGAACACGAGATGGGTGAATGGGTGGAGCTCGACGGTGCTTTCTGCGACACGAGCAGGGAAAACACCAAGGGCTATTCGATGCGTGTTTCCGACGCGCAGATTATGAGCTACAACGAGTATGTTGAAGCGTATGCCAATGATGGCTCGCAACCCGAGGACGGGCTGGACATGCCCTGCCTTGCCGTGCTGACTATCGACATACGCAACGAGGGGCATGTAGGGGAGGGAGGACTCAATCTGTTCGAGATGTTCCTGATTCCGGCAAGAGGCAACTTCTACTTTATTGAGGACGCCGAGCTGTTCTTGAAGTCTGAAGCGAAGCTGCGGGAAGCTGGGTCGAATGGGTGGACCGTCGGCATCAAGGAGGGAACCGAGTATCAGATACATCTGCCCTATATACTGAACGACTTCCGCAATCGCTATACAACCGAGATGACCGACAGGGAGTTCTCCTACTACATCTCAAACCTTCCCGTGCGGCACTCGATACGCGTGAAGGCGGTTTAACGACGGACATGCGAGTCTGCCCTGGATGAGGCGCGCCCTTTGGCTGTGTGAGCCATTGGGCGCGCTTTTTTTGCGTTTTGGTGGCCCATCGCACGATGCCCGACCGTGAAAAAAGGGACACGTTTGCGTTTTAAATCTCCCGTGTGCAGTAGGGCGAAAACCCACAAGCCATCTACCTGGGATGATGAAAACGGAAGTTGCTCCGATCGTTGCCTTGGCAAATTAAAACGCAAACATGCGGCGTTTTTTGCCAACCTGCTTTACCGATCCTTTGCATTTGCCCCGTTTTGCTTGACTCACTCTTTGCACGAGCGTGACGGCACCATTGAACGCGGGGTCCATTATGCAAACTGCACTTCAGATATGAGACAAAAGGGCCCAAAGGGGGCCCAGCGCCTTCAAGAGAAAGGTTATTCATCATGCTTAGCAACTCCCTCAACGTTTCCCGTCGTCAGTTCTTCGGCATTGCCGCTGCCATGGGCCTGGCTTGCGCCTTCGGTGGCAGCATGGCTTTCGCCGATGACGCGGCAAAGATGGAGGGCGAGATCAGCGTCTACTCCCGTGAGGACGGCTCGGGCACCCGTGGCGCCTTCATCGAGCTCTTCGGCATCGAGCAGAAGGACGCCGACGGCAACAAGGTTGATATGACCACCGACATGGCCATGATTACCAATTCCACCGCTGTCATGATGACCACCGTTGCCGGCGACGAGCAGGGTATCGGCTACATCTCCCTGGGCTCGGTCAACGACACCGTCAAGGCTCTCAAGATCGACGACGTCGAGGCCACCGTTGAGAACGTCAAGGCCGGCACCTACAAGATCGTCCGTCCCTTCAACATCATCACCAACGGCGAGCTCGACAAGCTTGACGAGGTCAGCGCCGACTTCGTGAACTACATCCTGTCCGCCGACGGCCAGAAGGTCATCGAGGACAACGGCTACATCGCCGCCGTCGACGACGCCAAGGCCTATGAGGCCGCCGGCGCCTCTGGCAAGGTCGTCGTTGCCGGCTCCTCCTCCGTTACCCCTGTCATGGAGAAGCTCGCTGAGGCATACAAGGCACTGAACGCCGACACCACCGTCGAGGTCCAGCAGTCCGACTCCTCCACTGGCGTCTCCATGGCCATCGAGGGCACCTGCAACATCGGCATGGCTTCCCGTGAGATCAAGGACTCCGAGGCCGAGAAGGGCGCCGTTGCCACCGTCATCGCTCGCGACGGCATCGCCGTCATCGTCTGCCCCGATGCCCCTATCGATGGCCTGACCACCGCTCAGGTGCGCGCCATCTACACCGGCGAGGTCGAGACCTGGGAGGACGCTCTGGCTTACGTCGACCCCGAGGCTGACAAGGCCGAGGGCGACAAGGCCGCCGGCGCCAAGGCCGACGACAAGGCTGCTGATAAGGCCAGCAAGTAAGGAAACCTACAAATGACACGCGCCCAAGCCAAAGAAGGCCTGGCACGCGCAGGGTTTGCGGCCGCCGCAGGGATTTGCATCCTTGCGGTGGCCCTTATCTGCGTGTTCCTATTTGCCAACGGCGTTCCCGCCATCTCTGAGATTGGCGTCGCCGATTTCTTGCTCGGAACCAAATGGAAGCCGGGCAACGACATTTACGGCATCTTCCCCATGATTATCGGCAGCATTTACGCTACTGCCAGCGCCGTCATTGTCGGCGTGCCGTCGGGATTTTTGTGCGCCGTGTTCCTCTCCCGCTTTGCAGGCAAGGGAGTGGGGCGCTTTCTCAGCAACGGTGTGGAGCTGCTCGCCGGCATCCCTTCGGTTGTGTACGGTTTCTTTGCCCTCATGGTGTTCGTGCCTTTTATTCGCAACAACCTGCCTGGTAAGGGCATGTCGTTGCTGGCCGCTTCGCTCATCTTGGGCATCATGATCCTGCCCACCGTCATCACGGTGGCCAAGAGCGCCCTCGACGCGGTGCCCAAGCGCTACTACGAGGGGGCACTTGCCCTGGGCGGCGACCATGAGCGCGCGGTCTTCGGCGTCGTGGTGCCGGCTGCAGCCTCGGGCATCCTTGCCGGCATCGTGCTGGGCATCGGCCGCGCCATCGGCGAGACCATGGCCGTGGTTATGGTGGCGGGCAACAACGCCGTCATCCCTGAGTCCATCTTCTCGGGCGTGCGTACCATGACGGCCAACATCGTGCTCGAGATGGGCTATGCCGCCGACCTGCACCGTGGCGCCCTCATCGGTACGGGCGTGGTGCTCTTCGTCTTCATCCTGCTCATCACGTTGCTGCTTTCGGCCATCAAGAAGAGGAGCGTGGTCGCATGAGGACCGTCGCCGGCGCGGCTTTCGACCGCGTGCGTCCTGCGGGCACAAGGCCCATGGCGCTTCTGCAGCGCGGCCTGGTGTATCTGGGCGCGGCCTTCGCGGCGCTCGTGCTCGTGGGCATCGTGGGTTACATCTGCGTGATGGGCATTCCCGAGCTCAAGCCGTCGCTGTTCGAGTGGGAGTACAACTCCAACAACGTCTCGCTCATGCCCGCGCTTGTGAACACCCTGCTCATGGCGCTGCTGGCGCTTCTCATCGCTGTGCCCGTGGGTGTGGGCAGCGCCATCTACCTGGTGGAATACGCCCCGCGTGCCAGCCGTTTCGTCAAGCTTGTGCGCATCACGGCCGAGACGCTCCAGGGCATTCCCTCCATCATCTACGGTCTGTTCGGAGCCCTCTTCTTCGTGGGCGTGTGCAAGATGGGCCTGTCGCTTCTTTCCGGTGCCTGCACGCTGGCCATCATGGTGCTGCCTGTGATCATGCGCACCACCGAGGAGGCCTTGCTCGCCGTGCCCGATGCGTATCGCCAGGGCGGCTACGGCCTGGGCGCAGGTCGCGTGCGCACGGTCTTTCGCTGCGTGCTCCCCAGTGCCATGCCGGGCATCCTTGGTGGTGTGATCCTGGCTCTGGGCCGCTGCGTGGGCGAGGTGGCCGCGCTCATCTTCACCGCTGGCTCCATCGCAGCCATCCCCAACTTTGTGGCCGAGGGACCGGCGGCCGTGTTCGACTCCGTTCGCACGCTTGCCGTGCACATGTACGTTCTTTCGAGTGAGGGCCTGCACATCGGCGAGACCTATGCCACCGCCGTGGTGCTGCTTGTGCTCGTGCTTCTCATCAACCTGGCGACGACGGCCACGGCCCGTCGCATGAACAAAGGGGTCCAAAGTGACTAGCGTTTCCAGTGCCGCCTCGTCGATCGCCTCGGTGATGGGGCAGGTATGTGCCGAGCGTGCCGCGAGCCCTGCCGTTGCCATGGCAGCTGTGCCGCCGAAGATGGGCGTCGAGGATCTCAACCTGTACTATCGCGACTTCCATGCGCTCAAGGACATCAACCTCAACTTCCCGGCCAACAAGGTGACGGCCCTCATCGGCCCGTCGGGTTGCGGTAAGTCGACCCTGCTCAAGACGCTCAACCGCATGAACGACCTCGTCGAAGGCTGCCGTGTCGAGGGCAAGATCACGCTCGACCACGATGACGCCTATCACGGCATGGCCGCCACCGAGCTGCGTCGCCGCGTGGGCATGGTGTTCCAGCAGCCCAACCCCTTTCCCATGAGCATCTACGACAACGTGGCCTTTGGCCCGCGCACCCACGGCATCCGCGACCGCCAGGAACTCGACCGCATCGTGGAGAAGTCCCTGCGTCAGGCTGCCATTTGGGACGAGCTCAAGGACCGTCTGAAGAAGAACGCCCTGGGTCTGTCGGGTGGCCAGCAGCAGCGCCTGTGCATCGCACGCGCCCTGGCCGTTGAGCCCGAGGTGCTGCTCATGGACGAGTCGACGAGCGCCCTCGACCCCATCTCCACGGCAAAGATCGAGGAGCTCGTGGGTCAGCTCAAGCGCGACTACACGGTCATCATGGTGACCCACAACATGCAGCAGGCCCAGCGCATCGCCGACCGCACGGCGTTTTTCCTGCTCGGCGAGATGGTCGAATGCGCTCCCACGAAGGACATCTTCGAGAGGCCGAGGGATGCTCGTACTGCCGACTACGTCAACGGTCGCTTCGGCTAATAGGGCGAGGCAGAACCTGATGCGCTGCGTTCCGCGAAACCTCACGTACGTCCAGTACGCATCGGCTTCGCGCGCCTTGCGCATCAGAACCTGCGTTTTAGAGGGCGGCAACCTCGTCCGCTGGGTGTTGGCGGGCGGGGTTTTCGTTTTGGACCGGTCGACTTTACACAAGCTTTGCAAAAGCGTTGCATGCGCTTTGCGCCTTCCTGACATCCTTGTAGTTGTCAGTATTGGGAGTCTGCAAGGAGGCCGAGATGGCCGTCGATCTGTCCAGTGTGCTAGCGGCCATTGCCGTCAATCCGATGCTCGGAGTCATTGTGGTTCTGTGCTTGGGTGCCACCATGGTGAACGGCGCCACCGACGCGCCCAACGCCATCGCCACGGTGGTGGGAACCCGCGCGATGTCTGCAGGGCGCGCCATCGCTATGGCCGCTATCTGCAACTTCATCGGTCTTGTGGGCATCACCGCCATCTCCACGGCTGTTGCCGGCACCATCTTTGGCATGGTGGATTTCGGCGGCGACAATCATGCGGCGCTCGTTGCGCTCGCTGCCGCCATGGTCGCCATTATCGTGTGGGGTGTCGCCGCCTGGGCCCTGGGCATTCCCACGAGCCAGAGTCACTCGCTTATCGCGGGCATCACCGGTGCGGCCATCGCCTTGCAGGGCGGCCTTGGCGGCGTCAACGCCGACCAGTGGATCAAGGTCATCTATGGCCTGGTCATCTCCACAGTCCTGGGATTCGGTACAGGTTGGCTTTTCGTTCGTCTCATCAAGCAAGCCTGCGCGGGCTTCAGCCGATCTGCCACCACGAGGTTCTTCAAGTGGGCGCAGATTGTGGCCGGTGCCGGCGTGGCGGTGCTGCACGGTGCCCAAGACGGCCAGAAGTTCCTGTCGCTTGCCATGCTCGCCGTGATGCTGGGAATGTACGGCACGTCCGATATGCAGGGATTTCCCCTGTGGCTCATCGTGCTCATAAGCCTCGCCATGTCGCTGGGCACGGCCGTGGGCGGCCGCAAAATCATCAAGTCAGTCGGTCTCGAGATGGTCAAGATGGAGCAGTACCAGGGCTTTGCCGCCTGCCTGTCGGCGTGCTTCTGCATCGGCCTTGCCACCTTTACCGGCATGCCCGTGTCCACCACGCACACCAAGACCACCGCGATCATGGGCGTGGGCGCCGAGAAGAGCCTGCGCGGCGTCAAGTGGAACCTGGCGGGGCGCATGGTCCTCACCTGGGTGCTGACCTTCCCGGGATGCGGCTTTTTGGCGTGGGCCTTTACCTATCTGTTCCTTGTTTTCATGTAAAGGGGAGGGCTTGAGATGATCGACGCGAAGGCATATGAGAGGAGCTCACGCATGCCGGGCAGGAAAGGCTTCGACTATTACGAGGCGTTCAAGAATCAGGCGCAGCACTGCGAGGAGATCGCGCAGAACCTGCGTGGCGGCATCGAGGCCGGCGAGCTTGGCTCGCGTGCCCTCACCAACGCGCTCCACACGGTGGAAAACGACGCTGACCAGGTGAATCACCAGATTCAGAGCCACTTGCTCTCCGACTTCGTGGTGCCCTTGGAGCGCGACGGCATGGGGGCTCTTGCCCATGCCCTCGACGACGTGGTCGATGCCGTCGAGCAGGTTGCCATTCAGGCATACATCTTCAACCTGTCCAAGCTTCCCCACGACGCGGTCGTGATGGTGTCCATGCTGGTATATGCGTGCTCCGACCTCAAGACCGCTCTTGACGAGCTGCCCGGCTTCCTCAAGCATTCGGCCGACATCGAGAAGCACCTGGTGAAGGTGCAGTCCTATGAGAGCGACTGCGACCGCATCTATATCGACGCCGCGCATGCCCTCTATGCCGATAAGGACGCCGACCCCCAGGCCGTGCGCCTTTCTCACGCCCTGCTCGACACGGTGGAAGAAGCCATGGACAGCGTGGAGAATGCCGCCGAGCGTGTGCAGGCGCTCATTGCGCAGAGCGTATAGGTTGCCGGGAGGCGCTGCGGAGGTGCCGCGCGCGAAGTCGGGTGTTTTGGCACGTCGCATTCCCGGGTGCTGTGATGCGACACCTTTTGAGCGCAACGGTATAATTGCGGGCAAAGTAGGGGAGTCGAGAGGGCAGGTCACATGATTTACTACGTTGAGGACGAGGTCAACATCCGCGAGCTCGCCCTATACGCGCTCAAGCAGGCGGGTTTGGAGGCGGAGGGTTTCCCCAGCGCGGGACCGTTTCGCCAGGCTCTCGCCGAGCGTGTGCCCGACCTGATTTTGCTTGACATCATGTTGCCTGGCACCGACGGCCTCGCGCTGCTTGCCGAGCTGCGTCGCGACACGCGCTACGCGCACATCCCCGTCATGATGCTCACCGCCAAGGGCACCGAGTTCGACAAGGTCGTGGGCCTCGATGCCGGCGCCGACGATTACCTGGCCAAGCCGTTCGGCATGATGGAGCTCGTGAGTCGCTGCAACGCCCTTCTGAGACGCGCCGCCAGGGTCGCCGCGAACACGTCTGTCCCTGTTGACCTGCTTGAATGTGGTCCCATCGAGCTTGACCGCGATGCGCGCGAGGTGCGTGCCGGCGGCGTGCCCGTTGAGCTCACGCTCAAGGAGTTCGACCTTCTCGCCGAGCTGATGAGCAACCTCGGGCGCGTGCTCAGCCGCGCTCAGCTGCTCGAGCGCGTGTGGGAGATAACCTATGTGGGCGAGACGCGCACGGTCGACGCCCATGTGCAGACGCTGCGCCACAAGCTGTCGGTGGCATGCCCGGGCGCCGAGGAGTGCATCCAGACGGTGCGCGGCGTGGGCTACCGCGCCAAGGGCCCGGTAGAGAATGGGTAGCGGCGAGGTCGCTTCCGTACCCGACGCATCTGCGAGCAAGCATCCCAGTTTGCGCACGCGCATGTTCGCCGTGCTTTTCGGCGTGTCTTTTGCCGTGATGCTGGCTGTGACCTTGGCCGTGGGAGCCGTGTGCTTCTGGGTGTATGAGGGCGACGCCGAGGAGCTGTTGCTCTCCGAGGCCCGTGCCACCGCATCCCTCATCGACAGAGGAACAGATAACTCCCAGATGGCCGAGCAGCTCTCGCGCATCCCCTTTGTGGACATGCGCTGCACGCTCATCGACGAATCGGGCGAAGTGCTGTACGACAACTGGGAAGATGCCTCGAGCCTGGGCAGCCATGCCGACCGCGAAGAGGTGCAGGCCGCCCAGACGCAGCAGCAAGCCACGGTGCTGCGCCGCTCGGCAACCTTGGGCAGCGACGCCCTCTATGCGGCCATCCTTCTCGGCAATGGGTCGGTGTTGCGCCTGTCGGAGGTTCGCACGTCGCTGCCGTCCTTTTTGGGCGGCATGTCGGTGCCGCTTGCCGTGTCGCTCGTGGTCATCATCGTGGTGTCGGCGCTCGTGTCGCGCAAGTTGACCGACCATATTGTGCGACCGTTGGGTGAGATAGACCTTGCATGCCCCACTCAAAACGAGGCATATCGCGAGTTACAGCCGCTGCTTGAGCGCATCGACACGCAGTATCGCGAGCTCGCTGCCCAAAATGTCGCCCTCGAGCACGCCAACAACATGCGCCGCGAGTTCACGGGCAACGTGAGCCACGAGATGAAGACCCCCTTGCAGGTTATCGGCGGGTATGCCGAGCTCATGGAGGCGGGCGTCGTGCCTGCGCAAGACGTGCCGCGCTTTGCCGGCCTCATTCGCACTGAGGCATCCTCCATGCGTACGCTTATCGACGATGTGCTCACCCTGTCGCGTCTGGACGAGCAGGGTACGGGCCAAGGTCAGGAGCAGGGGGACCCGGTGGACCTCGCACAGGTATGCCGCCGTGTGGCCGAGCGTCTCACGCCGCGCGCCCAGGAGCGTGGGGAGACCATCCAGCTGGCGTGCCGCGGCTCGCACATCGTGCGCGCCTCTGCCTCGCTGGCTGAGCAGATGGTGTACAACCTGGTAGACAATGCCGTGCGGTACAACCGCGAGGGCGGCTTGGTGCTTGTGGCGGTTACGAGCGACGATGTGAACGTCGAGCTCGAGGTGTCCGACGAAGGCACGGGCATCCCGCCTGAACTGCGCGAACGCGTGTTCGAGCGCTTCTATCGCGTCGATGCGAGCCGCTCGCGTGAGACGGGCGGCACGGGCCTGGGCCTGGCCATCGTGAAGCACGCCGTGGAGACCATGGGCGGCACTGTCTCCATCGACGACTCGCCCTGCGGAGGTGCGCGCTTCATCGTGAAGCTGCCGGTGCTCAAGCAGGAGTAGGGGAAGGCCGCCATTCGCATAGTGCGGGGTGGCGCGCGCCGAGAAGCTGCGATAGCCTTACGGGGTGCAGAGAACGATTCTTCGCGCCGAAAGGAAACCGCGCTCATGATTTATTTCGACAATGCCGCCACCTCGCTTGCCAAGCCTCCCGAGGTTGTCCGGGCCGTGCTGCGTGCCATGAGCGAGCTGGGCAACGTGGGGCGCGGCGTGCATGCTGCGAGCCTGGGTGCCGGCATGTCGGTGTATGAGTGCCGCTGCGCCGTGAACGACCTGCTAGGAGGTCCCGATCCTGCCCGCGTTGCGTTCGGCTACAACGTCACCTGGGCGCTTAACGTGGCCATTGCGGGCCTTTTGCGCCCCGGCGAGCGCGCCGTCACGACGGCCGCCTCGCACAACTCAGTGCTGCGGCCGCTCTTTCGCGCGCGTGATGAGCGGGGATGCGTGGTGGACATCGTGCCCCACGGCACCGACGGTGCGCTTGATTGGGATGCTTACCAGGAGCTTTTTGCCCCCGACGCGCAGGGTCGCCCCGTGCGTCTCGTTGTGGTGACCCATGCCTCGAACCTGACGGGCGATGTGTACGACGTGGCTCGCATGGCGGTGCTCGCCCATGAGGCAGGCGCGCTCTTTGTGCTTGACGCCGCGCAGACCGCCGGTGCCATCCCGCTCGACATGGCAGCGCTCGGGGCCGACGTCGTCTGTTTTACTGGACACAAGTCGCTGCTCGGACCCCAGGGCACGGGTGGTCTCATCGCCGCGCCCGGCGTGGAGATTCCCGCCCTCTTGGAGGGCGGCACGGGCATCCACAGCTTTGACGGGCGCCAACCGGCCGGCATGCCCGACAGTCTCGAGGCCGGCACGCTCAATGCCCACGGCTTGGCGGGACTTGCTGCGGGTGTGGCATATCTGCAGCGTACGGGCGTTGCTGAGCATGCAGCCTACGTGGCTGACTTAACCAAGCGTTTTGAAGAAGGCGCACTGGCCTGCCCGGGCGTTGTGGTCTACGGTGGACATGCGGGTGTTGCGCGCACGGGCGTTGTGGCGCTCAACATCGGCAATCTCGACTCGGCGATTGTATCCGCCCGTCTCTCGGGCGACTACGGCATCTGCACCCGCCCCGGTGCCCACTGCGCCCCGCTCATGCACAAAGCCCTCGGCACGGCCGACAGGGGCGTCGTGCGCTTCAGCTTTTCCCACTTCAACACCCCCGAAGAAATCGAATCCGGCCTCACCGCCATCTCCGAAATCTCCCACAGCCTATAGCAAATGGTATCGAATTCTCTGTCGTCCTCTAGCGGGTTTAATTAATTGTCGATACGATGCGGTAGTATTACATTATCTGACGTGAAGGACTGAATTGTGGGGTTTTCGATGGATGACAGGCTGACTGCTGTTGAGCTTTTTGCAGGTGCGGGAGGGCTTCTCCTCGGGACTTCGCTTGCTGGTTTCCATCATTTGGCTGCAGCCGAATGGGAACATAATTGTTGCAATACCCTACGTCTCAATCAGGAAAAGGGATATCCGCTGATTGATGCCGACATGAAGGTCATTGAAGGAGATGTCCGAGATATCGACTGGTCGTTTTTGCCCTGTTCGGTTGACTTACTAGCCGGTGGTCCTCCGTGCCAGCCGTTTTCGCTGGGTGGTCTTTCAAAAGCAAACAGTGACTCTCGTGACATGTTCCCCGCATTCACATCCGTACTTGCTCAGCTTAAGCCTCGAGCTTTCATTTGTGAGAATGTCAAAGGCTTAACTCGCTCATCGTTCCATGCGTACTATGAGTACATTCTTTTGAGGCTTCAACATCCCTCGCTTGTTCGCCGTGACGGAGAGAGCTGGGAGGAACATTCGATCCGCTTGTCGAGGACTCATACCAGTGCAGATACCGAAGGCGTGCGGTACGAGGTGATTTCGACTGTCGTTGATGCGGCAGATTATGGAATTCCCCAACATAGGCACCGTGTTTTTATCGTTGGATTCCGTTCGGACGTGGAGGCATCGTGGGCTTTTCCGAGGCCGTCTCATGCTCAAGTCGAGGGGTCGGGATGTATGGCTTGGCGTACGTTGGGCGAGGCAATACGTAATGTTCCCCAACTTAATAATGAAGCAAAAGGTGGACAGGCAAAAGCTTATCCCGGTCATACGGGTTCAGATCTCAGTAAGCCATGCAAAGCGCTGAAGGCAGGCGTGCATGGAGTCCCGGGTGGCGAGAACATGATTCGCTTCGATGATGGCTCATTGAGATATTTGACAGTTCGTGAGGCCGCTAGGGTGCAGACGTTTCCTGATGGGTATGAGTTTTCTGGTGCCTGGAGTGAGGGCATGCGACAGATTGGCAATGCTGTGCCAGTTGAGCTTGCGCGTATAGTCGCGTCGTCTGTGGCCTGCGCATTGCGAGAAGATGCGGCACGAAAGCAATATGATGCTCTTCTTAAAAGCCCGTGCGGAGATGAACGATATGAAGCCGTATGCATATAACCCTTTGGACTATGCCTCACTTTCCGATACTCTGGCTCAGAAACTTATGTCTGCGGAGCTTATTCCTTTGGTAGATATAGAGCCGTTCTATGGGAACGGTGTATATGCACTCTTTTATTCGGGTGATTTTCCTCCGTATGCCGAGATGGCTGACATCAATGTGTTTGAGCCAGGGACACTCCCCATTTACATTGGAGAGGCATGCCCAAAGACGCTTAAAGGCAATGACCTTAACGCTGTAGCGGTTGATGTGCGCGAGAGCGGTTCTGCCTTGTATAACCGAGTGGCAAAAGATCATCGAAAGTCGATAGAGCGGGCAATCAACCTTGACGTAAATCATTTTGCCTGCAAGATGCTAATCCTCAATGCTGTCTGGGTTCCGTTGACCGAGTCCGCACTTATTGGAAAGTATGTTCCAATCTGGAATTCGATTCTTCCTGGATTTGGCAACCATGATCCTGGAAAGGGTCGTAAAGATGGGAAAATATCTCGATGGGATATTCTTCATCCGGGACGAGGGCGTGAAACAGAGACTCCGACAGCTATTAACGCACAGCAACTGGAAATCGAGGTCGAGAGCGCCATACGCGAGAGAGTTGGAATCTTGGGACTTTGATCTTGCCCCCTACGTACGGAGCTGGTCTTGCGACGAGCCTCGCGGAACGCAGCGCATCAGGTTCCGCATCAAACTTTCCGGACGTGGACGACGTTTTCTTGGGTGAGGGCGCATCCAGTCACCGGATCTCGATGCAGCGGGGTGTGGTCGAAGGGCCCTACGCCGAGCTGTCCAGGTACGGCGGCGTGGCGGGCGGCGTGCTTGCCGGAGCGCCCGCCAGGGCTTGCATTGGTGAAAAGTGCCTCGGGATGCAGGTCCTCGGTCACGCGCAGCACCGCATGGTCGCTGCCGAGTTCCGAGTACACCTCGACAATGTCGCCGTCGACAAATCCCAGCTCGGCGGCGCGGTCGGCGTTCATCCACACGGCGGCGTAGGCGTCAGCTGCGGTGCTGCCCGGTGCATGCTTGCGCGCGGTGTGGTCCACCGAGGTGTGGTTGCCAAACGAGCTGTTGCCGCTGATGAGGCGAAAGCCCTCCTTGTCGGGGCAGATGAGCGGCGTCTGCCAGAAGGGGCAGCGCCCAAGACCTGCCTCCTCCCAAAGGTTGCTCGCAAATTCAATCTTTCCTGCAGGCACACGAATCTCAGGCTCGCCTGTGCGTGGGGGAACCGGGATGCCCGTATCCACCCAACCTCTGTCGTAGAGCTCGTCGAGGTCCACACCGTACGGTGCGAGCTGGGCTTGGGCCAGGTCATGGAGGGTAAAGGTGAAGTAGCGCCCCAAGCCCAACCTCTCTGCCAGGTCATATGCCATTGCGCGGGCGGGGCGCATGCCTTCGGGCGGGGTGAGCACGCGCTTGCGTGTGTAGAACGTCGCGCCCTCCACGCCCACGCCGCGGTCGCACTCCAGGGCCGTGAGGTCGGGCAGCACCACGTCGGCCAGGCGCGCGGTCTCACTCATGCGCACGTCGATGGCCACGAGCAGGTCGAGTTTGCCCACGAGCTCGGTCCATGCGCGAGCGTTGCCGTATCCCATGACGGGGTTTGACGCGTAGGCCACAAGGCCGTGAATCTCTCCCAGCTCAATGGACTCACCGATGGTGGTGCACAGTCCCTCCTCGGCGTTGACGAGCGGGTAGCGAAGCGAACCCGCCTTGGGAACCTCGGGCACGGGAGGTGCGGGAAAACGCTCGGGGTCGAGGGTGCCCAGCTCCAGCTCAAAGGGAGGATTGAGGTTGCCACCAACTTTTCCGTAGTTGCCCAAGAGGGCATTGACCAGGGCAATCATGCGTGCTGTCTGCGTTGAGTTCACGTAGGCGATGCCCAGGCCCCCGTGCAGGCCGCAGTCAACCACGGCGCGCGGCTTTGCTGCGCCCAGGCCGTGCGCCACCTCCAACACGTCGCGCGCCTCGATGCCGCAGGTGTCCGCGCACCACTCGGGCGTGTAGGGCGCCATGGCGCGGGCGAACTCCTCAAAGCCCGTGGTATATCGGCTAACAAAATCGGCGTCGTAGAGCTTCTCCTCGATGAGGATGTGCGCCAGTCCGAGCAAAAAAGCCAGGTCGGTGCCAGGGCGAAGTCCGATCCACCTCGTAGCCTTGGCTCCCGTGGAGGAGCGGCGCGGATCGACCGCCACCACCTTGCCCCCGCGGGCGAGCGTCTCCTTGAAGACGTTCACCGTGTGGGGGTCGCCGGCGTCGAGAGGCGATCGTCCCAGGTAGACGATGTAGTCGGTATGGGCGAGGTCGGAATGGGGCGAGTAACCCAGCGTGTGGTACCACCCTGTGAGACGCGCGTCTTCACATGCCCCCGCCTCGGAATACACGTTAGGGGAGCCCAGTGCGGCGAACAGGCGGTGGAAATACAGGCTCGCGCGGGAAGCGATGCCCGTGGTGCAGGCGAGTGCGGGTGCCCCGTAGCGCTCCACAACTTGCTCGATGCCTTCGGCGATGCGGGCGTATGCCTCCTCGTAGCTCGCGGGCACGAGCTCGCCCGTCACCGTGTCGCGCACGAGGGGCGTGAGCAGTCGGTCGGGATCGAGATGTGCGTTGAGGCGTCTGCGCCCGCGCCTGCACAGGCTGGCCGAGCGGTGGGGGTGGCCCTCAACGGGCATGCGCGCGCTCACGCTGCCGTCGTCGTTGATGTGGGCGCAGAAAGCGCAGTCCGAGTAGCAGCCCGTGCACACGGTCACGATGTCATTTGCGGGGGTTGCCGGGCGGTTGGCGTTGTCTCTTGGCACGGGTATTTCTCCAGTGATGCGAAAGAAAAAGGACGTCACACCGCTAGGCTACGGCATGACATCCTCATTTTGGAGCAGAAACGCAGGAAAAATACCCTAGTGGGCCAAAGCGCCGGTTACAGGTCGGCTGGGTCGAGAAGCTTGTAGCCGGCTGCCTTGATGGCGACCTCGGCCACATCGGCGTCGCGGATCTTGAGGACGTCGATGGCCTTCTCGCCCTTGTAGGAGAAGCAGTAGCCGTACTCGATGTTCACGTTCATGTCGTCGAGCTTGGCAAGCAGCTTGGCCAGGCCACCGGGCTGGTTGTCCACGGCGATGGCGGTGACGCGGGTGATATTGACGCGGTAGTCAGCCGCGCGCAGCACCTCGGCTGCACGCTCGGGCTCGGCGCAGATGATGCGCACGACGCCGTAGTCGGCCGTGTCGGCGATGGTGAGGGCCTGCATGTCGATGCCGGCCTCGCCCAGCGCGGCGCAAAGCGACGACAGGCGGCCGCTCTTGTTCTCAAGAAAAACGGTGATCTGCTGAATCATGCCATGCCTCCTTTACCTGGGGCGGGGTTGTTGTCCTTAGAAGCGGTTGTCGATGACGCGCTTGGCCTTGCCCTCGGAGCGTGGGATGCTCATGGGCTCGACGATCTTCACCTTGATGCCGATCGAGAGGGCGCTCTTGAGCTTGTCCTGAATCTGCTTCTGGACGGCCGTGATGGCGCTGATCTCGTCGAAGTCGAAGCCTTGCTCGGGCTCGACCTTGAGCGTGACGGCGTCGAGTGCGCCCTGGCGGGTAAGCTCGATCTGGTACCAGGAGCTGACCTGCGGGAACGTCTTCATGACGTCCTCGATCTGCGAGGGGAAGACGTTGACGCCGCGGATGATGAGCATGTCGTCGGTGCGGCCGTGCAGGCGGTCGATGCGACGGTGCGTGCGGCCACAGGCGCACTCGCCGGGGATGATGCGCGTGATATCGCGCGTGCGGTAGCGTATGACAGGAGTGGCCTCGCGGTCGGTCGTGGTGATTACGAGCTCGCCCCACTCGCCGTCGGGCAGGACCTCGCCGGTGGCGGGATCGATAATCTCGGCAATGAAGTGGTCCTCGGCCAGGTGCAGACCGTTCTGCTCCATGCACTCGATGGCAACGCCGGGGCCCATGGTCTCGGTCAGGCCGTACACGTCGAGCACCTTGTAGTTGAGCTTACGCTCGAGCTCGGTGCGGAAGTGGTCGGAGAAGGCCTCAGCGCCGTGGATGCCGGCGCGCAGGTGGAACTCCCTGGCGGGGTCGATGCCCATGGCGATGGCGGTGTCGGCGATGTGCATGGCGTAGGAGGGCGTGCAGCACAGGATGGTGGAGCCCATCTCACGCAGGATGCGAATCTGGCGCTCGGTGTTGCCCGCGCTCATGGGGATGGTGGTGCAGCCAGCCTTCATGCAGCCATAATGGGCGCCCAGACCGCCCGTGAACAGGCCGTAGCCGTAGCACACGTGGCAGATGTCGTCCTCGCCGCCGTCGGCATACTCGATGCCGCGGGCAAAGCAGTCGCTCCAAATGTCGATGTCATGCTCGGTGTAGCCGCCCACGGTGGCAATGCCGGTGGTGCCGGAGGACATGTGAATCTCGCGCACGTCCTTCATGGGCACGGCGAACATATTGTAGGGGTAGTTGTCGCGCAGGTCCTGCTTGGTGGTGAAGGGGGCCTTCTGCAAGTCGGCCAGCGTCTGCACCGCGTAGGGGTCGAAGCCCGCCTCGTCAAAGAGGTTCTTGTAGAACGGAACGTTCTCGTAGACGTTGACGACAGTCTTCTTCAGGCCCTCGAGCTGAATCTGCTCAATCTGCTCGTGGGGCATATGCAGAATCTCGTGCTGCTTACCCATGTCGTTAGCCTTTCGCATTACTCAAGTGCTGCATTGCGGTAGCGCCTTACGAGCGCGTAGGCGCATAGTACCCCCGCAAGCGCCCACCAGTGTCGAAAAATGGCAAATACCTTGCCAAACGGTGCCATTGCGGCGAAATCAACAGATAATGAAATGTTCATACACATAGAGGTTGCTATCACATGATGTGATAGCAATATCGACTGCTGGGGAGAATGGCTTTTCCTGCGCAGTGCCGAGGCGGGCAAGGCGTTGGAGTATATACTTTGCCTCATTGAGACATACGTGAAAGGCGCGGTGACGCATATGGCTGATGACGACATGCTGGTTGACGAGCTTGACGGCGAGGAAGAGGGCTGCTGCTGCGAGCATCACTGTGCGGGCGACATCTCCGACTTCGACTGCTCGGAAATGCCTGACGAGGAGCTGCTCTACGACCTGGCAGACCTGTTCAAGATCTTTGCCGACACCACGCGCATCAAGATCCTCTATGCCCTCATGAAGGAGGGAAAGTCGGTGGGCGCCATCGCCGACGAGGTGGGAGCCTCGCAGAGCGCGGTGTCGCACCAGCTGCGCATTCTCAAGCAGGCACGCCTCGTGCGCTTCCGCCGCGACGGCAAACAGGTCGTGTACAGCCTGTCGGATGATCATGTATATACTATGATCGCCCAAGGCATGGTCCACATCTGCGAATAGGAAGTTGCGGAACCTGGCCTGCTGCGTTCTCGGGAGGCTCACGTACATCTAGTACGCATCGCCTCCCGACGCCTTGCAGGCCAGAACCCGCGTTAATAAAGGTGCAACGCGGCGCATCAGGTTCCGCAACCCACTAAAGAGCGGGTTCTCGTCCGCAAGGCGCACAGGTGCGATGTGTACTGGAGTACATGAGCGCCTGTGGAACGCGGCGGACGAGGTTCCGCGACCTACTTCAGGACGGTGGGGTTGAGGCAGTCGGCGGGGTGGCGGGCTAGCACCACGTCGATGGCGGCTTGGGTGGCGCGGCGGCGCAGCTCACGGGCGCTTTCTTCTGACCAGTAGGCGGCGTGGGCCGACAGCACCGTATGCGGCGCGCGCAGAAGGGGATGGTCGGGCTCAACCGGCTCGGTTTCGAAGACGTCGATGCCGGCGCCCCACAAGCGTCCCTCCCCCAATGCCCGGGCCAGCGCCCGTGTGTCGATGACGGGGCCGCGCGAGGTGTTCACAACGACGGCAGTGGGCTTCATGAGCGCGATGCGCTCCTCGTCGAGCATATGGCGGGTCTGGGGCGCCAGTGCGCAGTTGAAGCTCACCACGTCGCTTGCACGCAGAAGTTCTTCGTAATCAAGGATGTCGTAGCCCTCGGGGGTGCGGCGGCCCGGCTTGAGCGAGCGCGACCAGCACACCACCTTGAAGCCCAGCCCGTTTGCCTTCTTTGCCACGGCGCGGCCGATTTCTCCCATGCCCACCACGCCGAAGACACGACCCGCGCACTGGCCCAAGGGGCGCGTGCGTGCAAAGTCCCACACGCCTGCCTTGATGTCGCGGTCGAGCTCGTTGATGCGGCGCAGGCACGCCAGGGCCAGGGTTATCGCATGGTCGGAGACAACCTCAGTGCCGTAGCCGGGCACGTTGCACACAGCTACGCCGTGCTCGGTAGCTGCGGCGATGTCGATGCTGTCGTAGCCCACACCGGTGCGGCTTACCACGCGCAGGTCCGGCAGCGCCTCGAAGACCTCGGCTGTGAAGTCGCCATAACTTGTAATGATGCCCTGGGCGCCCACGGCGTTGCGGATGATTCCCTCGGGCGTGCGGTCTTGGAAGCGCGCGAACTCGATGTCCGCCCCTTCCACAAGCGCCTGCTCGAGGTCGGTGTCTTCAAAGTCGATGTCGCTGACGACGATTTTAGTCATGGCGGGTTCCTCCAAGACGAGATGTGCGAGCCAGCCGATGTGTGTCCGCGCAGGGCCCTACGCAGCTTGCGCTTCGGCGGGTTTGTCAGCCGCTGGTTTGAACGCCTTCCTGCACACCAGGAAGTACGCGACGAGCATCGCCACGCCCGTTGGAGCCCAAGTGCCCAGGTACACATGCATGAGCAGGTTGAAATCCGGGTGCGCGGTAAAGATGGTGAAGAAGAATACCATGCGCATGCCCACCGTGCCGAACAAGATGATGGCCGTGGGCAAAAGGGAGTGTTTCATGCCGCGAAGGGCGCCTGCCGTCACCTCATAGGAACAGACGACCCATTCGAAGGCCTCCACGAGCAGCATGCGCTCCATGCCGTACGTGATGGCGTCGGGGTTGGACGCGCACAGCCCGATGAAGAAGCGGTTGTTTGCCACGAAGAGAAGGCTCAGCAGACCTGCGCTCACAACGCCGTACACCATGCACAGGGCGAAGACGCGTTTGCAGCGGTCGTACTTGCGCACGGCGAAGTTCTGGCTCGTAAACGTTACGGCTGCCGAGGCGAAGGCCGCCGCCATGAAATAGCTGGCGAACTCGTAGTTGAGCTCGGCCGCCGAACCCGACATGGCGGCCTCGCCGAAGCCGTTGATGCCCGACTGGATGATGAGGTTGGAAAACGAGAACACAGCGCCTTGCAGACCGGCCGGTACGCCCATCTTGAGAATGTCGGTCAGCTGCTTGCGCGAGGGCTTGAGTCGTGCGAGCTCGAGGCGGAACGGACCCTCTTCCCGAAGCAGGCACATGACGATGAGGCCTGCCGACAGGGCGTAGGAGATGAGCGTTGCGAAGGTGATGCCGGCGATGCCCATGCCCAGCACGCGCACGACGAAAAGGTCGAGCCCTATGTTGAGGATGCTGCCCGCCGCCAGGCACCACAGGGGGCGGCGCGTGTCTCCCTTGCTGCGAAGTATGGCGCTGCCGAAGTTGTACAGCATGACAAACGGCATGCCGAGGAAGTAAATATGCAGGTAGGTGAGGGCGTCGGGCATGGCGGAATCGGGCGTGCCGATGGCGCGCAGCATCGAGTCTGAAACCAGCAGGCCCGCGACGACGATGATGAGGCCGCTCACAAGCGCGAGGAGCACGGAGGTGTGCACGGCCAGCGCGGTCTTCTCGTCGTCCTTGCGCCCCACGTAGATGGCGATGACGACGTTGGAGCCAACGGACAAGCCCGTGAACAGGTTGACGAGCAGGTTGATGATGGGCGCGCATGCTCCCACGCCGGCAAGCGCGGTGTTGCCGAGCAGCTGGCCGCACACCATGGTGTCGGCGGTGTTGAAGAGCTGCTGCAAAAAGCTCGACACGGCGAGCGGCAGCGCGAAGATCAGGATGTTTCCCAGAAGGGGGCCCTCGGTCATGTTCATCTGACGTGGGGCGCGGGACCGTTTGGTCTTTGCAGGCGTTGCGGGTGCGGTATTCGGTTCTGCCATCGCTGGGCACATGGCGCGCTGACTTCCTTACAAGCAGGCGGGGATATGACGGACTAAATGCTAGCGCATATCCCCGCCCGCATGTGTCTAGGCGAGCTTCTCCACTCGTACGGCGCACACCTTGTACTCGGGCGCCTTTGCGATGCCGTCGAGCGCGGCGTTCGTGAGCCAGTTGGAGTTGCCGTCTTGGAAGTGGAACGGCATCCACGTCTGTCCGGGGTTGGTCTTGTCGGAGACATGGGCCTGGGTTTCGATGCTCGCGCGTCGCGAGCTCACGCGCACGCGCTCGCCGTCCTCGATGCCCAGCGCCGCTGCATCCGCGCGGTTGACCTCGATAAACGACTCGCTGGCAATCTCGTTGATGCCGGGCGTCTTGTCGGTCATGGCGCAGGCGTTGTACTGGTAGAGGATGCGGCCGGTGGTAAGCACGAGCGGGTAGTCGGCGTCGGGCAGCTCCTGGGCGGGCTTGTAGGGCGCAGGCGAGTAGGCACCCTTTCCACGCGCAAAGCCGCCGGCGTGCAGGATCGGTGTGCCGGGATGATTGGGTGAGGTGCACGGCCACTGAAGGCCGCGTCCCGCGACCGCCTCGCCGTCGAGCCGGGCATGCGAGATGCCCGCATAGGAGGGCGTGAGGCTTGCAATCTCGTCCATCACCTGGGCGGGGGAGAGCAGGGGCTGCGGGTAGCCCATGCGGTTCATGATGAGCGTGAAGATCTCGGTGTCGGGTTTGGTGTCGCCCGCGATCTCCACGGCCTTGCGCACGCGCTGCACGCGGCGCTCGGTGTTGGTGAAGGTGCCGTCCTTCTCGGCGTAGCTGCGGCCCGGCAG